>CANBVR010000028.1 GCA_947372965.1 Actinomycetota bacterium
AACCTAGGCATGGTTGCCGCCATGAGATATTTCAAAGGCTCAAAGATTAAAGAAGGCGATGAAATTATCGTTCCTGCAGTTTCTTGGAGCACAACTTACTACCCAGTTAATCAAGCGGGATTTGTCCTAAATTTTGTTGATATTGATCCTGAAACTTTAAATATGGATATAAATCTTGTTCGAAAAGCTATAAACGGAAAAACTCGAGCAATTTTTGCAGTAAATCTTCTCGGTAATCCAGCGCATCTTTTGGAGTTGAGAGCCATAGCTGACGAACACAACCTTTATCTTATTGAAGATAATTGTGAATCCCTTGGTGCAAGAATCTCAAACAAACGTACCGGTTCATTTGGATTAGCGGGTGCTCACTCGTTTTATTTCAGTCACCACATTTGCACCATGGAAGGTGGAATGGTTACCACCGACAGTAAAGAATTGATGGAAGCGCTAATCTCAATTCGAGCACATGGATGGACCCGCGGGTTAGAAAAAGATAATTCTGTTTATCCTAAGTCTGAAAATGAATGGGAAGATCTATTTAGATTTGTTCTTCCAGGTTATAACTTACGTCCAATCGAATTATCGGCGGCAATTGGAAGAGTTCAGCTCAAAAAATTTAGCAACTTTCTATCTGAGAGAAGAAAAAACGCGGCAAAGTTCCAAGAAGTTTTTGGAAATTCGCTAGATTTTAGGATCCAACAGGAAGTTGGAGAATCATCTTGGTTTGGCTTTTCAATAGTTCTCACCGGCAAGTTAGAAGGAAAGCGAACTGAGCTCATAAAATTCTTAACTGATAAAGGGATCGCTACTAGGCCAATCGTTGCTGGAAATTTTGCAAAGAACCCGGTCATGAAACATTTAATTCACAGCCAAGTTCCACCGCTTCCAAATTCTGATTTTATTGATACAAATGGCTTCTTTATTGGAAATCACCATTTTGACGTGAGCGCAGATCTGTTGAATATTCGAAAACTTATCGAATCATTTGTAGAGGGGTTAAATTAATGGGCAAAGTCGCATTTATAACCGGCATCACCGGGCAAGATGGTTCCTATCTTGCGGAGTTTTTGCTTGAAAAAGGTTACGAAGTTCATGGACTAATACGTCGCGCATCTACTTTTAATACTGGTCGGATCGATCATATTTTCCAAGATCCACACGTGCCAAACCCACGCTTAATTCTGCACTATGGCGATTTAATTGATGGAGTTGGACTTACAAATTTAATTCGTGAAATTAATCCAGATGAGGTTTATAACCTAGGCGCTCAATCACACGTTCAAGTTTCTTTTACAATGCCGCAATACACCGGGCAAGTTGATGCTGTTGGCGCTGTTGGACTATTGGAAGCAATCAGGTCTGCCGGAATCAATACACGTTTCTATCAAGCATCAACTTCAGAACTATTTGGATCAACCCCGCCGCCACAAAATGAAAATTCAGTCTTCCGCCCACAATCTCCATATGCAGCGGCGAAGTTAATGGCTTACTGGTGCACCGTTAATTACCGTGATGGTTATGGAATGCATGCAACAAATGGAATTTTGTTTAACCATGAATCACCTCGTCGCGGCGAAACATTTGTAACCAGAAAAATTACTCGCGCAGTTGCCGCAATTGCTGCTGGAAAGCAAGAGAAGCTATTCCTTGGAAATCTAACTGCTGTTCGCGACTGGGGCTTTGCTAAAGAGTATGTTGAATCTATGTGGCTTATGCTCCAGCAAGAGAAATCAAGTGACTATGTTGTTGCAACTGGCGTCGGTGCAACAGTTAAAGATTTTGCCGCAGCTGCCTTTGCCCGCGTTGGTTTGAATTGGGAAGATCACGTTGAGACCGATAAGAAATACATACGTCCGACCGAAGTAGATGCTCTTATTGGTGATGCTTCAAAGGCTGAGAAGGCTTTGAATTGGAAAGCAAAGACGCATTGGAAAGAACTTGCAGAACTTATGGTCGATGCAGATGTGGAAGCTCTCAAGAAATAAGTGGAAGCAACATCTGATTACAAAGTAGCTCTTAAGTGGGCATCTGAGTTATTGGGTGAATTAAATGTTCCAAGTGTTTTTATCGGTGAAGAGAACTTTTTAGAAGCCTTTAAAACTGAAAGCTCTTTCTCTTTTACAACTAAAGGCGATATGCCCTACGGCCAGGCTTTCGGACCAAATCCACATATTGATCCACGGTGGGAGAAGTGCGCAGTTGCATACGGAAATGGTCAACCAACATTTGGTCATTTGCAGATCGCAAATCAATTCGATTTTTATGGCCGCAAAACCGAAGTAATTCAGGGCTTTGAAGAGTTATCAATCTGTACCGATGATGCGCTGATTGAAAAGGTTCTAAAAGAAAATGCACCAAACTCATCGGTCTATCCGGGAAATAGCGAGATCATTTTCTGGGGCGAGGTTAATCAAGCGGCATTCGGTGCTTTAGTTAAATGGAAATCTGGTTTTCATGTTCTTGTTTCGATTGTTACCGTCGAAGCAGAAAGAGGCAAAGGTTTAGCAACCGAGTTAACAAAGCGGATGGTCTCCAAGGCGGCGCAATTAGGAATTACTGAAGTTGCGTTAGGAGTTGCACATAAGAATATTGGCGCGATTAAGGCCTATGAAAAAGCTGGTTTTAAAGAGATGGCGCAATTTACCAACTACTACTTAGAACCCAGCCTCCAAAGTAAGCATTGATACCTCGGGTGGTGAAGCCACTCGGATTCTTGCAAAGGGGCTTGTTCCCATTCCAGCAGAGACATGAAGCCAAGGTTCATTTGCGTCTTTAGTTAATCCACGGGCGCGCCAATTTGGTAGATCGCAATTTGTGGTGAGTGCTTTACTTCCACCCGGCCAAGGTAACCGAACTTGTCCACCATGGGTGTGGCCAGCAAAAATTAAATCTAATTCATCTTTAGCCATTGCTTCAATAATTCTTAAATATGGTGCATGCGTAACACCAATTGCTAGATCGGCGCTCTTGTCTGGTTGACCTTGTACTTCGGAATAGTTATCGCGATCTAGGTGTGCATCATCAGTACCGCGAGCTTCAATAGTGGTGTCATTTACTTTCAAGGTAGTACGTGAATGGTTTAGATCGATCCAACCTAAATCTGTTAGGGATTTAGCAAGCCCTTGCCACGGAAGATCTGGACCTAACTTTCTTTTTCCATGATCTTTCTTTAAATATGAGAATGGATTTTTTGGTTTGGGTCCGTAGTAATCATTAGAACCAAAGACGAAAAGACCAGGTAGATCTAAGAGATCACCGAGGGCAGAGAGAACAACTGGGACGCCGTCTTTGTGGGCGAGGAAATCACCAGTGCTAATAACTAGATCGGGCTTTAGATCAGCAAAGCTGGCAATGTCACGAATCTCTGTCTTTCGCGCCGGAGTCAGATGTAGATCAGAGAAGTGGAGCACGCGGATATCGCAGTGGCCAGCAGGAAGAACTGGGACCGAGACTTCGCGTAGTTTGTAACTCATAGGCGTGAGAAGATACCGCTATGGGACTAAAAGAGACACTCCAAAGCGACCTAACCGAGGCGATTCGTTCGCGCGAAGAGGTTATCTCCGGAACGATTCGCATGGTTTTAACTGCGATCACAATGGAAGAAGTTTCCGGCAAAGAAGCCCGCGTGCTTACTGATGCCGAGATCATCACCGTACTTTCCCGCGAAGCAAAGAAGCGCCGCGAAGCAGCCGAGGCCTATAAAGATGCAGGCCATGCTGATCGCGCAGAGCTAGAAACAAATGAAGGCAAAGTAATTGCTAAATATCTTCCTGCTCAACTTTCAGAAGATGAAGTTAAGAAGATTGTTGCTGATGCGATTGCTGAAGCTGGTGCAACTGGTCCACAAGATATGGGAAAGGTTATGAAGTTAGTACAACCAAAGACAGCCGGTAAAGCAGATGGTGGTTTGGTTTCAGGTCTTGTTAAAGCTGCACTTACTGGAGGAAATTAAATGCCAAAATTCGAATATGTAACAGTTCCGCTGCTTTCACATGCAACTAAGCAAATTTTAGATACTTGGGGTTCTGAAGGTTGGGATCTCATTCAAGTAGTTCCAGCGCCAGGCACCGGAGAACAACTCGTCGCTTATATGAAGAGAGAGATTAATTAAATGGCTGATGTTCGTGCAAAGTTAAAAGAACTTGGATTAGAACTACCTGTTGCCTCACTTCCGCTTGCGGCATATGTCCCAGCAGTTCGCACTGGAAATTTGGTATTCACCGCCGGACAACTCCCACTAGTTGATGGAAAGATTCCATATACTGGAAAAGTCGATGGTGGCGTTACACCAGAGCAAGCAAAAGAATTGGCCCAACTTTGTGCGCTAAATGCACTGGCCGCAATTCAATTAGTCGCTGAGATCGATAACATCAAGCGCGTTGTGCAGGTCCGCGGCTTTGTTAACGGAGCCCAAGGATTTATTGGCCACCCAGGTGTAATCAATGGCGCATCAGAATTATTTATCAAGATCTGGGGCGATGAATTCGGCAAGCATGCGCGCACGGCAATCGGCGTTGCAGAATTGCCACTGGATGCACCAGTAGAGGTTGAAGTTGTTGTGGAGTTAAATAATTAAATTGAATTCTAGGAAAGAAGAAAATATGAGCTGGACCAAAACTGCTAGAGTACAAAATCCTGAGTACCGCGAAGAATGGGTAAGGAAAGCTTTGAAAGCGCTTGTATCAGATCGAAAGCAAAACCTTTTAGATGTTGGTGCGGGTTCTAGCCCGTATCGAAAAGTCGCAGAATCACTGGGTTATAATTATGCCTCGCATGACTTTAATGGCTATACCCCCAGAAATTCAGAAGTAAAACTAAGTGGGCTGCATAATTTTGATTGGGAATATGCAGAACACGACTTTATTTGCGAGATTTTGGAAATTCCTGAAACTCAAAAATATGATTTAATTTTGTGCACTGAGGTATTAGAGCATATTCCGGATCCAGTTAGAGTCTTTGAAAAATTAAATCGCATGTTAAATAATGATGGATTTCTAGTTATTAGCGTCCCATTGATGTCACTGATGCATCAAGCCCCATATTGGTTTCAAGCGGGTTTAAGTCCATATTGGTTTGAGTATTGGTCAGAAAAAAATAATCTTAAAATAATTAGTTTGGAAGTTTTTGGTGATTACCTTGATCTTGTGAAACAAGAGAGTATTCGCTCTATTTTTACTATTTTAAAATTTAAAGGTTCAGGTCAACTTGCCCGAGCTGCGATGAAGATTCTTGAAATTTTCCGAAGGCGATTTCCAGCGCCATTGTTGGAATCAGGCGGATTTGGGACTCTTTATATAGGGCAAAAATGATTACTTGCCGCGCTTTGAGAGGCGCTCGTAATCAAGTACCACTACTGCGCGAGGTTCTAGGCGAACCCAACCGCGACCAGCAAAATCTGCCAGCGCTTTATTTACTGTTTCACGAGAAGCGCCAACTAATTGGGCTAGCTCTTCTTGAGTTAGATCATGGTTTACGTGTAGACCATCATCTTTTTCAACACCAAAACGGGTCCCAAGGTCGATAAGTGCTTTTGCAACGCGACCTGGAACATCTGAGAAAACTAAATCTGAAAGACCTTCATTGGTGCGGCGAAGACGTTGAGCCAGTCGACCTAGAAGTTGGAGTGAAACTTGTGGGTACTCGGTAACCCAACCAATAACTTGGTCGTTAGCAAGTGAAAGCAGGCGCGCATCGGTTACTGCTGTTGCAGTAGCAGTGCGTGGCCCTGGATCAAAGAGTGAAAGTTCACCGAACATATCGCCCGGTCCAAGAATTGAAAGAAGATTCTCGCGGCCATCAACTGATGAGGTTCCGAGCTTTAATTTTCCATCGACAACAACATAGAGGCGATCACCAGCATCGCCTTCTTTAAAGAGGGTGCTTCCGCGGGAAACCTTTGCCGGAGTCATCGAGGCAAGAAGTTTTGCAGCAGATGCGTCATCAAGCGCGCTAAAGAGCGGGGCTTTACGGACTACGTCATCATCATTTTCTTGTTTGGTGTTGGCCACGAGCCAAATCTAGCCCGATAGTGAATTTATCTCCAATCGAGATAATCTCTTGCCCGTGGGATCTGAGAAGACATTAAAGCGTGAGGCAAAAGCGATTTACCAGGTCCTGTGCAAGCGCTATCCCAATGTTAAATGCGAGTTAGATTTCCAGACACCATTCCAATTATTGGTAGCGACGGTACTCAGCGCCCAATGCACCGACAAGCGCGTCAACCAAGTTACTCCGGCGCTCTTTCGCAAATTTCCAACAGCAAAGAAGATGGCCGGAGCAAAGGTTGAAGTTATTGAAGATTTAATTCGCTCAACTGGTTTCTTCCGGGCCAAAGCACGAAATATTAAGAACGCATCGGTCATGATTATGAATGAATATGGTGGTGATGTTCCACCCGAATTATCGAAACTTGTTTTACTTCCAGGTGTTGGAAGAAAAACCGCAAATGTAGTTCTGGGCCACGCCTTTGACATTCCAGGAATTACTGTCGATACCCACTTTGGAAGATTGAGCCGCAGATTTGGTTGGACTACTTCACAAGATCCCGTGAAAGTTGAGCGCGAAGTTGGCGAATTGATAGCTCAAAAAGAGTGGACCAATCTCTCTCAAAGAATGATCTGGCATGGTCGGCGCATCTGTCATTCGCGCAAACCTGCGTGCGGGGCCTGCCCGTTATCCAAGTTGTGTCCCTCATATGGGATGGGTGAAATGGATAAAGTTAAAGCCTTGGCCCTAGTAAAAAGTGATGAGGATTTTCGATGAAGCGTGCAATTGCTCTAATCGCAATCTCATCATTATTACTCACCTCTTGCGGCGCAAAGAGCGAAAGCGTTATCGCAATCGGAAAGGTTGTTTCTTGTTCAACCATTGCAACTGATTCAAGTAAAACAAGTGGAACTTCCCTGGATTGTCTAGATGGTTCTGGCCCGGTCTTATTAGAAAGCATTAAAGGTCCAGTAGTGATAAATGTTTGGGGCTCTTGGTGTGGTCCATGCAAGCAAGAGATTCCTTACTTTGTTGAACTTCAAAAGACCGGCAAGGTAACCATTATTGGAATTGATGTTGAAGAGAAGAATATGCAAGCCGGTCGTGATTTTGTTTCTAGTCATGGAATGAGTTGGCCAAACCTTTATGATGCCAAAGGAAGCACCAAGAGCGCTTTTGGCATGGGCGTTCCAGTAACTTGGTTTATCAATGAAAAATCCGAATTAGTTAAGAGCAAGAGGGGTGTTTTGAAAAACAAACAAGAGCTCTTTGATTTAGTTAATTCATCACTTGGAATCAAGGCATGAACTACAACTGGGTAGATATCGTTCTTGGAATTTCTTTGCTTGTATCGATCATTCGCGGCTATCGCGCAGGTTTTCTTAAATCAATCTTTGCGATGATCGGTTTTGTCGGCGGCGGAGTTGCTGGTCTTTGGGCTGGTCTGCATTTTATGAACGGTTGGCACAATCAGATCGGAAAGTTCTCACTTTTATTGGTAGCAATCTCTTTTGGATCAAGTGTTGGCCAGTGGCTATTGGAGAAGCTTGCTAAGTTATTTCACAACACACTTCTCTTTGGCCCATTTAAATGGCTAGATTCCATTTTAGGCGCAGCCTTCTCATTTATAAGAACTGCGCTGGCTGCATTTCTTATAGCCTCACTTTGCTTGGCAATGCCTTGGAGTTGGGCTCATGAAAAGATCGCCCCGAGCAAGATTTATCAGAAGATAAACCTGTATACCCCGCAATTAATTCGAAACGTTACAGACCAGATTCAAAAGAGCTTTTAATCTTCACTCTTTCCAGAGTTCAGGCCTTCACGAATTAATTTCATAATGTTTGGATCTGCCAAAGTAGTGGCATCGCCAGTTTCGCGATTCTCCGCAACATCTCGCAGTAATCTGCGCATAATTTTTCCGCTTCGAGTCTTTGGTAATTCATTAACCACCAAGATCTGACGCGGCTTTGCAATCGGCCCAATTTCTTTAGCAACATGATCACGCAGTTCCTTATTTAGTACTTCACCTTCATGATGTTCGATGCCGCCGCGCAAGATAACGAAGGCAACAATTCCTTGTCCGGTCATCTCATCTTTAGCGCCAACAACCGCAGCTTCGGCAACTGCTGGGTGGGAAACAAGTGCGGATTCAACTTCGGTGGTTGAGATGCGATGGCCCGAAACATTCATGACATCATCAACCCGGCCTAATAACCAGATCGCACCTTCATCATCTAATTTTGCGCCATCGCCGGCAAAATACTTTCCAGCAAATCTTGACCAATAAGTTTCGGCATAACGTTCTGGCTCGCCCCAAATTCCTCGAAGCATCGAAGGCCATGGTTCGGTAAGTGCGAGATAACCGGCCCCACCGTTTCCTACTTCGCGTTCTTCATCATCAATTACCTTTGCAACAATTCCCGGCAATGTTCCCATCGCAGATCCAGGCTTGGTGTGAGTAATTCCGGGAAGCGGTGAGATAAGAATTGCGCCAGTCTCGGTCTGCCACCAGGTATCAACAATCGGACAACGATTTCCACCAATAACTTCGCGGTACCACATCCAAGCTTCTGGATTAATTGGTTCACCAACTGAACCGAGCAAACGAAGAGATGTTAGATCACACGAGTTTGGAAACTCGACGCCCCACTTCATCCAAGTGCGGATCAGCGTTGGCGCGGTATAAAGAATTGAAACTTTGTATTTTTCTATTAATTGAAATACCCGCGCTTTGCTTGGCGTATCAGGAGTTCCCTCATACATAACTTGAGTTGTGCCATTAATCATTGGGCCATAGACAACGTATGAATGTCCGGTAATCCAACCAATATCAGCGGTGCACCAATAAACATCTTTCTCGGCCTTGATATCAAAGACCATCTTGTGGGAGAAAGCAGTCTGCGTTAAATAGCCGCCTGTTGTGTGAAGAATTCCCTTTGGCTTTGCCGTTGTGCCAGAAGTGTAGAGAATAAATAGTGGATGTTCGGAGTCAAAGAATTCGCATTCATGTTTATCTGATTGGCGATCAACGATCTCATGCCACCAAATATCTTTTGCGCCAAAGGCCGTCTCCTGCCCCGTCCGCTTAACAACTAAAACATTCTCAACAGTTGGAGTTGATTTCACCGCTTCATCAACCGCTGGCTTCAACGCCATGGCCGCGCCGCGACGATAACCACCATCTGAGGTAATAACTAATTTTGCTTGCGCATCATTAATACGTGCAACAAGGGAATCGGCTGAGAAGCCACCAAAGACAACAGAGTGGGCGGCGCCAATTCGAGCACATGCCAACATGGCAATTGCTGCTTCTGGAATCATCGGCAGATAAATTGCTACGCGATCACCAGATTTAATTCCAATCTCGGTAAGGGCGTTAGCTGCTTTGGAAACTTCTTTCAACATATCGCCATAGGTGTAAACCTTGGTATCGCCTGGTTCACCTTCAAAGTAATAGGCAACGCGATCTGCGCGACCTTCTAGAACATGGCGATCTAAACAGTTGTACGCGGCGTTAATTTTTCCACCAATAAACCATTTAGCAAAAGGTAATTGCCAATCTAAAACTTGGCTCCACTTCTTATCCCATGCAAGTTGTGAGGCTTGATCTTCCCAAAACTTTAAACGATCGGCCTTTGCTGCCTCAAATAATGCAGGCGTTGCGTTTGCTTGTGCCACAAATTCTGGTGAAGGTGCAAAGTGACGGTCCTCGTGACCGAGGTTATCGATTGAAATCTCAGGCGAAATGTCATTGCTCATAATTCGAGATTACCAGCGAAAAGTTTTCCACACTATGGCTTTGGCATAACTTTTTCATTATGGAAAGCGCGTATTTTCACCGCATCAACCAATTAAAGAAAGGAGCAAATAATGGGAATGATATTCACCGCGATTGCCAATCTTCACGTCGTAACTCTTGGCATTAAAGCCGTTGGGCGAATCGTAAAGATGGTGGCCCACACCAACTTTGGCCTAATCGGCCTCGACCGCGCCATGAGCTGGTTTGGGATCGGCTAAAACGCCCACCCCCACGCGTTCGTTTTCCAATCTGCCCGAAAATATGAAAGGCTAGGGCGTAAGCCTCACCGCCGACCCAATGAAGTGCCAGGCCAAGAGATTTACGCCTTAACTTAAATTCAAATTTAATTTGAAGAAACATTGGGAGACTTAAAATGGCAATTGCAACCCCGGAAGTTTATGCACAAATGTTGGACAAGGCTAAGGCCGGTGCCTTCGCATACCCAGCAATCAACGTTTCATCATCACAAACGCTGATCGGTGCCATCCGCGGTTTCGCCGAAGCAAAGTCAGATGGAATTGTTCAAATCTCTTGGGGCGGAGCGGAATACCTCTCAGGTTCAACTGTTAAGAATATGGTTGATGGCGCAGTTGCGCTCGCAGAATTCGCACACGTTGTTGCAAAGAATTACAACGTAAATATCGCACTCCACACCGATCACTGCCCAGTAGAAAAACTCGATGGCTTCATGCGCCCACTTCTACAAATTGGTGCAGATCGCATCAAGGCTGGCAAAGCGCCACTATTTAACTCTCACATGTGGGACGGCTCAGCTGTTTCAATGGAAGAGAACATGAAGATTGCTGACGAACTAATCACCAAATCCGAAGCAGCTCGCACAATTCTTGAAATCGAAATCGGCGTTGTCGGTGGCGAAGAAGACGGTATCGAAGCAAAGCACGATGCCAAGCTCTACTCAACACCAGAAGATGCGCTCCTAACTGTTAAGACTCTTGGCATGGGAGAGCGCGGCCGTTACATGGTTGCTGCAACATTTGGAAACGTTCATGGTGTTTACAAGCCAGGAAACGTTGTCCTACAACCAGCAATTTTGAAAACACTTCAAGATGCCGTCGCAAAGGAAAAGGGCCTACCTGCAGGTTCCAAGCCAATGGATCTCGTATTCCATGGTGGTTCTGGTTCACTTCTTTCAGAAATCCGCGAAGCACTTGATTACGGTGTAATTAAGATGAATATCGATACCGATACTCAATACGCATTTACTCGCCCAGTTGTTGAGCACATGTTCAAGAACTACGACGGTGTTCTAAAGATCGACGGCGAAGTTGGAAATAAGAAGGCATACGATCCACGCGCATGGGGTAAGGCTGCCGAAGCCGGTATCGCTGCACGCGTTGGCGTTGCTTGCGAAGATCTTCGTTCAACCGGCACCTCACTTCTCGCTTAATGCCAGCGATAGTTCTACTCGGAGCCCAATGGGGCGATGAGGGTAAAGGTAAAGCCACTGACTTACTAGGTGATCGCGTTGATTATGTAGTTCGTTATCAAGGTGGAAATAACGCGGGACATACCGTTGTTATTGGCGATCAGAAATATGCCCTGCACCTTTTGCCATCTGGAATCTTGTCACCAAATGTTGTTCCCGTAATTGGTAATGGCGTTGTAATTGATCCATCTGTTTTGCTGCAAGAGATCGCCGGGCTAAACGAGCGCGGTATCGATACTTCAAAGCTAAAGATTTCTACCAACGCGCATTTAATTACGCCTTATCACCGCACGATCGACAAGGTCTCTGAAAGATTCCTTGGTAACTCAAAGATTGGGACAACTGGTCGTGGAATCGGGCCAGCCTATGCCGACAAGATTAATCGCATCGGTATTCGCGTGCAAGATCTCTTTGATCCATCAATCTTGCGTCAAAAGATTGAAGGCGCACTTCGTGATAAGAACCAAGTACTTATCAAAGTATTTAACCGCAAAGGTATCGAGATCGATGAAGTTGTTAATGAGTATTTGGAATATGCCGAGATCCTTCGTCCATATGTAACCGATACGGCGCTATTGCTAGATAAAGCGTTGAAAGCAAATAAAAATGTCTTGCTCGAAGGTTCGCAAGGAACCCTTCTCGATGTTGATCACGGAACATATCCATTCGTAACTTCTTCAAACCCAACTGCGGGCGGTGCATCTACTGGTTCAGGAATTGGACCAACCAAGATCACTCGCGCAATTGGAATCGTAAAGGCCTACACAACTCGCGTTGGTTCTGGCCCATTTCCTACCGAACTCTTTGATGAAGATGGCGAAGCGCTACGTCGCATTGGCGGCGAAGTTGGCGTTACCACTGGGCGTAATCGGCGATGTGGTTGGTATGACGCACCGATCGCACGTTATGCAGTTCGCGTAAATGGATTAACTGATTTCTTCTTAACCAAGTTAGATGTTCTAACTGGTTGGGAGAAGATTCCAGTTTGCGTTGCTTATGACATAGATGGAACTCGCGTTGAGGAACTGCCTTCATCGCAATCTGATTTCCATCATGCAAAACCAATTTATGAATATCTCCCGGGTTGGAAGGAAGACATCTCAGGTGCCCGCACCTTGGAAGATCTGCCAGCCAATGCGCGGGCCTATGTGAAATATCTTGAAGAGATTTCCGAAGCGCCAATCTCTGCAGTAGGAGTTGGACCAGGAAGAGATGAAACCATCTCAGTTAGGGATCTCATTTGAAGGTTCTCTTGATTGGTTCCGGTGGGCGCGAACACGCTCTCGCCGCCGCACTTAATCGAGATCCAAAGCTTGAAGAACTTCACGTTGCGCCAGGAAATCCCGGAATTGCCGAGATTGCGTTATGCCATGAGTTAGATATTAAAGATAACAACGCGATTGTTTCACTCGCGCAAAAGTTAAGTGTTGATCTAGTTGTTATTGGCCCAGAAGTCCCATTGGTAAATGGCGTTGCTGATGAATTAGCAAAGGCAAAGATCCCATGTTTTGGCCCATCAAAGGCTGCCGCGCAATTAGAAGGTTCAAAAGATTTTGCGAAAAAAGTAATGAGTGATGCCGGAGTTCCAACTGCAAAATCATTCACCTGCACCAACAAAGTTGAAATTGAAAAAGCCCTCGACACCTTTGGCGCTCCTTATGTTGTAAAGCACGATGGCCTTGCCGCTGGTAAAGGCGTTGTAGTAACTGATGATCGTGACTTTGCCATCGAACATGCGCTGCAATCACCACAAGTCGTTATTGAAGAATATTTAGATGGTCCAGAAGTTTCGCTTTTTGGCATCAGCGATGGTCATCATGTAATTGCAATGCAACCAGCGCAAGATTTTAAAAGAGTTGGCGATGGCGACTTAGGACCAAACACAGGTGGCATGGGTGCTTATTCACCGCTGCCTTGGGCGCCAGATGAGATTGTTGAAGAGACTTTGACCCAAGTTTTAAATCCAACTGTAAAAGAAATGTCAGCGCGCAATACGCCATTTGTTGGTTTGCTATATGCCGGTCTTGCCCTGACAAGTCGCGGTACTCGCGTAATTGAATTTAATGCCCGCTTTGGTGATCCCGAGACTCAAGTACTTCTTCCAAGACTTAGGACGCCACTTGCACAATTACTTCTTGCTGCAGCAACTGGAAAGTTGAAAGATTTTGGTCCATTGGATTGGAGCGATGATGCAGCGGTAACAGTTGTACTTGCATCCGATGGATATCCCGCAGCTCCAATAGTTGGGGAACCAATTACGGGGATAAAACCCAATGATCACTCTTTTGTTTTTCACGCGGGCACTTCACTGCGCGATGGAGTTTTACATTCTGCCGGCGGCCGCGTTCTTACCGTCACTGGAATTGGAAGTGATTTGACCGAGGCACGTGATTCCGCCTATCGAACCATCTCGCAAATTTCCTTGGCCGGCAGCCATTATCGAAGCGATATTGCACTTAATGCGTCGGTCGCAGAGAAGGGGAACTAAATGACAGATAATTCACCTATGAGCCTGCTCGCTAGCCGCTATGCCTCCCCTGCGATGCGCGAGATCTTCTCCCCAGAAGCCAAGATAATTTC
>CANBVR010000029.1 GCA_947372965.1 Actinomycetota bacterium
CTTTTCTTTGCCCGCGCATTTACGATTGCAAAACGAACTAATGATTTATTTGGCAGGTTAGTGTGTGTTGGAATTATTGCTTGGTTTGCCTTCCAAACTTTTGAAAATATTGGCATGACCATGGGCTTGGTCCCAATGACCGGAGTGCCCTTGCCATTTATCTCATATGGCGGCTCGAGTATGTTCGCAAATATGATTGCTCTAGGCTTGCTTCAAAATGTTCATTTACGCTCTAGATAGCCAACTTCTCGCATATTTTCCGTAATAGTTGCCCTTTATTGCCGTTATAGGTAATACTTATCCAGTATTCAGCGCGTGGCCTAAAGGCAGATTCGCAGCGAGTGCCAGAGCTTTCAAAAGGAAGTTTTAGAATTAGTTTTAGATGAGGATTTGATTTTATGGCTATTGCGCCAAAAGGTGCGCGTAAGCGCATATCTAAAAAGAAGTCTGCCAAGGCAGATTCACAGGCAGATCTACAAAGTGCTGAATCAAACGCTTCTGTTGAAGAAAGCGTTTCTGATTCCACGCCTGATGTTGTTGAAACAGAGAGTAAGAGCAGCAAGCGAGCTGCCTCTATTCCAGTTCCAATGTTCCAGGCAGCTCCAGAAGAGGTAGCGCCAAAGAAAGCCAAGCCAGCAAAGAGTGAGGCGCAAGCTTCAGAAGATTCTTCAGAAACAAGTGAAGAGAGCGCAGAGCGTCGCCGCCGTCGTCGTGGTGGCAGAGGTCGTCGTCGTGGAGGTCGTGACGGAGACGAGAATTCAACCGATAGAGATTCAGAAACTGATGAAACTCTTGATGCCGGTGCGTTAAATGATGATGAGAGCGAAGAGAGCTCAAGTTCAACTCCTCGTCGTCGTCGTCGCCGTCGTGCAAGTGGTGATGGCGTCACTCCAGGTGAAGTTATTGATGAAGATGGTGTCGTAACCGTTGTAAAGGTTCGACCACCACGCGAAGCTCGTCCAGCTCGTGAGCCACGTACTCGTGAAGATGGTCCGACTAGATCTCGCGACCGCGGTCGTAACCGCAATGATCGCAATGATCGTGGTAACCGTCGTGATCGCGAACCACGTGACTTTGTACGCCGCCGTGGAACCATAATTACTGAATCAGAATTTCTGGCTCGCCGGGAAAATGTTGATCGCCAAATGTTGGTTCGCCAAGCTGGAGATCGTACCCAGATCGCTGTTTTGGAAGACAAGATCATGGTCGAGCACTATGTAAATCGAAATAGCAATATTTCTTACGTTGGAAACGTTTACCTAGGTAAAGTTCAAAATGTTCTCCCATCTATGGAAGCTGCATTCGTTGATATTGGTAAGGGTCGTAACGCAGTTCTCTATGCCGGTGAAGTTAACTGGGATGCTGCTGGATTAGCAGATGGCCAACAGCGCAAAATTGAACATGTACTTAAGACCGGCCAATCAGTATTGGTTCAAGTTACAAAAGATCCAATCGGACAAAAAGGCGCTCGCCTAACAAGCCAGATCTCGCTTCCTGGTCGTTATATTGTTTATGTACCAAGCGGTGAGATGAGTGGAATTAGTCGTCGTCTGCCAGATCAAGAGCGTTCTCGTTTGAAATCAATCTTGAAGGATTTAGTACCAGAAGATGCTGGCGTAATTGTTCGTACTTCTTCGGAAGGTGCCTCATCTGAAGAGATTGAACAAGATGTAGCCCGCTTGAAGGCGCAATGGGAAGATATTGAGAAGAAGGCAAATACGCCTGGCACCTCAGCACCATCACTTCTCTATGCCGAACCAGATCTAACAGTTCGCGTTATCCGCGATATCTTCAACGAAGATTTTAATAAGTTAATCGTCCAAGGAGATCAAGCTTGGGAAGATATCAATCTTTACCTAGGACACATCGCTCCAGAGCTGACAGCCAAGATCGAAAAGTGGACTGGAACTCGTGATCTATTCGTAGATAATAAGATTGAAGAACAGCTTGCAAAAGCATTTGACCGCAAGGTTTATCTACCATCTGGTGGATCCCTGGTTATTGATCGCACCGAAGCGATGATCGTTATTGATGTTAACACCGGTAAATTCATCGGCAAGGGCGGAAACCTCGAGGAAACTGTCACCAAGAACAACTTGGAAGCAGCCGAAGAAATTGCTCGTCAACTTCGTTTGCGCGATATGGGTGGAATTATCGTTATTGACTTCATTGATATGTCACTTGAATCTAACCGTGATCAAGTATTGCGCCGTTTGGTTGAATGTCTTGGCCGCGATCGCACCAAGCATCAAGTCGCCGAAGTTACATCTCTTGGTTTAGTGCAGATGACTCGTAAACGTATCGGTCAAGGGCTTATCGAAGCCTTCTCTACAACTTGCGAAAGTTGTGGTGGTCGAGGAATTCATATCCATAGCGAACCAGTTCAAAAGGTTGCTTTAGATAAAGATATGGATAAGCGTTATGTCCCGGCCACAGAACTTGAAGAGGTGGCAGAGGTTCAAGAGCAAGGCAACGATTCAGAAGAAAACTTGTCTGATGACTCAGCTGCTGAGATTGAATCTCCAAAACCAACCTCACAAGCTTCCCAAACGCCCCAAAAGCGCCGCCGCCGAGCTGTTAGCACTGGGGTAATTACGCCTAATTAATCGCCAATTTGATCTCAAATTGATCTCAAATTGAACTCAAATTGAACTAAGTTTTGCTGGCTTTTTAGCCAGTTTGACCCGAGGCTAGGGCAATCCCTATCCTTATCACCTGCTCGAGCCTTACTGGCTTCGGGCCTAATTAAAAAAGTCTGGAAAGGTGTCACCGTGTACGCGATTGTAAAAGCAGGCGGCCGTCAAGAGAAGGTTGCCGTTGGCGACACAGTTACTGTCGACCGTATCGATGCAAAGGTTGGCGCATCAGTTTCATTTCCAGCTCTCCTAGTAGTTGAAGGCACAACAGTCACAACTGATGCCAAGGCACTAGCTGGCGTAAAAGTAACTGGCGAAATTCTTGAAGAGACAAAGGGTCCAAAGATCGACATCCTTCGTTACAAGAATAAGACTGGCTACCGTCGCCGTTCAGGTTTCCGTTCACAACTTACGCGCGTGAAGATCACCGCGATCACCAAGTAATAGGGGAGGCGAATAACAAATGGCAAGTAAAAAGGGAGTTTCCTCCACACGTAACGGTCGCGATTCAAATGCCCAGTACCTTGGTATCAAGCGTTATGCAGGTCAGATTGTTAAGTCAGGCGAAATCTTGGTCCGTCAACGCGGAACAGTTTTTCACCCAGGACAAAATGTAGGTATCGGTAAGGACGACACTCTTTTCGCACTAGCTGCAGGAGAAGTTGCTTTCGGTCGCGCTCGTGGTCGCAAGGTTGTAAATATCGTTCCGGTGGCTGCACTAGTAAACGCGTAAGCGCAGGTAAATTCTCTGCGGGTCCGCGTTAGCGGGCCCGCATTTTTTATTCAATTAGTAAATTTAGTTAATATAGAAAGGGCAGGTGAGTTAAATGGCATCATTCGTTGATCGCGTAACGCTCCATGCCTTTGCTGGAAGCGGTGGTGACGGATGCGTCTCAATTCACCGCGAAAAATTTAAGCCACTAGGTGGCCCAGATGGTGGCAATGGTGGCCGCGGGGGAGATGTAATCCTCGTCGTAGACCCAGGCACCACAACACTCTTAGATTTTCACCATTCACCACATCGCCGGGCAACAAATGGTTCCCTTGGTTACGGTGATTACTGCAATGGAAAAGAAGGAAAAGATTTAATTCTTGCAGTTCCAAATGGCACAGTTATTAAAGATCAAGAAGGAACTGTCCTTGCAGATTTAGTTGGAATCGGTACTCGCTTTATTGCAGCACAAGGCGGTAAAGGTGGACTTGGAAATGCTGGTCTGGCATCTTCAAAACGTCGCGCACCAGGATTCGCACTTAAAGGTGAGCCAGGCGAAGAGCGAACGCTTCACCTTGAATTAAAGAGCGTTGCCGATATCGGTTTAATTGGTTTCCCATCTGCCGGAAAATCATCTCTCGTTGCTGCAATTTCTGCCGCAAAGCCAAAGATTGCTGATTATCCATTTACAACCTTGGCACCAAACCTTGGCGTAGTTCAGGCAGGAGATACGCGCTTTACAGTCGCGGATGTTCCTGGATTAATTCCTGGTGCATCGCAAGGTAAAGGCCTTGGCTTGGAGTTTTTACGTCACGTAGAGCGCTGTGCAGCGCTCGTTCACGTACTAGATTGCGGAACTTTAGAAACCGATCGTGATCCAGTTAAAGATTTCGACATTATTGAAGAAGAGCTAAAGCACTATGGTGGTCTTTCCGAACGCCCACGAATCATCGCACTTAACAAGGTAGATCTACCTGATGGAAAAGCGATGGCAGATATGGTGCAACCAACTCTAGAAGCACGCGGTTATGAAGTATTCCAAATTTCTGCGGCCTCACACATCGGCCTTACCGAATTAAATTACGCAATGGCAAAGATTATTCAGATCCAGCGTAAAGCCGAAGCCTCTCAAGAGAAGGCTCGAATAGTTCTTCGACCTGCAGCTGTGAATGATTCTTCTTTCTCAGTTACTGCAAATGAGGATGGTTCATTTACCGTCCTTGGCGAGAAGCCAGTTCGCTGGGTAAAGCAGACTGATTTTGGTAATGCCGAAGCAATTGGCTATTTGGCTGATCGATTGGCAACACTTGGCGTTGAACGCGAACTCTTTAAGAAAGGTGCCAAAGCGAAAGATGAAGTTCGCATTGGCGCCGGCGAGAACGCGGTTATCTTTGATTGGGATCCAACAATTGAAGCAGGCGCAGAATTACTTGCTGGGCCTCGTGGTGGCGATCTTCGAATCGAATCCCCATGGGCTGGTCGTTATGTTGAAGACGATGTCGATCAATTAAATGATGATGAAATTGCAATGCAGTGGGAGTACAACGTAATTGATCCAAAGAATCCGAGGATTGAAGGAGCCGAGAAATAATGAACCGCAGCGATTTAGTTAACGCAAAGCGCGTTGTTATCAAGGTTGGTTCCTCAACGCTTACAGGAAATGCTGGAACCGCACTAGATAACGCTGCGGTTGCGAAATTGGTCGATATTGTTGCCGCGCTAGCCAAAGCGAATAAAGAAGTTGTAATTGTTACCTCTGCCGCCATCGCTGCAGGTATGGCACCACTTGGACTTACCGAGCGCCCAACAGATCTTGCTACCCAGCAAGCAGCTGCTTCAGTTGGTCAAGGTTTATTAATAGCTTGCTACACCGAAGAGCTCAGCAAGCATGGAATTGTTGCCTCGCAAGTTTTGCTTACTGGCGATGAAGTAGAGGACTCAGTAAAACGCGAGAATGCCCAACGAACATTATTTCGCCTCCTTGAATTAAAGGTAGTTCCAATCATTAATGAAAATGACTCAGTTGTTTTTGATGAAATTCGGATGGGCGATAATGATCGCTTGGCGGCTTTGGTTGCGCGCATAATTAGCGCAAATCTCTTAGTTCTAGTTTCAGATGTGGACTCACTTTATGATGCGCCTCCTACACAATCTGGCGCAAAGCGCATCCCAACTGTTGCCTCAATTTCAGATCTATCGTCGGCAAAAATTGGTGGCGTTGGAACTTCGGGTGTTGGAAGTGGTGGCATGGTTACAAAGATTCAGGCCGCTGAAATTGCAACCTCAAATGGCGTTGCGATGTTACTTACCGATTTAGCAAGTCTTTCCGCCGCCCTAAATGGGGAAGATTTAGGAACTATTTTTTCAGCGAACTAACTGCAAGCAATACCTTTGCAGTTGCATCATCCTCATCATGCCCAGTTGGGTTATCGGATAATTTAACGATCACTGATCGCGTACTTGGATCAGTCCAAATCCATTGACCGTGAAGTCCCATTGCACTTGTTATACCTGCTGATGGGTGCCAAATTTGCGCACCATAGCCCCAGCCTCGATCCAGTTTGGTTACTGGCGTTTGAAGGCGCTTAAGCCAAGTACTGCTGATGATTTTATTTGAACCGGCATATCCACCATTGATTATTGCTAAGCCAACTCGAGCATAATCTCGCGCTGTGGCATTAAAGCAGCAGAAAGTCTTTTCAATTCCGCCAACGTGATCAACATTCCATGTTGCTGGATATTTTGCACCGATTGGTTGCCAGATGTTTTTCGAGAAGTAATTAGAGACCGTGCCCCCGGTAACGTTTTTGATGATCATTCCAAGGAGTTGAGTGTCAACGCTCATGTATTCTGATTTTGAGCCAGGTTCGAATGCCATCTTGCGGTTGTGCTTTATGAACCAATTCATATCTGTTGTGGCATACATCTGCGCAATTCCAACGCCCCAACCTGAAGGCCCGGCTGGATAATTATCCTTAACTCCAACGCCTGCTTGCATATCAAGGAGTGTTTGAATTGTGACCTTGTCGAAGGATGTTCCAGTTTTGTATTGCGGGAAGTACGTTACAAAATAATCGCTTTCCTTAATTTTTCCTTGTTCAATTAACTGGCCAATTATTAGAGAAGTCATGGTTTTTGCCATTGAATAAGAAGGAAGTTGGGTGGACTGCGACATGCCCTTGCTGTAGTACTCGTAGGTGATTACGCCATTTCGAATGACTAGAAATGCATTGGTGTGAGTTTTAGCTAAGAATTCTTGCCATTTAATTTGCGAACCCTTCCAGGCCACAGTATTTGGCATGGCTTCAGTTGCTGTTGGCCAAGTTATTGGAGTGGAAGAGGGAGTTACTGTGTGCCAAGGCATAAGAGTCGGTGTCTTTGAAGCCGGAGCAAGGCCAAGTTTTATCGCCGCAATTGGGTTTGGATAATGAATGAATCTAGTGAACCCAGTGAGCGCAACCGCAAGAGCTACGATGAGAATTAATAGATTGCGCGAAAACTTAAATAAACGATTCATGAGACAAGGGTAAGAGGCTCTAGGCTAGGAACGTGGAAGCCACTGCGATGATTGCCGAATTAGCTGATAAGGCTCGGTTGGCTGCGCGCACCCTAATCGCAGCTTCCGGCGCAGAGCGACAAGCCGCCCTGGAATTAATCGCCAAAGAAATTTTAGAAAGTGCCTCCGAAATTTTGACCGCAAATTCAAAAGATATGGATGCTGCCAAAAGCAGTGAGATGGCTAGCTCGATGCAAGATCGATTGCTCTTAACGCAGGATCGAATCAAAGGGATTGCAGATGGCGCAATTCAAGTTTCGAAATTACCTAACCCACTTGGCAAGACTGTTCGTGAAAGCACTCTGCCAAATGGCCTACATCTTAAACAACTCACAGTTCCTTTCGGAGTGGTTGGGATGGTTTATGAGGCTAGGCCAAATGTCACCGTCGATGCCGCGGTAATTTTATTAATGTCAGGAAATGCAGCCCTTCTTCGCGGATCTTCTTCTGCTGCAAATAGCAATGAGGTTTTAGTTAACGTAATGAAGCGGGCGCTTGCCAAGACGAATATTTCACCAGAGGTTTTACAACTTGTGCCATCGGATGACCGAAGCACTGTTCAAGCGCTACTTCATGCTCGAGGCAAAGTGGACCTAGTGATTCCGCGTGGAAGCGCAGCACTTATTCGCACGGTTGTAGATGATTCAACAGTTCCAACAATTGAAACTGGCGCAGGGGTTTGCCACGTTTATGTCGATGTCGATGCCGATCTTGCTAAAGCACTTCCAATTACGATCAATTCAAAATGTCATCGGCCAAGTGTTTGTAATGCTGCTGAAACTTTGTTGGTTCATGAAAAAGTTGCAGATAAGTTCTTGCCGCTGGCACTTGCCGAACTGGCATCAGCCGGAGTTATTCTTAATGTCGATGCCAAAACAAATGAGATTGCAAAATCAATTGGCATCAAGGTCAATCTTGCTAGTGAATCAAATTGGTCAACCGAGTACAACGCACTTGAGATGAATATTGCTGTTGTTCCAAATCTCTTGGCCGCAGCCGATCACATTGCCAAATACGGAACCAAGCACACCGAATCGATCGTTACAGAAAATCAGGAGAGCGCTGCCAAATTTATTTCGCTCTCAGATTCCGCTGCGATCATGGTAAACGCCTCGACGAGATTTACCGACGGCGAGCAGATGGGATTTGGCGCAGAGATCGGTATTTCAAATCAAAAGCTCCATGCCCGTGGACCAATGGGCTTAGAACAAATGACAACCACAACTTGGATTGTTACTGGTACTGGCCAGATTCGCGCATAACTCTCGATTTATTAGTACCTGCTCGGCCACGATAGAGTGCGCTCATGGCTGCAATTTCCCGAGATGACGTAGCGCATCTAGCAAAGCTCGCCCGGATCGAGATGACTCCAGATGAACTCGATCATATGGCAACCGAACTTGAATCAATCCTCGGAGCTGTAAAGCGAGTCCAAGAAGTTGCAACTTCAGATATTGCTCCAACTTCACACCCGCTGGCGATATTTAATGTTTTCCGCGAAGATGTTGTAAAGCCAAGCCTGACAAATGAACAATCACTTTCCGGTGCGCCAGCAAAAGCGGAGGATCGCTTTAAGGTGCCACAAATTCTTGGTGAAGAATGACAAATATTCACGCAACTGCTGCTCAGATGGCAGATTCTTTGGCCAAGAAGGAGTTCTCGGCAGTTGAATTAACGCAAGCTCATTTAGATCGAATTGCTGAAGTGGATGGCAAGGTAAACGCATTTCTCCACGTTGATTCACAAGGCGCGCTTTCGCAAGCAAAGTCAGTCGATGAGAAGCGAGCCGCTGGTGAAAAGCTTTCACCACTTGCTGGAATACCACTCGCCCTTAAAGATATTTTGGCGCAAGAAGGTGTCCCAACAACCGCTGGTTCAAAAATTCTTCAAGGCTGGCGTCCACCGTATGATGCAACAGTTGTTGCAAAACTTAAAGCAGCTGGCGTTGTAATTCTTGGCAAGACAAATATGGATGAGTTTGCAATGGGTTCATCTACCGAAAATTCAGCTTATGGAACAACACAAAACCCGTGGGATCTAACCAGAACTCCTGGGGGATCAAGTGGTGGTTCTGCGGCAGCAGTTGCGGCATTTGAAGCACCTCTTGCAATTGGGACTGATACAGGTGGATCAATTCGCCAACCAGCAGCGCTCACTGGAATTGTTGGAGTCAAACCAACTTACGGTGGCGTCTCTCGTTACGGAGTTGTCGCTTACTCATCTAGCTTGGATCAAGTTGGACCTTTTGGGCGAACAGTTTTGGATTCCGCACTTCTTCACGAAGCAATTGCCGGACATGATGAACGCGATTCGACAAGTATTAATGCGCCAGTGCCACAAGTTGTTACGGCGGCAAAGAAGCTAGATGTAAAAGGAATGAAAATTGGTGTCATCAAAGAGTTAAGCGGCGCTGGTTTTCAAGCAGGTGTAAGTGAGCGAATAAACGAAGCGTTAGATCTCTTAGTTGAAGCCGGCGCGCAAATTGTTGAGGTTTCTTGTCCCAACTTTGAATATGCACTCGCTGCCTATTATTTGATAGCCCCATCAGAAGCCTCTTCTAACTTGGCTCGTTTTGATTCAATGCGCTATGGCTTGCGAGTTGGCGATGATGGATCTAAGGGCGCGGAAGAAGTCATGAGCATTACTCGCGAAGCTGGCTTCGGCAAGGAAGTAAAGCGCCGCATAATTCTCGGAACATATGCCTTATCTTCTGGTTATTACGATGCTTATTATGGTTCGGCGCAAAAGGTTCGAACCTTGGTTAAGCAAGATTTTGAAAAGGCTTTTGAAAAAGTAGATGTTTTGGTTTCGCCAGTAACCCCAACAACAGCCTTTAAAATTGGGGAGAAGAGCAATGACCCCGTTGCGATGTACCTTAGTGATATCGCAACCATCCCAGTAAATATGGCGGGAATTGGTGGAATGAGCCTTCCAGTTGGTTTGGCAAAAGAAGATGGTCTACCAGTTGGCCTTCAAATCATGGCGCCAGTTATGCAAGATGATCGTTTTTATCGCGTTGGTGGAACTTTAGAAGCGGCCTTGCTTTCAAAATGGGGTAAGCCAATTCTTTCAAACGCTCCAGAGTTGGGTGGCAAGTAATGACACTTGATTACGCTGGCGCAACGGCAAAGTACGAACCAACTCTTGGCTTGGAAGTACACGTTGAATTAAATACCAAATCAAAGATGTTCTGTAGCTGCGCTACTGAATTTGGCGCCGAGCCAAATACGCAAACCTGTCCTGTTTGTTTAGGACTGCCTGGCGCGCTACCAGTTGTTAATGCAAAAGCAATCGAGAGTTCAATCTTGATTGGCCTGGCGCTAAATTGTTCGATTGCGCCATATAGCCGCTTTGCCCGTAAAAATTATTTTTATCCAGATATGCCTAAGAACTTCCAAACTTCACAATATGACGAACCTATCTGTGTTGATGGTTATTTAGATGTTGAAATTGAAACTGACGAGGGACCACAAACTTTTAGAGTTGATATTGAGCGAGTTCACATGGAAGAAGACACTGGAAAGTCGCTCCACGTCGGTGGTTCAACTGGACGTATTCACGGCGCCGAGTACTCACTTCTAGATTACAACCGCGCAGGAATTCCACTTGTTGAAATTGTTACGCGAATCGTTCCAGGAACAGGAAAGTATGCGCCACAAGTTGCGCGTGCATATGTAACAGAGCTTCGCGACATTTTGCGCTCACTTGGCGTATCTGATGTAAAGATGGAACAAGGTTCCCTTCGATGCGATGCCAACGTTTCTCTTGCGCCAATTGGATCCGGAAAACTTGGGACTCGAAGCGAAACAAAGAATGTAAATTCCCTTCGCTCTGTTGAGCGTGCGGTATCTGGCGAAATTGAACGTCAAGCAAATCGACTTGAAGCTGGAGAGCGAATAATTCAAGAAACACGTCACTTCTTAGAAGAAAGTGGTCAGACTCGTCCAGGTCGCTCCAAGGAACAAGCCGAGGATTATCGCTATTTCCCAGAACCAGATTTGGTTCCAGTAACTCCAGATGCAAAGTGGATTGAAGAACTTCGTACCAGAATTCCAGAGAAGCCATCAGTTCGTCGCAAGCGATTGCAGATTGAGTGGAACTGCCCAGATAAAGAGATGGCCTCTCTTATTAATGCTGAATTACTAGATGTCGTTGAAGAGACGATCAAGCTAGGCGCCGAACCAACTCGCGCCCGCACTTGGTGGCTCGGTGAAATATCTCGCCTTGCAAATGAGAAGGAAGTAGCACCTACTTCTTTAATCACTGCAAAGGATGTTGCAGAGATCATTGCGCTAATTGTTGGGGGAGAGCTCACGGATAAATTAGCTCGCCAAGTAGTTGAAGGTGTAATTGCTGGCGAAGGAAGTGCCAGCGTTGTAATTGAAAAGCGTGGATTGAAAGTTGTTTCTGATGACTCAGCGCTTATGGCCGCGATCGATGCCGCTATTGCCGCCCAGCCAGATACAGCTGATCGAGTTCGCGGTGGAAATATTCCAGCAGCTGGTGCGCTAATAGGTGCCGTAATGAAGGCAACTGGCGGCGCTGCTGATGCCGCAAAGGTACGAGAACTATTGTTAAAACATCTAGGACAGGGATAATTGATTAAATGAGCGAGCCAAAGAATCCAGTAAATAAGATGAAGCCACGTTCTGGCTTGGTTACTGATGGTCTTGAACGCGCACCCGCCCGTGGAATGCTTCGCGCTGTTGGTATGGGCGATGAAGATTGGGTTAAGCCACAAATTGGTATCGCATCATCGTGGAATGAAATCACTCCTTGCAACCTTTCATTAGATCGCTTGGCAAAAGCATCTCGCAAGGGAGTAATTGAAGCCGGTGGATTCCCAATGCAATTTGGCACCATCTCGGTTTCTGATGGAATTTCAATGGGACATGAAGGAATGCATTACTCACTTGTGTCGCGAGAAGTTATTGCCGACTCAGTTGAAACCGTTATGCAGGCAGAACGCCTTGATGGCATGGTTACATTTGCTGGTTGCGATAAATCTCTTCCAGGAATGATGATGGCGGCTGCCCGAATTGATGTGGCATCGGTATTTGTTTACGCCGGTTCAACTTTGGCGGGAAATGTTGATGGCAAAGATGTAACTATTATCGATGCTTTCGAAGCTGTTGGTGCTTGTGCGCGTGGCCTAATTTCTCAAGAGCAAGTAGATAAAATTGAACGCGCCATCTGTCCTGGTGAAGGTGCCTGCGGCGGAATGTATACCGCTAACACAATGGCTGCAGTTGGCGAAGCGATTGGTCTCTCACTTCCAGGTTCTGCCTCACCTGCAGCGGTAGATCGCCGGCGCGATGATTATGCAATTGCATCAGGCGCTGCAGTTGTCGAGTTAATTCGCAAGGGAATCACAACTCGTCAGATCTTGACCAAGAAAGCTTTTGAAAATGCCATCACAGTTGTTATGGCCCTTGGTGGTTCAACAAATGCGGTGCTGCACCTGCTGGCAATCGCAAATGAAGCTGAAGTTGATTTAACGCTTGAAGATTTCCAACGCATAAGTGAAAAGACGCCACTACTTGGTGATCTAAAACCATTCGGTAAGTATGTAATGACCGATATCGATCGAGTGGGCGGCATTCCGGTTGTTTTGCGCGCACTGCTTGATGCTGGTTTCTTGCATGGCGATTGTTTAACCGTTACTGGAAAGACGATGGCGGAAAACCTTGCTGACCTCACACCACTTGATCCAGATGGCGATGTATTGCATGCAATTAAGTCTCCACTTTCTGCTGGCGGTGGAATCACAATTCTTAAAGGTTCACTTGCTCCTGAAGGCGCAGTTACAAAGACCGCTGGAGTTGGAGTAGAGCACTTTGAAGGCCCGGCCCGAGTCTTTGAACGTGAACAAGCTGCCATGGAAGCACTTGAAAACGGAACAATTAAAGCTGGCGATGTAGTTGTCATTCGTTACGAAGGTCCAAAGGGCGGACCAGGTATGCGCGAAATGCTAATGATCACTGGCGCAATCAAAGGCGCTGGTTTAGGTAAGACAACACTTCTCTTAACTGATGGTCGCTTTAGCGGTGGAAGTACCGGGCTTTGTGTTGGCCACGTTGCACCTGAAGCAGTTGATGGGGGGCCAATCGCATTTGTTAAGGATGGCGATTTGATTCGAATCAATACCGTTACTCGCCAATTAGATCTCTTGGTTGATGAAGCCGAGATGGCCGAACGCCGAAAGCACTTTGCACCGATCCCTCATAAATATAAGCGTGGGGTTCTTGCTAAGTATGCAAAGGTCGTTGGTTCGGCTTCCAAGGGAGCGGTCTGCGGCTAATAACCAAATATTGAGATTTACCTCTCTATTTTTGATCTATTT
>CANBVR010000030.1 GCA_947372965.1 Actinomycetota bacterium
TGCAGTTGCAACGGTCTTATCTGGACCTGGAAATTTAAAAGAGTTAAAGGCAAATATCGCTGACTTTGATTTAGAGCTCCCAGCAAATCTATGGAGTGATCTTGAGGCCAGCGGACTTATCACTCCGCTAAAAGTATGACCCACCTTGCGCTAGTTACTGGTGCCAGTCGTGGCATCGGCAAAGAGATTGCCCTCGCACTAGTTGGGGCTGGTCACACAGTCATTGCCGTTTCAAAAAGTGGCGCAAATATCTCAGAGTCAGTTATTTCTCTTAAGTGCGATGTCGCCGATCGTAAGGCAGTTGATGCTTTGGCTAAAGAAGTTAAAGCCAATTATGGGGAAGTTGATATCTTAGTAAATGCTGCCGGTGTCTTTGGTCCTATAGATCTGATTCAAGATGCCGATCCGGATGAATATGTTGAAACCATAATGATCGATGCCTTGGCGCCATATTTCACTTCGCGAGTATTTTTATCGGGGATGCTGGAAAAGAAGTGGGGACGAATCATTAACTTAAGTTCGGCCGCCGCTTTGCACCCGCCAGGAAAGTTAAATAGCGCATATGCCACAGCAAAGGTTGCGCTAAATCAATTTACAAAACATCTCGCATCTGAAATTGCGGGAAGTGGCGTCACGGCAAATGTGATTCATCCTGGAGATGTTAAGAGCGATATGTGGGCTGATATTTCCAAGAAAGCCGATGAACTTGGGCAAGCCGGCGCAGATTACAAAGCCTGGGTTGATTGGGTTGCTAAGACCGGCGGAGATGATCCCAAGAAGGCCGGTGAATTAATTTTGAAACTTATTGAAGATGCAAAGACCAATGGGATGTTCTGTTGGATTGATGCACCTCTTCAAGCGCCAATCCCAAGTTGGGATCAGCCAAGTGATGAGCGACCTTGGTTGTAAAAGTTTCTTTAATTATTTAACGAATAGAGCGAAGGACTGCGGTGACCTTGCCAAGGATCTCAGCATCGTCTGCTGGGATTGGTGCGAAGTCGTCATTTGCAGGAAGTAGCCAGTAATGGCCCTCCTTCTTTGAGAAGGTTTTAACGGTCGCTTCGCCATCGATCATGGCGGCGACAATCTCGCCCTTTTCCGCCGTCTTTTGTTCGCGGATTACGACAAAGTCGCCATCAAAGATTCCGGCATCGATCATGGAATCGCCCTTGACCTTGAGCATGTAGACATTGCCCTTGCCGACTAGGGATTCTGGGAGGGTATGAATCTCATCGATATTTTGATCTGCGGTAATTGGGATACCGGCAGCGATCTGGCCGACCAGAGGAACCGATCTGGTCTTTTCTGGGGTAATGGCATCTTCGGGAGAGGTGACTTCCAGGGCACGGCCCTTGGTCTGGGCTCGCTTGATTAGGCCTTTTTCGGCCAAGATTTCAAGTTGGTATTTAACAGAGGCAGGGGAGGCAAGGCCGGCGAGCTCGCCGATCTCGCGCATTGAAGGTGGGTAGCCATTGGTCTCAACTGAATCCTTGATGACCTGGAGGATCTTGGCTTGGCGGGCGGTTAGGCCATTTTCGCCAGCAGGACCATCTGGGAGTTCGGAGATCTTGCCTTTAACAGCAGATTTAACAGCAGATTTAGCGGGGGAAACCTTCTTTGTAGTCATAGGAAAAGGGTAGCCGAGATTTTAAAAAAAAGCGAACAAATGTTCTAAAAAAACTTGCAGGTGTCGGTGGCTTGGTCTATATTTCTCTTTAGAACAGGTGTTCGAATCCCCTCGAACAACGTTGTAAGGAGTAGTAAATGAGTAAGAATCAATCACGTAAGTTAGCTCGCACCTTCGCGGTGGCATCGCTATTAGTAGTGATTGGCGCTGGTTTTAGCGCAGTTGGTAATGCATCTGAAAACGGTGTTGTTACTAATTCAAATAACTCACCGAAAAATATTGATCCTCATTTCAATCAAACCCAAGTTGTTGTTACTGCTGGTGAGACCATCTGGTCGATCGCCAGGATGGTTGGCGGCTCTGATCTAAACTCCGTCGTAGATCAAATAGTCGCCATCAACCACCTCTCAAGCCCAGATGTGGCGGCTGGCAGCCGTCTTTGGGTACCGGTTAAATAATAATTTAACCAATTGTCCCGACACGCCGCTCAGCCTCCTTTAAACCCTCAAGTTGGGGTGTAGTTTTAGCACTACATATAGGGGTTGGCCGCAAATAAAGTTCCATAAGTTGTGGTTTTCGACTATATTGCTCCTTCCCCCCGCTTTAGTCTCAAATTAGGAGTAAGACGCATGAACTGCCCATTTTGTCGCCACGAGGACTCAAGAGTCGTTGACTCTCGTCCAGTGGAAGAGGGCACTCTGATCCGCCGTCGCCGCGAATGCAGCGAATGCGGACGTCGTTTTACTACCTCCGAGACCTCAGCCTTGATGATCATCAAGCGCTCAGGAGCGACCGAGCCTTTTAGTCGTGAAAAAGTCATCGAAGGCGTGGCCAAGGCCTGCCAGGGACGACCAGTAGAAAGTGCAGATCTAGCTCTGCTTGCCCAGCGCGTCGAAGAGACCCTTCGATCCGATGGCCAGGCCGAGGTGGAGGCACAAGAAGTTGGAATGGCGATCCTAGCGCCACTCCGAGAATTAGATGAGGTCGCTTACCTTCGATTTGCCTCGGTATATCGTAACTTTGCCTCCTTAGAAGATTTCGAAGGTGAGATCGCACTTCTCCGCGCAGCCCCTTCAAAGGTTTCAAAAGAAATAAATGCAACAGCCCCAGTTGCCGCGTCAAAAAATTCAGTAAACAACTAATCGGAAGAAGGAAATAACGCATGTCCATCGTCAATAAGCCAGCAGGTTCGAATACTAAGAAATCTCTTGGTAAAGGCTTAACTATCGAACGTATTTACACCACTGCTGGAAAGCATCCATATGACGAAGTGACATGGGAACGTCGCGATGTTGTACAAACAAACTGGAAGAGCGGCGAAGTTATCTTCGAGCAAAAGGGTGTCGAGTACCCAGACTTCTGGTCAGTAAATGCCTCAACCATCGTTACAACAAAGTACTTCCGTGGCGCTGTCGGACATGACAATCGCGAATGGTCACTAAAGCAAGTTATCGATCGCGTTGTTCTTACCTACACAAAAGCTGGAAAAGAATTCGGTTACTTCAACACTGATGAAGATGCACAAATCTTCGAACATGAATTAACTTGGATGCTATTGCACCAAGTCTTCTCATTTAACTCACCTGTTTGGTTTAACGTTGGAACAAATGCACCACAACAAGTTTCTGCTTGCTTCATCCTCTCGGTAGATGACACCATGGATTCAATCCTTAACTGGTATCGCGAAGAAGGAATGATCTTCAAAGGCGGTTCAGGAGCTGGACTTAACCTTTCACGCATCCGCTCATCAAAGGAACTTCTAAAGTCCGGTGGCACAGCTTCTGGTCCAGTTTCATTTATGCGCGGTGCAGATGCATCAGCCGGAACCATCAAGTCAGGTGGCGCAACCCGTCGCGCAGCAAAGATGGTTGTTCTAGATGTTGATCATCCAGATATCGAAGAATTCATTGAGACCAAGGTTCGCGAAGAAGACAAGATTCGCGCCCTTCGTGATGCTGGCTTTGATATGGACCTAGGTGGAAAAGACATCATCTCTGTTCAATATCAGAATGCAAATAACTCAGTTCGTGTTTCAGATAAGTTCATGCGCGCATACGAGCAAGGTGCTGATTTCGGCCTAGTTGCTCGCGCAACTGGTGAAGTTATCGAAACCGTTGAGTCACGCCAGCTCTTCCGCAAGATGGCAGAAGCTGCATGGGCATGTGCTGATCCAGGAATTCAATATGACGACACCATCAATGCATGGCACACAAACCCAGAGACCGGTCGCATCAATGCATCGAACCCTTGCTCTGAGTACATGTCACTCGACAACTCTTCATGTAACTTGGCATCACTTAACTTGCTCAAGTTCCTAGAATCAAATGGTTCATTTGATGCAAAGAAGTTTGTTCAAGCAGTTGAATTAATTATCACCGCAATGGATATCTCAATCTGCTTCGCAGATTTCCCAACAGATCCAATCGGCGAAACAACTCGCAATTACCGTCAACTTGGTATCGGATTTGCAAACCTCGGTGCGCTACTTATGGCCTCAGGTCTTGCTTACGATTCAGATGGTGGTCGCCAACTAGCTGGTGCGATTACCTCTCTTATGACCGGTACTTCATACCGTCGCTCAGCTGAACTTGCTGGAATCGTTGGACCTTACGCAGGTTTCGCTCGTAACGCAGAGGCACACACTCGCGTTATGAAGATGCATGCAAATGCCTCAACATCAGCAAAGAGCGTTACCTCTCTTGATGCAGATGTCTGGCAAGTTGCAAACAAGGAATGGTCAAAGGGAATCGAAATTGGTCAAAAGAACGGCTGGCGCAATGCGCAAGCATCAGTTCTTGCACCAACCGGAACTATCGGCCTGATGATGGATTGCGATACAACAGGTATCGAGCCAGATCTAGCTCTTGTTAAGTTCAAGAAGCTTGTCGGTGGCGGTTCAATGCAGATCGTTAACCAGACAATCCCACAAGCACTTCGCAAACTCGGTTACACCGAAGAGACAAATGAAGCGATCGTTGCTTACATTGCAGAGAACGGAAATATCATCGATGCTCCTGGCCTAAAGCCAGAGCACTACGACATCTTCGACTGTGCAATGGGTATCCGTTCAATCTCAGCAATGGGCCACGTAAAGATGATGGCTGCTTGCCAACCATTCCTTTCAGGCGCAATCTCAAAGACAGTTAACCTGCCTTCAGATGCAACTGTTGAAGAGATCGAAGAGGTTTACTACCAAGGTTGGAAGCTTGGCCTAAAGGCGCTTGCTGTCTACCGCGACAACTGCAAAGTTGGTCAACCACTTTCTGATGGCAAGGGAGCTAAGGAAGAAGCATCAGCAGATGTTCATCCAACAGCAACTCGCAAGCGTCTACCTAAGTCACGCCCAGCATCAACAACCTCATTCATGGTTGGTGGCGCAGAGGGCTACATGACTGCAGGTGCATACGCTGATGGCGCACTTGGTGAAGTATTCCTAAAGCTTGGCAAGCAAGGTTCAACTCTTGCCGGTGTAATGGATGCCTTCTCAATCGCAGTATCAATCGGTCTGCAATACGGAGTTCCACTAGAGACCTTCGTTGAGAAGTTCACAAACTTGCGCTTCGAGCCAGCAGGTATGACAGATGATCAAGATATTCGTATGGCGCAATCCATCATGGATTACATCTTCCGTCGTCTAGCACTTGATTACCTTCCATTTGATTCACGTAGCGCACTTGGTTTACACACTGCATCAGAGCGCGCTCGCGCACTTGATACAGGCGAGTACACACCAGATCTAGAGGTTGCAGCCCCAAAAGTAGTTGCGCCTGTGGTGGCGCCTGCGGCTGTAAATAAAACTGCTTCAGTAAAGATCGAAGCTAAACCAGTTGTTAAGCAAGATGCAACAGCAGGCGTTGGTTCATCAATGGAACTATTCGAAAAGATGAGCGGCGTTAAATCAGATGCACCTCTGTGCATGACCTGCGGAGTAAAGATGCGTATGGCTGGTTCATGCTTCGTCTGCGAAGGTTGCGGTAACACCTCCGGATGTTCATGATCCGTAAAGTAGCGCTAACACTACTTCCGGTAATCGCATTAACAGTGGTCCCAGTAACTGGGGCCACTGCTGCGACGACAAAAGCAACAAATAAGTCATCACCAAAGGCGAGCCCAACCCCAACCGTTGCAGCTCTACCACCAATCATCGTTGATCCTGCATCGACGAAGACTTTGAAGATCACATCCAAAGACACCGTGGTATTTAAGGTAGATGATGTTGAAGGCTGGAACGCGCTCGTTTCAAATGTGAAAGTACTTTCCTTTGATGCTGGTGGCACAAAGAATGGCGCTGCATTTAATCCAAGCGTAAAGGCAGTTAAGGCTGGAACAAGCTGGGTCGTTCTAAAGAAGTACGACAAGCTAATTGCAGCTATAAAAATCACTGTCGCTTAATTCCCGTATCCTTCTTTAAGTGAGCGCGGATAACAGAACGCAGGTTCGTAAAGCGTTGGATGCTGCCGTTTTAGCAATCGGTGGCCAGCCTCGTGAAGGCCAAATTGAAATGGCTGAAGCGGTTGCAAATGCGTTATCTGATCGCCATCACTTACTTGTTCAAGCCGGCACTGGAACTGGAAAATCACTTGCTTATTTAGTCCCAGCGCTAGTACATGGCAAAAAAGTTTTGGTTGCAACCGCAACCTTGGCCCTGCAGCGTCAATTAGTAGAACGAGATCTTCCGCGAATTAAAGATGCGCTAGAGAAAGAGCTAAAGCGCGAGATCTCCTTTGCTGTTTATAAAGGCGTTGGAAATTATCTTTGCCTGCAAAAGATGAATAGCGGCGCTGGTGATCCTGACGGTGAAGTTTTGATGGATATTGGAACTTTGGAGAAAGATGCCAAGCGACTTCGGGCATGGGCCGAAACGCCAGGAGTTTCAGGAGATCGCGATGATGCGCCCGATGTTGATCGCAGAGTCTGGTATGCCAATTCAGTGTCAGGTCGCGAATGCATTGGTAAAGATGAGTGTGCCTTTGGTTCCCAGTGCTTTGCCGCAAATGCCAAAGCCAAAGCCCAAACTGCAGATGTTGTTGTAACAAACCACACGCTATTAGCAATCGAGATTGTTGATTCGCATCCAATATTGCCAGAGCGCGATGCGGTAATTCTTGATGAAGCACATGAATTTATGGATCGCACCACGCAAGCAGTTACCGAAGAGCTAACTGCAGGTCGAGTAGAACGCGCGGCAAAGATGGCGAAGAAACATCTTCCAGGAAAAGCCGCTGATGCATTTCAAAAGGCTGCTGATTTATTTGCCGAAGCGGTAAATGATTTTGCAGATGATGTGCGAAACGATCCAACCAAAGCCGGAAGGCTGCCTGAATTACCCGCACAACTAGAAGCACCGATTCGTAAAGTTAAGGATGCCGCGAAAGCAGTTGTTGAATTGATTAATGCAGACTCTGATGTAATAAACCCGGATTCAATGGCCGAGCGCGCACGAGTTAAAGGTGCGACAAATGAAGTGCAGCAAACCGCTACCAAAATGTTAAAGCCAAGCGCCCATCAAGTTATGTGGTTCGAGCCTAATTTCTCAACGTTACATCTAGCTCCTTTGGCAGTTTCTGCGGTTCTTAGAAAGAATTTACTCACCGATACCCCGGTAATTGCAACGTCAGCGACTTTGTCAATCGGTAAATCATTTAACCAGATAGCCGAATCAATCGGCTTTCTAGTTGGTAAAGATTTTGAAGATGACGAATTTGAAAAAGGGGAGATCGATCCCGCGAATCTCCAGATGTTAGATGTCGGATCGCCTTTTGATTTTGCTAATCAAGGAATGCTTTACCTGCCACGTGATATCCCAGAACCAGGTCGGGATGGACCTAGTAAAGAAGCGCTAGAAGAGTTGGCTGAATTGATTGATGCCGCTGGTGGGCGAACCCTTGCCTTATTTAGTTCGTGGCGCGGGGTTGAGATGGCCGATGAGTATTTGCGCAAAGTTCTAAAAGAGCTACCGATAGGAATTATTACCCAAAAGCGCGGTGACTCTGTTGGAGCACTTGTCGAAAAGTTTGCCAAAGATGAAACATCTATCTTGCTCGGAACAATTTCGTTATGGCAAGGTATTGACGTACCGGGACCGGCTTGTACTTTGGTTGCAATCGATCGCATTCCATTTCCGCGTCCAGATGAACCGGTAATGAGTGCGCGCGCAGCCGAAGCAGATGCCGCGGGCGGAAGTGGCTTTATGCAGGTATCACTTCCTAGAGCCGCGCTCCTATTGGCGCAAGGAACTGGGCGCTTGATTCGCTCTGTTGATGATCGGGGAGTCGTGGCAATCCTTGATTCGCGAATTACGACAAAGCGTTATGGTTCGACACTTTTAAATTCAATGCCACCATTTTGGCGCACCTCTGATGGCGCAGTTATAAGAGAATCGCTAAAGCGGTTACATAAAACGTACTTGGAGGATGGTAAGTAACGCCGGCCAACTCTTAGCAAAACTTGGGTGCAGATTCTTTCGCACCACCTTTTCAAAAGCGACCCACTCAATCTGCAGTGATTCATCATTCTGTTCATGGGCAACCAGCGCTGGAGAACAGGTAGCAATCACGGTGTCATAACTCCAACCCATATGTTCATCATGAAAGGTTTCAACTGGAGTTACAAGTTCTAATTCAATTCCGATCTCTTCATGAGCTTCGCGAAGGGCTGCTTCGGTAATCGATTCGTGAGAGTCACGTGCTCCACCAGGAATACCCCAAGTGTCACCATTGTGTACCCAAGGTGCGCGATGTTGGAGTAATACTTTCTTATCTCTAACTAATAACAATCCAGCGGCGCCATTTAAGCCCCAATGGCGATTGCCGCAGGCGCATTCCACCCAACCGTCACCATCTCTATGTGCCACGCCTCTAGAGTGGCATAACTTCCACAGCTTTTCGTCATCAACAGCCTTGGGCAATCTCATACTTCCTTGATGCAGTTAGTAATTACCTTGGCGCCATGTTTTTAAGGTTCCTAAAGGTTGGTGCAATTCTTACTTGCATTGCACTCCTAACCGGTTGTGGCCGGGCTGAAGGATCGAAATACATCGCGGGCGAGTTACTCGCATCGACTTCCCTTGATGCGAGTCTGCCAACAAATGTGGATCCATTGGCGCTAACTGCGATCATAAATTACATCGATGCGGTAAATATCGGATTGCACACCGGCAAGACTTTGCCGATTCGGATGGCGGCAATGGCTGGCTGTGGCTGTTTAAAGATCGCCGACAGTTTTGAAGATATCTGGGCAACGGCAAATCTAGTTGGCGGTTCTTACAAGATCACGGAGATTTCGCCAGAGATAAACACTCCTGAATTGATTAAGTTAAAAGTGCGGGTCTCGATGAGCGACACCAAACACGTTGATCGCAAAACTGGCAAGAGTGAATTGTGGGAAGCTTCAAATATCGATACCACCTTTACTTTAAAGCCAGTAAATAGCGATTGGTGGATCGTGCAGAGCGAATGAAAAGATTCATGATTCTTGTTCTTATTTTCTTAACCTCAAATGTGGCACAGGCTGCCACTCCAGGCTCCAAATGCCAGACAAAGGTTTGCGTAAAAGTCTTTACCGATCCCAAGACTGGCCAAGTAATTATTCAGGCCTATCAAAATCGACCTGGTTCAACGCCCAAACAAAAACCAGCAACACCAAAACCAAAGCCAACTAGAACCTGGAAGCCGCGGCCCTATGTTTATCGCCCTTACACGCCAAGGCCAAAATCAACTATTAAACCCAAGCCAAAGGTTGTAACGGCAATTTCATTATCGGATCAATTAACCCAGTTGATTCCAACTCGAGAGATTTACTACCAACCTGCTGGCAAAGTATTGACACAGGTACCAGTTAATTTCTGGACAACTACAAGTGCAAACTTTATGACTTCGGTGATCATCCTTCAGGTTCCAGTTTCGGTAAATCTAAACCCAACTTTTCAATGGGAGTTTGGTGATGGTGCCACACTCACAACAACAGAACGTGGTGCAGCCTTCCCTAATGGCAAGGTATTCCACACATATACAAGGGCAGGTACATACACAGCTTCACTTACCGTTTCCTGGGCTGGAACTTGGATGGCAGATACCTTGACTTATCCAGTTCTAGGTGGCGCGATAGTGCAACGCATGACAACCAATATTGTCGTTTCTCCTGCCCCAACTAAATACACACGTTAGAACTATCCACACAAATTAATAATTTGATTATAGGGAAGTTTCAAATCAACGACTCTTGCCCAATGACAACACTTACTTCACCACATGATTTATTAGCCGCTGTTCCATTTCTAGTTGGGTATCACCCAACTAACTCACTTGTCGTAATCTCCCTCAAGGAAGAAACTCTTGGGATGGCAATGCGCGTGGATTACCCCGAAAATATCGAACCCGAACAAATCGATACTTTGGCCGATCATCTTACGAAAGAAGAGGCTGACGGCGCCCTGGTAGTCGCCTATGTTCCAGATGGCGTATTTGATAGTGAATATTTATTAGAACCATTACGAGAAGCGATTTCGATGCGCGGCATAAAACTTCGCGAATGTTTAGAAGTTCGCCATAACCGATGGCGCTCAAGTATCTGCACTGATCACGGATGCTGTCCACCTGAAGGCAATCCAATGCCAGATCTTGAGGCATCGCGTATAGCTGCTGAACAGGTAGCGGAAGGCAAACCACTTCCATTCACCGATCTAGAAGCAATGGCGTCATCCATCGCGCCAGTTGACTCCGACCCCGAACTGGCAAAGCTAGTTAAACGAATCAAGCCAATTGATTATGAAGCCGATAACCAGAAACTTTTGCAACGCGAAGGCGCTCTGGCAGTTAATGATCTCGCTGGAATTTTTGCTAGAGATGGAATCTGTCAGGATAAAAAATTAACCGCCCTAGTTATCGCCAGGCTACAAGAACTGCAAGTTCGAGACTATGCAATGGGTATTACAGACAATGAAAATATCGAAACCCTTTGGGCGATGTGGCGCTGGCTGCTTCGAATAACACCAACCGGATATTCCGCACCTATCGCCTCACTTTTCTCTGCCGTCAGTTATGAAAAAGGAGATGGTGCTCTGGCTCAGAGATCTCTAGACCGCGCATTTTTAGATGATCCTAAATATCCTCTAGCCAAGTTGCTCAGACGGGTCTATTCCGCGGGGTGGCCACCAGAGAGTTTTGCAAATATGAGGGCTGACCTTCATCCCAAAGTTTGCGCCTCCTTATTTGGTGAGTAATCTAGAAGCATGATTATTGGCGTTCCTAAGGAAATCAAAAATAATGAATTTCGCGTATCAGCTACGCCACCAGGAGTTCACTCACTTGTAAAAGCGGGCCATACCGTTTATGTCGAGAGTGGTGCTGGACTTGGTTCGGCAATTACCGATCAAGATTATGTAAAGGCCGGCGCCACTATTCTCAATACCGCCGATGAAGTATGGGCAAAGGGCGATTTGATCCTCAAGGTTAAAGAACCAATAGCTGCGGAATACCCACGAATGCGCAAAGGTCAGATCCTCTTTACCTATCTTCACTTAGCTGCATCTCGTGAATGCACAGATGCGATCATTAAATCCGGTTGCACTGCAATTGCATTTGAAACCGTTGAATTAAATGGCGCTCTACCCCTTCTTGCCCCAATGTCTGAAGTTGCCGGTCGAATGTCGATTCAAGTTGGTGCCACGGCACTTCAAAAACCAGAAGGTGGCCGCGGCGTTCTACTTGGGGGAGTTCCTGGTGTGAAGCCAGCAAAGGTAGTTGTTCTTGGTGGTGGAGTTGTTGGACTTTCTGCCGCAACCATTGCACTAGGTATGCGCGCAGATGTAACCATCTTGGATCTAGATCTAAATCGGCTTCGCCAGATTGATGATATGTATAAGGGGCAAATTAAAACACTTGCTTCTTCGGCTTATGCCATTGAAGAACTATGCCTAGAGGCAGATCTTGTAATTGGCGCAGTACTCGTCCATGGCGCAAAGGCGCCAAGACTTGTAACTGATGAATTAGTTTCCCGAATGAAGCCAGGTTCAGTTCTGGTAGATGTGGCGATCGATCAAGGTGGCTGCTTTGAGGGATCTAAGGCAACTACGCACACTGATCCAACATTTAAAGTTCATAACTCGCTCTATTACTGTGTTGCCAATATGCCGGGCGCTGTCCCAGCCACTTCAACTGCCGCACTTGCAAATGCAACGATCAAATATGCGCTCGCCCTTGCCAATAAAGGTTGGGAGCAAGCCTGCGCTGATGATGCGGCGCTAGCCAAAGGGCTAAACGTTCACGAAGGCAAGATCATGTATTCCGCCGTGGCGCAGGCTCACGGTCTCTAAATCTTTGCTTCGTTAACAATGCCGTAACACGGCTTTGGCAAGATGGCGGCCATGAGCGATCAAATCAGCAAGCAAGAAGAGTTCGTACTTCGCACCCTCGAAGAGCGCAATATTCGCTTCGTTCGTTTATGGTTTACCGATGTACTTGGCTTTCTAAAGTCAGTGGCGATTGCGCCAGCTGAATTGGATAACGCGTTCGCTGAAGGAATTGGTTTTGATGGTTCGGCTATCGAAGGATTTGCTCGCGAAACTGAATCAGATATGTTGGCAAAGCCAGATGCTTCTTCATTTACGGTATTGCCATGGCGCACCCAAGCACCGGGCGCCGCTCGCATGTTCTGCGATATCACTCTGCCAGATGGAACAGCATCAGCGGCAGATCCAAGAAATGTTTTAAAGAAAGTTCTTCGCAAAGCGGGGGATATGGGTTACACCGTTTACACCCACCCAGAGATGGAATTTTTCTTATTTAAAAATGCTCCAGAACCTGGCGTTGCTCCGATTCCGGTTGATAGTGCTGGTTATTTTGATCAGACATCATCTGCTGTTGGTCATGACTTCCGACGTCAAGCGATCACGATGCTTGAGGCTATGGGAGTTTCTGTCGAGTTTTCACACCATGAAGGGGCGCCAGGACAACAAGAAATTGATCTTCGTGATGCCGATGCACTAACTACGGCAGATAACATCATGACTTTCCGTCACGTTGTTAAAGAGATTGCCTTGGACCAAGGTTTCCATGCCTCATTTATGCCAAAGCCATTTACCGATCATCCAGGTTCTGGAATGCACACTCACTTCTCGCTATTTAAAGGCGAAGAGAATGCTTTCTATGATGAAAAGGGTGAGCTTCAATTATCTGCAGTCGGTCGCTCTTTCATTGCCGGAATTATCAAGCATGCTCGAGAATTCACGGCGATTACTAACCAATGGGTTAACTCATATAAGCGGTTAAGTGGCGGCGGGGAAGCGCCAGCAGATGTTACTTGGGGTCACAATGATCGTTCATCGATGGTTCGTATTCCTTCATACAAACCACGCAAGGAAGCAAGTACTCGCATTGAAATTCGCTCACCTGATTCTGGATGTAATCCATATCTAGCATTCGCGGTAATTATTGCGGCAGGCCTTAAAGGCGTTGAATCAAAATATGACTTGAAGACTTCTGATTCACCTGAGAAGTTGCCTACCACTCTCGATGAGGCGATTGCCGCAATGGAATCTAGTTCATTGGTCCGCGAAGCGTTAGGCGCAGATGTATTTGAATATGTACTTCGCAATAAAA
>CANBVR010000031.1 GCA_947372965.1 Actinomycetota bacterium
AGATGGTTGAAGAATGAAGGCGATGTTGTTGCAGTAGACGAGCCACTCCTAGAAGTTTCTACCGACAAAGTTGATACCGAGATTCCTTCACCAGCTGCTGGCGTTCTACAAAAGATTGTTGTCGGCGTAGACCAAACTGTTGCCGTTGGTGCAGAACTTGCGGTTATCTCAGCCGATGCAAGTGCGGCCGTTAGCGCACCTGCTCCAGTCCAAGCTGTTGAACCAACTCAAGTTGAAGTAGTTCCTGTAGCTCCAGTTGCTCCAGCTCCAACTCCAACTCCAACTCCAACTCCAACTCCAGATCCAGCTCCTGCTCCTGCAGCACCATCAGCTCCAGCTGTCTCCGGTTCAACAATTGTCACCATGCCAGCTCTTGGTGAATCAGTAACCGAAGGAACAGTTACACGATGGCTTAAGAACGTTGGCGATTCCGTGACTGTTGATGAAGCTTTACTAGAAGTTTCTACCGACAAAGTTGATACAGAAATTCCGTCACCTGTTAAAGGTGTTATCACCGCAATTGAAGTTCCAGTTGATTCAACAGTGCCGGTCGGAGCCAGACTTGCTGTTATTTCTGGTTCAGGTGCCGCTGTTGTGAGTACTCCAGCGCCAGTTGCTGCACCTGCTCCAGCACCAGTCGCTACACCAGTCGCAAGTGCACCTGTCTCACAACCACAAGATGCTTACGTAACTCCAATCGTTCGTAAGTTTGCATCAGAAAATGGTGTCGATCTCTCACGCGTTACCGGAACCGGTATCGGTGGCCGAATTCGCAAAGAAGATGTAACGGCCGCGATTAGTAAGGCACCGGTATCCGCACCGGTTACTGCCGCACCCGTTTCTTCTTCTAAGCCATCTGCTCCAGTTGCCGTTTCACCACTTCGTGGAACAACTGTAAAGATGTCTCGCCTACGTTCAGTTATAGCGGCTCGAATGGTTGAATCACTTCAAACTTCAGCACAACTAACCACTGTTGTGGAAGTCGATGTTACAAAGATTGCTCGACTACGCGATCGCGCAAAGGCAAACTTTGCCGCTCGTGAAGGTGTAAACCTCTCCTTCCTTCCATTCTTCTCAATTGCAGTTTGCGAAGCTCTAAAGCAACATCCCGTATTAAATGCCTCAGTCGAAGGTGATCAAATTACTTATCACGGCGCAGAGCACCTAGGCATCGCAGTTGATACCGAACGTGGTCTACTAGTCCCTGTCATTCGTGATGCCGGTGATTTGAATATGGGCGGAGTTGCACGCAAGATTTCTGATGTTGCAGCTCGTACGCGCGATAACAAGATAACTCCTGATGAATTAGGTGGCGGAACTTTCACCATCACAAATACCGGAAGTCGTGGCGCACTATTTGATACGCCAATCATCAATCAACCTCAAGTTGCAATTCTTGGCCTCGGTGCAATTGTTAAGCGTCCGATAGTCATGAAGGGCGATGATGGTGGTGAGCAGATAGCAATTCGTTCGATGGTTTATCTCGCACTCTCCTATGATCACCGAATCGTTGACGGCGCAGATGCTGCTCGATTCTTAGTCACACTTAAAGAGCGCCTTGAAGAAGGTCGCTTCGAATCAGATTTGGGCCTATAAGCAAGATGGCGAGCAAGTTGCCACCGCAGCGCGTTGCTGTAACTGGCGCATCGGGCTTAATTGGTACAGCACTTGTAGGACATCTTCGCAGTGAAGGACATACTGTCCAGCGTTTTGTTCGTCGCCCTGCTTCCGCCGCTGATGAAATCAGTTGGGATCCAATCGCAGGAACTGTAGATCTAGCAGCCCTTGAAGGCGTGGATGCAGTCATTCACCTAGCGGGCGCAGGTGTGGGCGATAAGCGTTGGAGTAAGAAATACAAGGCAACAATATTGAATTCCAGATTACTTGGCACCACCGCTATTGCAAATGCTGTTAAAGAAGTTAAACCCGCCGTATTTATTTCAGGTAGCGCAATTGGCTGGTATGGCGAAACAGGAAACCGCGCCGTAACCGAAATCGATCGCGCTGGTGATGATTTTCTTGCCGCTGTTTGTCGCGAATGGGAAGGCGCAGCTGATTTAGCTGGCGATATTCGCACGGTAAAGATTCGTACGGGTCTAGTCCTAGATCCAACTGGGGGGGCGCTAGGTCGCATGCTTCCGCTGTTTCGATTGGGCCTTGGTGGAAAACTTGGCAATGGAAAGCAATGGTGGTCTTGGATTACCTTGCACGACCAAGTACGCGCAATCTGTCACTTAATGGAATCAAAAATCTCTGGTCCAGTTAATTTAACTTCACCAAATCCTGTTACTAATCAAGAGTTCACTGCCGCTCTCGCACGTGCGATGCGCCGACCAGCCCTCTTTCCAGCCCCAGCAATAGCGTTAAAGCTAGCCCTTGGCGGATTTTCAAGTGAAATTCTCGGCTCTAAAAAAGTCCTGCCAGATGTTCTCACCAACGATGGTTTTGCTTTTGATTTCCCACATGTTTCAACTGCACTTGCTGCAATGATTCAGCACGATTAAATAATCGCTAGAGCAGCTCTTCTTCCAGAACGCATTGCCCCATTTTGTGATGGCAGATCTCGGTGATCTCCGGCTACGAAAACACCCTCGCTAACTTTTACTGGAAGACAAAGTGCTCCCCCAGTACTTCTAAATGGGAGCGCTTGCTTGATGTTATAAAGGGCGACCAACTCCCAAGACCTAGTGTCACTCTTCCAAATTCTAGATAACTCCTTGCGCGCCTCGCTCTCAGAGATCGGAAGTAGTGAAGTTGTTGAGACTAGGTGCTTGCCCGCAGGTGCATAGTCCTTTGAAACCTGCGAAATAACAATCGAATTTACTATTGGAGAATTCTTATCTATCGCCAGATATCGGGAGTTGGCAAGCTCTTCACTCGTTGAGTGATACCAAGTGGTTGATTCCAAAACCTTATAGACATCGTGAAGATCAAGAAGCTGAGCTGCCGTTGTTGAATCAGTTGCAACGATTACAACATCGCAATCTATCTTCCCGAAATTACCGACAACACTTCCCTTATTAACCTCATGGACCATGGCGTTGAGTCGGATATCGCTAACTTCAGCAGCTAGGCGCTCGGATAATTGTGAGACTCCCAGGGCTGGCACTCCTGGCCTTCCAAAGATAAAACTCTTTAAAATTTCTCGGGCAATATCAGCGCGAATCTCATGAGCGGGATTCAGGAAGACTCCCTTTAAAAATGGATCAAGAATTTGATTACGAATCTGCGAAAAACCAGAAGATTTCTCACCAAAGGTAAATGTAGAGCCACCTCTTGATCTAATAAACTTTAGTAAAGAAAGTTTTTCGGAAATTGAACCGATTTTAAGAGTTGCACCTAGATGCGAAAGACCAACTTTGATTTCTTCGCTTCCAGAATTAATTCGAAGATCGGCAAATATCTCCTTGAAATCCATGCCGGAAAGGGCGTTAAGTCTACGAATTTCAGAGTAGCGAGGATTTATTACTTGAAAACCACGATCGCATAGATAACCATCAATTAAATCTGTGGTGACTCGACCACCAACGCGGTCACTTGCTTCGAGAACTGTTACTGCAAATCCATTTCGTTCTAAATAAATTGCCGCTGTGAGGCCGGCCAGGCCAGCCCCAACAACGACAGCGTGCTTCATCTAGCTACTTAGATTCCTTTGAAAGCGCCGATGGCCACCAAGTTTTTGCTCCAATTGAATGGACAAGTGCTGGCACCAAGATTGAACGAACAATCAGGGTATCGAGTAGAACTCCAAAGCTCACAGCGAATCCAAGTTCGGCCAGGAATACCAATGGAAGGATTCCAAGGACAGTAAATGTTGCTGCAAGAACTATTCCTGCTGAAGTAATAACTCCACCTGTAACGGTGACGCCCTTGATCATTCCGGCACGAGTTCCAAGCTTTAGGCTCTCTTCGCGAACTCGAGTCATCAAGAAGATGTTGTAATCGATGCCAAGTGCCACGAGGAATACGAAGGCAAAGAGTGGGAATGATGAATCTTCACCAGCAAAGTGGAAGATGTGGTGGAATACCAACGCACATGCTCCAAGTGTTGCTAGGAACGAGAGGATAACTGTTGCAAGCAACAGAACTGCGGCCAAAATTGAACGCAGCAGTAATCCGAGAATAATTGCGATCAAGAGCAAAATCACCGGAATGATCAGATTTCGATCGTGACGGGTTGCTTGATGAATGTCGTAGTAGACCGCAGAAGTACCACCAACAAGTGATGTTGGATCAACTTCGTGGGCAGCCTTACGGATTCCCGGCACGTTATCAATCGCTTTCGCAGAATCTGGTGAGTCAGTAAGAGTCACGTTGACAATTACTTCGCCATCTATTGCAGCGCCTGCGACAACCGCATCTGAAACACCGTGAGTTGCCTTCATCTTTGCCGTCATTGCAACAGCGCTAGATTCCTTGGTAACTACTTGAGTTGGCTGACCTTGACCACCAGGGAAATGTTTTAGCAATTCCTCTTGTCCGATAACCGAGTCAGTGCGTTGAGTAAAAGATTGAACTGTTGAAAGACCGTTTGCACCAAGTGTCGATGCGAAAGCGGCAAGGATCAAAAGCGCTGCACCAGAAATCAACCAATAACGTCTTGGATGTGCCGCTGTTGCGTTAGCTACCTTTGACCAAATACCCGTTAGCTTCTCATCGTGGCCATCAAATTTTGGCTTCTTTGGCCAGAAGATCCAGCGACCAAATAGAACTAATAGCGCTGGCAAGAAGGTAAGAATTGTGACCATTGCGCAAACAATTCCGATTGCTCCAACTGGGCCAAGGCCCTTGTTGTTTGTAAGTTCGCTTAGGAGCAGAACAAGCAGACCCAAAGTTACAGTGCTACCTGAAGCAACGATTGGCTCTACTACTCCCCGCCAAGCAATCTTCATCGCTGTGAAACGTGACTCGTGTAGATGAAGTTCTTCTCGATAACGAGCTATAAGCAGAAGCGCATAATCAGTTGCTGCACCCAAAACTAGAACTGAGAGAATTCCCTGCGACTGCCCATCAAGAGTAATGATGTTGTGCTTAGCAAGGGTATAGATAACAGCGCCTGCCAATGTCAGAGCTGTCATCGCGGTGAAAAGTGGCAGGATCCAAAGTAACGGCGAGCGGTAAACAATAATCAAGATAAGTGCGATAACTCCACCGGTTGTTAAGAGAAGACTTGAGTCGAGCCCACCAAAAGCCCCAAATAGATCGGCGAACAAACCACCAAGTCCAGTTGTGTGAGTGATGAAATTGTTTGGCTTTGCGAACTCTGATGCGTAGTAGCGAATTGCCTTAATCACAGCAGGCAGCGCCGGCTTATCTGTTGGGAGTTGTGAGGTTGCCTTTGTTGAGTCAAGTGGAAGATTTCCAAGGAGAGCCTTTCCATCTTGCGATGGGAATGCGCCGATCTGGCCATTTTTAAATAGGTAATCTGAAATAAGAATTTTCATCTCTTTGCCAGATTTATCCTTAATCAGCGCACCCTTGTCATCAACTAGCGGCTTTGCGCCAAGTGAATTTACAAAAACATTTGCGCCAGCGACCTTTTCTGGAGTTACATCGCCAAGGAATAGAACGAGAGTTGGAAATTCACCCTTTGCTCCAGTCGTGAACTTCTCAAGCTTTACTGCAGCCTTATTTGATTCAACACCATCGGGTAGGAACTTTGAATTATCGTTCTTCTGTACGGTCGAAAGCTTTCCAAATAGTGGACCAGAAATGCCGCTGAGCATCATCCAAGCGATCGTTACTAGAATTGCGACTGCTAGCGGTTTACGGTGTTTTAGGCGCATGCCAAACTCTCCTATAAAAAGTATCGGATTAGAGGACAAACTTTACCAATCGGTAGCCTTCATTTAGCGAAAAAGCCTCGCGGCAATTAGGCTCATCCTATGAACTTAGCCATAGGAACCGCCTTAAATGTGCGCCACCTTGGCCTAGTCGATTACCAAAGTGCATGGGAACTCCAGCGCGAGATTCAACGAGATGTAATCGAAGGAATCTCTCAGAACACTCTTCTTCTCCTCGAGCATCCTTCCGTATATACGGCTGGACGACGTACCGAAGTTCATGAACGCCCAACTGATGGAACTAAAGTCATCGATGTTGATCGCGGTGGAAAAATCACTTGGCACGGCGAAGGCCAATTAGTTGGCTACCCCATCATCAAATTACGTAATCGCAATGATGTCGTTGGATTTGTAAGAGAGATTGAAACGGCGCTCATTGATGCTTTAAGCGAACTTGGCATAAAGTCCGAACGCTATTGCGAGCGAAGTGGAGTCTGGCTGCGTGATGCGAATGGTGATCGCAAGATTGCTGCAATAGGAATTCGCGTTGCAAAGGGCGTAACGATGCATGGTTTTGCTCTAAACGTTAATCCCGATATGCGCGCATTTGATCATATTTTACCTTGTGGGTTCTCCGACTCTGGCGTTACTTCCCTCGCTCAAGAATTGAAAAGGGAAATCAAAATCGCAGAAGTTCTCCCTGTTGTTGAAAAGCATTTACTAATCGCCTTAGAACGGATCGCCCAATGACAATTGCACCAGAGGGTCGTCCATTACTCCGAATCGAAGCCCGTAACGCCGAAACTCCAATCGAGCGCAAACCAGAATGGATTAAGACGAAAGCCAAAATGGGACCGGAGTACACCGAACTTCGATCACTTGTAATTCGCGAGGGGCTACACACTGTCTGCCAAGAAGCCGCTTGTCCAAATATTTTTGAATGCTGGGAAGATCGAGAAGCTACCTTTCTAATTGGCGGCGAGCGTTGCACTCGTCGTTGCGACTTTTGCAATATCGATACCGGCAAACCGGAACCTCTTGATCGCGATGAACCGCGTCGAGTTGCCGAGTCAATTCGGACTATGGAACTTCGCTACGCAACAATTACTGGCGTAACTCGAGATGATCTCGATGATGAGGGTGCCTGGCTCTATGCCGAAACTATTCGCGCTGTTCACGAGTTGAATCCAAATACTGGCGTAGAAATGCTCGCGCCTGATTTCAGTGGAAACCCGGAATTATTGAACCAAGTATTTGAAACTCGCCCAGAAGTTTTCGCGCATAATCTCGAGACAGTTCCCCGAATTTTCAAGCGTATTCGCCCAGCATTTCGTTACGAACGTTCACTTGATGTTATTAACCAGGCTCGCAACTTTGGTCTCATCACGAAATCGAATCTAATTCTTGGACTTGGTGAAACTCGCGACGAGGTTACAAAAGCGCTCCAAGATCTCCATGACGCGGGTTGTGACTTAATCACGATTACTCAATATCTACGCCCTACTCCAAAGCACCATCCAGTTGAGCGTTGGGTTAAACCAAATGAATTCGTCGAACTTGCGGCAGAAGCAGAGGCAATTGGCTTTGCTGGAGTTATGAGCGGCCCTCTAGTTCGTTCAAGTTATCGCGCTGGTCGCCTATACAAGCAGGCGCAAGAAAAACGAGCCAAAATCTAATGGCGGAGATTGTTTATCCCCCAGTAGTTGTTGCAATCAAAACCCTTTGGAAATATCTCGGTCTCAAATTCGATTTCCAAGGACAAGAGAATCTACCTAAAGAAGGTGGCGCAGTTCTGGCCATAAACCACATTGGGTATTTGGACTTTGCTTTGGTTGGGACCGCTGCGCTTCCAGTAAACCGCTATGTGAGGTTTATGGCGAAGAAAGAAATCTTTGACCACAAGATTGCTGGGCCACTTATGCGAGGTATGCACCACATCAGCGTTGATCGTTCAAATGGTTCAACATCATTCGTTGCAGCCCTTCGCGCCCTTCGCGCCGGTGAAATTATCGGAATTTTTCCTGAAGCAACAATTAGTCGTAGCTTTGAAATTAAAGAATTGAAAACTGGCGCCGTGAGACTTGCGATGGGCTCAAACTCCCCTGTAATCCCAACTGTTGTTTGGGGTAGCCAGAGAATAATCACCAAAAAGGTCAAGGCAAATTGGGGAAGAAATAAGTTTCCAATCACTGTGCATTTTGGTGAGCCACTAATTTTCACCAAGGGCGAAGATGTCGACGCAGCAGAAGCTATTCTTCGAAAGGCGCTGATCGCACTCCTTCACAAAGTCCAGGACGAGTACCCAGATTCACCTAAGGGTGAGCGTTGGGCGCCAGCAAGACTTGGCGGAACGGCGCCAACCCCCGAACAAGTTGAAATAGAATGGGCCGAGCACTTAGCTCGTAAGGCAGAGTTGGAACGCAAACTAGAAACAGAAAACAAAGAGGAGAAGTAATGGCGCTATTTGGCCGCAAGAAGAAGGCAGTTCAAGTTGAATCATCTGGTGAAGAGAAGCAAGGTCAACTTGCCGTTCTGAAGGATGCCTTCAAGCTGACTCGCAAAGAAAAACCTTCTGCTCTTATCTACATGGCAATAATCTTTATCGCCGTTCTAGTTATCGGAGTATTCGTTGGAAATAACCTCGGCCATCCGGTTTACTTCACAATCCTTTCCATTCCCGTAGCGCTCCTTGCCGCGTTCTTCTTCTTCACTCGCCAAGCAAATTCCGCAGCCTTCGCTTCTATTGAAGGACAACTTGGTGCGGGTGCATCTGTTCTTATGGCGATTCGTTCTGGTTTCACCACAACCCCAGCAGTAAATGTTTCTCGTAATCAGGATATGGTCCACCGCACTGTTGGTCGCGCTGGAATAATTCTTGTTGGCGAAGGCTCTTCGGCGACAAATGTTAAGTCAATGCTTCTAGATGAGAAGCGCAAAATGGAACGCTTTGTACCTGGTGTCCCAGTCACAGAAATTACTGTTGGAAACGAAAAAGGTCAGATTGCGATTCGCAAGCTACAAAAGCATGTTAAGAAGCTTCCTAAAAAGCTTTCAAAGCAGCAGATGCGTGAAGTTCGTGCTCGCGTTAAGGCCATTGGTGGCTTACAAATGCCAATCCCTAAAGGTCCAATGCCAATGAACCGCAATGCAAAGATGCCTAAGCGCTAAGTAAACCTAAGGCTTGCTCAATAATCTCATCTTGGAAATTATTGCCTAAGGAGATATGTCCCTGCCCTGGGATGAATCTCAACTGCGAAGTTGGAATATGTTTTTCGAGCCACATCGAGTGTGAATGTGGAACCATCAAATCATCATCACCTTGCCATAGGTGAACTGGTTTTGCGATCTTGGCAAGATCAAATCCCCAATCTTTTATAAAGGCAATGTCATCATCGATCCAACCATCAAAACTTCCTTCGATTCCTGCGCGCATAGATGCCGCCATCTCCTCGGCGTAATCACCCTCGAGTACCGCCTTATCAGCCACGCCAATTAACCCACCGAAGGCTTCGCGAATATCATCGCCGGATAATTTTTGCATTGCTGATGCATTTTCAATCAACCAATTGCGTACTGAAGTTTCACCTGCAAGGGCTGCACCAAATTCATCGTGATTTTCTTGCCCCATACCTTCAAGGAAATTTAGATCAGATACTCCATAAGCGCCTACGCCGGCGAGAGTTATTGCACCAACGTTGCGTGGTTCAAAAGTAGTCGCAAGGGAATGGGGCCCTCCACCGGACCAACCAATTGAGACGAATTTCTTTACACCTAAGGAATTAAGTAATTCGGTGATATCGGATGTTATTGAAAAGACTTCACGGTTAGATTGGCGGCTACTACTTCCGTATCCAGGACGGCTTATAGCAATTGCGTTGATACCTGCGGTTGCTAAACGTGAAAGCCAAGGGCTCCACATACTTGAGTGGCCTGGTGTGCCATGATGAAATACAACTGCTTGGTCTGATGAAGTTGCGTTATCTAGGTATTGAAGTTCTCGGCCATCGGCTAATTTAAATTGAGACACAATTACCCTTTCACAACAACACTATGCGCGAAATGATCATGTAACCCACGACCATCCTTTGTAAAAATTGCTGGTATGACTAAACAGATTAGAAAAGTTCGAAGCAAGATTCGCAAAGGTTTTACAACACCGCCAGTTTGAAAATCAACCACCTTTAACTTCAAAATTCTCTGCCCTGCCGATGCTTGCATTAAAGAGGTTAGAACTGATACCTCAATAAAGAATATGGAAAGTGGTGCGAAGCTTCCCTGACCTAATGAGCCGACCCAAACGAAGCCTGAGACGATAGAACACATGGCCCAGTCCAGCGTAAGAGCGACAAACCTTCGACCAAGCCCCGCTTGTTTCATGGCCCAAGGCTATCCCCACCCAAGTTGAGCCCACTCTCGACTCCCCCTTTAGGTTACGAAACATGGCTGTAACACAGCGGTTAAGCCTTCTTTACCCCCACCCTCTATATTTTCGCCATCACCAAATGACAAAGGTTGGCCCATTGAAGCGCCTTCCAGCGGCAGGATCCTTAACAGGAAACGAATCAGGAGAAACATGTTTAAGAATTCATCTGAAATCTTTGCCTATATTAAAAAGGAAGATGTAAAGCTAATCGATGTTCGCTTCATCGATCTTCCAGGCATTCAACATCACTTTAACGTTCCAGTTTCATCATTCGATGAAGCAGTATTCACAGATGGCTTGATGTTCGACGGTTCGTCGATCCGCGGATTCCAAGCTATTCACGAATCAGATATGAAACTTCTTCCAGTTCCATCATCTGCATTCATCGATCCTTACCGCAAGGAAAAGACTCTCGTAATTCTCTTCTCAGTCCACAACCCAATCGATGACACTCCTTATTCACGTGACCCACGTGGAGTCGTTGGCAAGGCCGTTGATTACTTAAAGAGCACCGGAATTGCAGATACTGCCTTCTTCGCTCCAGAAGCCGAGTTCTATGTATTCGATGAAGTTAATTTCTCAACTTCACAAAATGCTTCACACCACTTCATCGATTCAATTGAAGGCGCATGGAACACCGGCGCATCAATGGAAGCCGATGGAACTGCAAACCGTGGTTACAAGACTCGGTACAAGGGTGGATATTTCCCAGTTTCTCCAACAGATCAACTAGCTGACCTTCGTGACGAAATGGTTATGAAGCTTGAAGAAGTTGGCCTTCAAGTAGAGCGTTCACACCACGAAGTTGGTACCGCTGGTCAGATGGAAATCAACTATCGCTTCAGCGACATTCTCTCTGCTGGTGACGATGTAATGAAGTTCAAGTACATCATCAAAAACACCGCATGGGCTAACGGCAAGACAGCAACATTCATGCCAAAGCCACTCTTCGGAGATAACGGTTCAGGAATGCACGTTCACCAATCACTTTGGAAAGATGGCAAGCCATTGTTCTTTGGTGATGGATATGGAGATCTTTCAGATATGGCTCGCTGGTACATCGGCGGACTTCTTAAGCACGCACCTTCTCTTCTTGCCTTCACAAACCCAACTGTTAACTCATACCACCGTCTAGTCCCAGGCTACGAAGCACCTGTAAACCTTGTTTACTCAGCTCGTAACCGTTCTGCTTGTATTCGTATTCCAATCACAGGTAAGAATCCAAAGGCAAAGCGCGTTGAGTTCCGTTGCCCAGACCCATCATCAAATCCATACCTAGCATTCGCCGCAATGCTTATGGCAGGACTAGATGGAATCCAAAACAAGATCGAGCCACCAAAGCCAGTTGATAAGGATCTATACGAACTAGAGGGCGCAGAAGCTGCAGCTATCCCACAAGTTCCAGGTTCACTTGGCGAAGTACTAGACAACCTTGAGAAGGATCACGAATTCCTAACAAAGGGTGGCGTATTCACCAAGGATCTAATCGAAACCTGGATCGACTACAAGCGTAAGAACGAAGTTGATTACGTTCGCTTGCGTCCACATCCAGCAGAGTTCGAGCTCTACTACGACATCTAAAAATCCCTGTCACCGGATTAAGAAGGCCCTCGAGAAATCGGGGGCCTTTTTGATTTCAACGCCTAGTTGAAACCTTTATAAGGGTTAAGAACTTAGCAAACAACCACGGAACGACTGCTCCCAGCAAAACCCCGAAAACTACATCTGATGGATAGTGAATACCACCAACGATTCTGAAAATTCCAGAAAGAATCGCGAGAATCAAAATGATAACGCCAACATTGCGGTGGAATGATAAAACGCAAACCGCTAAAGCCACAGTAAAGACCATGTGGTGGGATGGGAAGCCACCATCGTTTGCATGAGGAAATAAAAGTTTGATCTCTGAATTAACCGCGAATGGGCGCTGACGATCCCAGAGCTTTGAGAAGATTTCAGAAAATACGGTTGCGATTATTACCGGGAAAGCTACCGTTAAAAGTCCTTGCGCGATGGTCACTCGAAGATTTAGCGTGGTCCAAAATGGCTTCGTGGAGTGCTTTATCTCAGAGTAAATAAAAGTGAGCAGGCCCAGCGCGATTGCGATATAGACGAACTTATTAGCAACAAACTCAACAAGGCTGACGTGTTTTTGGCCCCATGAGTTAAGGTCTGAAACGATTGTGGATTCCCAATTCATTTCCCAATTCTCTCAGTTTCATCGCAGAAAATCGCGTACTTTTGCCCGTAAACGGGGTTATATTTCCTTTATGAACAAGAAAATTATTGCAGGACTTATCTCAATTGGTGCCCTAGTTCTTCCTATCGCAGATATCGCTCATGCTGTCCCCACAAAACCTGCTGGAAACGGTGGAGAAGGTGGTGA
>CANBVR010000032.1 GCA_947372965.1 Actinomycetota bacterium
GGTTGATCGTTTATGACAATTGGAAGATATGTGTAATCCCTGCTTTTAGCACCATGCTTACCCGGTATTAAAGCCTTGCCTTCATTTCCCTTGACTAAAAAAGTTTTAATCGCATCCAAGTTTGAATTCTTTAGCGCAGAAGCAAGGGAGCTTAAATCTGCAGCAAATTTTTCCAATCTTTTTTGAAGTTGATCGGAATTCTCTAAAAGTAAAGTGGACCAAAGTGTGCTATCGGAATCGGCCAATCTGGTCATATCTCGCAATCCTTGGCCTGCCAGATCCAGAGCGCTTACCTGGCTATCGTTTCCTAGGCCTCCTCCTTGATCTAGAAGAGTTGAAGCCAATAGAGAGCTCAAAATTTGGGGCATATGTGAGATTGCTGCTATCGCTTCGTCGTGATCTACCGCCGATATTTCGTATGGAGTAGATCCCAAAATTTTGCCCAATTCGGTGGCAATCGAGATGGCCTTCGGTGAAGAATTCTCTGTCGGCGAGACTATCCACGCCCTTGACTCAAATAAATCGGATCTTGCACTCTGTGGCCCAGATACTTCGCGACCAGCCATCGGATGAACCGCACAGAAATTGGTTTCTAACTCTGGAAACTTGGCAATCTTTACTAGAAGGTTAGACTTAACTCCACTAACCTCTATAAATGTGGCGCTTGGATTTGCTGCAAATTCCAGAAGTAACGAGTCAAGAATTGAACTTGGTGGCGTTGCAACAATTACAACCTCTGGAATTGCGGCGTTCGGTGAATGCGAAACTTCCTCAGAGGAAATTAGATCCTTAGCCAAAGCTAAATTGGTAGCATTTGTGTCAAAGACCGATACTTCAAACCCTTTTTCTCGTAGTCGAAGAGCTATTGAGGTTCCAATGAGACCACATCCGACGATCTTTATGCTTCTAAAGGTGCTCATAAACGAGCTATTTTGCTAAATCAGGGCGCAGAACTACGGCGCCTCTTAGGTAAATGTGTTTGATTTCCGCTCTTTCGCTCTCGCTGTACGCATGAACCATCACTCGGACTACTCTTTCTAGAGCGCCGGATACATCTAACTCACTTGCACAAATCAGAGGAACACCGCCCAAATCTAAATTCCGCGCCGCAGCAGCTGGAAACTCACTTTTCAAGTCAGGGGTCGCCGTGAAGAGGATAGAGACCAGATCCTGATTTCCAATATTGTTCTTAGTGAAAAGTTGCGTTAATAACTCCGTGACCGCTTCGGTCATCTCAGAGGCAGAATCGACCGAGAGTTGTGTGGCTCCCCGAATTGCCCGAATTTTCATCCTCGAATAGTAGCCGCCTGGTGGAGATTCGCGTTTATATATAAGACAGTTTCTCTTTATATCTATAAAACCTTTTATAGTGATTCAAAAATGTAGACAAATTTAGGCCTTGAAAATAGTTATCGCAGTAGAAGTTGATAAATTGGTTTTTTGGCGAAAAACACGCTCATCAAAATCAACTTATAGATATAAATAGGTCGCAAAAGAATCAATTTGTCTATAAAACTATACTACAAAATACCGTTTACCTATTTAACTTTAAAGCGGTAAATAAACTTTTAAGTTCTCCTTCATTTAGAACTCTCCAGCGGCCTTCCTTAGTCTCACCGATAGAAATTGGTCCAAAGTCGGTCCGGATCAATCTCAGCACTTCGATCTCCAAGGACTCAAACATTCTTCTCACTATATGGAAGCGACCTTCATGAATAGATACCTCAATCCAATGGTGCTTTGGTGTGACCTCCCGGACCACCTTCACCTCCAGAGCTCTGGCCATTCCATCTTCTAGCATTACCCCCTTCAAAAGGGATTCGATGTGGCTCTTGGTGAACTCACCCTCGGTCTCGATTAGATACTTCTTGATTAGGCCATACGACGGGTGCGTTGCCCGATGAGTTAGATCTCCATCATTGGTCAGCAAAATTAGGCCTTCGCTATCCTTGTCGAGACGACCTACGTGGAAAAGACGCTCGTTTCTGCTACTAAAGAAATCGCCCAGATTGGCCCTATTTTCTGGGTCGGTCATGGTGGACAAAACACCTCGGGGTTTATAGAAAGCAAGATAAGTTTTAGTCTTATTTGACCTCATTTTCTCACCATCAACTTCAACTATAGAGATTTCAGGATCAAATTTGCGTCCGAGCTCTACGATTTGATTTCCATCGACGCTTACTCGCCCTGCGAGGATTAACTCCTCACTCCCCCGACGACTAGCTACCCCTGCATCGGCAAGAATTTTTTGAAGGCGAACTTGCGCCATGATATTTCCTCATTTCAACAGCTTCTCCAGCGTGGAATGAGTAAAGAGTAGGGCCTCCGGAGAGCTAACGCCTAATCGAGCTCATCGAGCTCATCGAGCTGATGCGGAGGAAAGTACCTACTCCGTTAAAGTTGCTAGCACTTCATCCAGGCCATCAATATCTGGCAAGAATGGTGCGAGGGCTGGTAGGTCTTCAACGCGATTTAGCCCCAACTTCTCGAGGAAGAATGAGGTGGTCCCGTAGAGGATCGCCCCTGTCTCATGCTCAATGCCCCGCTCTTCGACTAATCCTCGAGTGATCAGGGTCTTCATAACTGCTTCAACGTTCACTCCGCGAATGGCTGAAACCCGCGCTCTTGATACAGGTTGTCGATATGCGATTACCGCAAGGGTTTCAAGTGCAGCCTGAGTTAGGCGAGATTGTTGACCGTCAAGGACAAATTTCTCGACGATCGCCGCGAGATCAGGGTGACTATAAAATCGCCAACCTCCTGCTACTTGACGCAAATCAAAGCCCCGGCCGGTCTGCGTATAACTCATCGCAAGCTCATTTAGGGCTGAGAGGACTTGTTCGGTTGGAACCTCGGTAATCTGAGCCAAAATTACCTCAGAAACTGGTTCATCCACCACCATCAAGATCGCCTCTAATGATCTGTTTAGTTCATTGTTAGACATTTTCATCTCCATCTGTCTTATCTTCGTTCATAACCTGCGGAACATCGAACTCATCACTGACTTCAATCTCACCATCGGCACTTCCTACCCAGGTAACTTGGAGTTCCCCTAGAGCAATAACCTGTTCAAAGCGCACAACGCCCTCTCTATAAAGCTCAAGGAGGGCCAGAAAGCGGGCGACAACCACCAAGGTGGATTCGGCATCCTGGATCAGGCTGCGAAAGGTAACTCGGACCGATTTACGAAGATGCTCAACTATGCGAACTGCCTCCTCCGTAACGCTCACAAGAGGGCGGTGAATATGTTCTATCCCTACCGTTGGGATTACCTTCGGGGAGAGTACTCGTTGGGCTATTGCAGCAAAGCGCTGGGCTCCAACCCCGATTAGTACCTCTGGCAAAAGTTGTGCAAATTGAGGCTCCAAGGCGACTACGCGAGCAAAAACTTTCTCTTCCAAAGAAATGCGATCTGAGAAGATCGAAGCTATCTGCTTGAAGGCTCGATACTGTAGGAGTCTGGCGAAAAGTAAGTCTCTGGCCTCTAAAAGGGCCAAATCTTCCTCATCTTCAACCTCGCCAGAAGGCAATAAACGCGCTGCCTTTAAATCTAGAAGCGTTGCGGCCACAACGAGGAATTCGGTGGTCTGATCAAGGTCCCATCCCTCCTCAGAACCCTCCAAGGCCCGGATATAGGCAATGAAATCATCGGTCACAACTCCGAGAGCCACTTCCGTGACATCCATTTTGTGGCGGGAGATCAGTTGTAAAAGAAGGTCAAAGGGGCCATCGAAGTTGGTTAGGTGGACTGAAAAGCCTGGTGTGGCTGGTGTGGCTGGCGTGGCTGGGGTTTCTACCTCTCCTGGCGCGCTAAGGCTCTCAGGAGTCGTATTCATGTGCGAAACCTACTTCATCTCCTGCTTGCGGTGATAACCGCACCGCCGTAGAGTCCGCCGCATGGCAAAAAGTAATTCAAAGATTTCTCGTCTAGACGCTAAATCGACAAATAGATCGGCAAATAGGGATGAAGAACTTGCCGCAACTTCTGTTGTTCTTGGTCGAAAAGCAATCGATTTCCCTGAAGCTAAAGCACTAACAGAAGCTGGAATGGCCCGAGTGATTTCGGTGGTTAATCAAAAAGGTGGGGTCGGAAAGACAACTACAACGATAAACCTTGGTGCGGCACTAGCAGAACTTGGCCGCCGAGTTTTACTTATCGACTTCGATTCCCAAGCAAGCATGACAACAGGTCTTGGAATTAAGCCACTTCAGATAAAGGAACAATACGGTTCAATTTGGTATTTGCTTAACGATTCGCAAGCCAACATTAAGGACTTCATTCTAAAGTCAAATGTTCCAGGATTAGATTTCATTCGCGGCCATAAAGACTTGGCCGCCGCAGATGCTGCCTTCGTTTCAGAAATTGCAAAGGAACACAAGCTTCGTAAGATGCTCGAACCGATAATGAATAGTTATGACGACATTCTTATTGATTGTTCTCCCTCACTCGGAACACTGACCATCAATGCCCTGACCGCATCAAACGGAGTTTTAATACCAATGGAGTGCGAGTATTTTGCAGTGCTCGGTTTAGGATTAGTACGCGAAACAATCGAAAAGGTGAAGAGCAATACAAATCCGGGCCTCGAAATTTATGGCATATTGGCAACAATGTTCGAGCGCAAAACCGCCCACTCCCGTGAAGTCTTAGAACTAATTCATAATGAGTTTCCTAAAGACTTACTTGACACGATAATTTCAAGAACTGTTCGCTTTTCCGAATCAACCGTTAAGGGCGAACCTATAACAACCTATGCAAGCAGTTCACTTGGTGCAGTCTCATATCGAAGACTTGCACGTGAATTAATTTATCGAGGAGGAGCTAAATGAGCCGTCGAGTAAGTCTTCCGGGAGCAGATGAACTGTTTCGTCAAAGTACCACTTTGAGCGCAGTGCCTTCTACGACTCCAGTTGAAACGATCGATACTCCCCCAATGCCAACTGCATCTATATCTTCGAATGCAAAAAAGCAGGTGCGCACAACCCCGCGCCGTCGAGTAAATTCATTTGACCGTTCACCAAGTGGACGTGAACGTCATGATGAAAAAATTACAGTTTATCTCTCACCAGAAGAACTCTACGATTTGGAACAAGCTCGCTTAGCTCTCCGCGGAGATTTAGGTCTTGCAGTTGATAGAGGTCGCATTGTTAGAGAATCACTTGCGATCATAATTGCAGATCTTGAAACAAAGGGCGATCAAAGTATTATCGCTCGCAGATTGCGTGGGAAGTAGAACTACTTCGCACGTGGATGTGCGCTTGCGTAACTTTCTCGCAGGCGGTCTATCGTTACTAAGGTGTAAATCTGAGTTGTAGTAACTGAGGCATGTCCTAACAATTCTTGGACGACGCGGATATCAGCTCCACCATCTAAAAGATGAGTTGCAAAGGAATGCCGAAGTGAATGAGGAGTTACGTGATCTTCTATCCCCGCTTTAATCGCATTTTCTTGAATTATCTGCCAAGCGCTTTGTCGACTTAATCTATTTCCTTGGAGGTTTAGGAAGAGCGCATTTGTACTCTTTTTCTTCAAAAGGGCGGATCTGGCACTCGTAAGATAATTTTCTAGGGCGGTGCGGGCAAAATTTCCTACCGGGACTAGACGCTCTTTACCTCCCTTTCCCATCAGGCGAATAGTTAGAGATTCTTCAATTTGACTCAAATCTCCGACTTCGAGATTCACTATTTCACTTATTCGTCCTCCAGTCGCATATAAAACTTCAATTAAGGCCGAATCTCTGATCTGAGTTGCTGAAGTTCCTTGGGTTGTATTTATAAGCGCTAAGACATCGGATACAGATAGAGCTTTAGGAAGTCTCTTCGGTATTCGAGGTGGGGAATACTCCTTAAGTGGGTCTGTTGATTTACTCTCGCGAGCAATGAAAGCCGAGAGATTTCTTAAAGTAACGATATTTCTAGCAATCGAGCTTTCGCCCAACCGCTTTTCGTTATTTAACCCTCTTAACCAAGCCACATACTCCCCAGCAAGTTCCGGAGAAAGCTGATCTAGGTTTGTATTTGCATCTTTAAGGAAATCCAAAAATTTGATCAGATCACGGCGATATGCCGACACTGTATTTTTTGAAAGACCTTTCTCAACCGTTACGAAATTTAGATACTCAGAAATCGAAACGAGGTCGTTAGCCATTATTTGCGATAGCGGCTGCAATCAAGCCACTAAAGAGTGGGTGTGCCTTCGTTGGACGAGATAAGAACTCTGGGTGTGCCTGCGTACCCACATAATATGGATGAACGCTTTTTGGAAGCTCTACGAACTCAACTAGGTGCCCATCTGGAGATAGGCCAGAAAAAACCAACCCGGCATCAGCAATCTTCTGACGATAATCGTTATTTACTTCGTAACGGTGGCGATGTCTCTCCTGAATTTGTGTTGCGCCATAGACCCCTGCGACGACTGAGTCCTTAGAAAGAGTTGCCGGGTATAAACCAAGTCGCATGGTTCCGCCCATGTCTCCTTTTCCGGAAACATAATCTTCTTGACTTGCCATCGTCGAAATTACTGGCGATGGGGTTGCTGGTTCGAATTCAGTCGAGTTAGCATCTTTGATGCCAGCAAGGTTGCGCGCCGCTTCGATTACCATGCATTGCAAACCTAAGCACAGACCCAGTGAAGGTATCTTGTTTTCACGTGCATACTTGAGTGCGCCCAACTTTCCTTCGATACCTCGAACGCCAAATCCACCAGGGATGCAAATCGCATCGACTCCCTCAAGTGCGCTCTTTGCACCTTCTGGACTTTCGCAATCATCACTAGCAATCCACTTGATATTAACTTTCGCGTCATTTGCAAAACCACCAGCGCGAAGCGCTTCCGTCACGGAAAGATAAGCATCCGGAAGATCAACGTATTTACCAACTAGCGCAACACTTAGTTGATGCTTTGGATGATGAACTCGTTTTAAAAGATCGTCCCACTCTCCCCAGACAACATCAGTTGCTTTGAGAGATAGGCGTTTTACAATATATGAATCCAAACCTTCGGCAAACAAAACTTTAGGAATATCGTAAATAGAAGGAGCATCAACTGCCGCTACAACAGCCTCAAGGTCAACATCGCACATCGCTGAAATTTTTCGCTTTACGCCTTCGGGAATAGGTCGATCTGATCTGATAACGATTGCATCTGGGGCAATACCAATTGAGCGAAGAGCCGCCACGCTGTGTTGGGTTGGCTTGGTTTTCAACTCTCCAGACGGCCCAATGTACGGAACCAGAGATACATGTAAATAAAAGACATTATCTCGACCCACATCTTGACGAATCTGTCTGGCCGCCTCTAGGAATGGTTGCGATTCAATATCTCCAACAGTTCCACCAATTTCCGTTATAACCACATCAACTTCTGGGCCAGCCATGGCACGGATACGTTCTTTAATCTCGTTAGTAATATGAGGGATAACTTGGACCGTGTCGCCGAGATACTCCCCGCGACGTTCTTTTCCTATTACATTTGAATACACCTGGCCGGTTGTTACGTTTGCAGAGCCATGCAAATTTGTATTTAAAAACCGCTCGTAATGACCTACATCTAAATCCGTTTCAGCGCCATCATCGGTAACAAAAACTTCTCCATGTTGGAAAGGATTCATGGTTCCAGGATCCACATTTAGATAAGGATCGAGCTTTTGCATGGTGACGCGAAGTCCGCGAGATGTAAGAAGCCTTCCCAGGCTTGAAGCCGTTAAACCCTTGCCGAGACTTGAGGCAACGCCCCCGGAAACAAAAATATGTTTGGTTACATGAGAGGCGGTCATGGAAGGCTAACTTATCACCGAATCAACGCGTTCCTTGGACCAGGGCCAAAAGCTCGGCGGCGTGTTCCTGAGCCGTGGCAGATTGATCTTGTCCCGAAAGTAGGCGCGCAATCTCCCTAGTTCGATCCGCGGCCTGAACTTCAACTACGTTACTTTGCGTAACAGAACCGGTTTCACTCTTTGAAACAACAAGATGCTGGTCAGCCCAAGCCGCAACCTGCGCCAAGTGCGTTACCACGATTACCTGAGAATTCTTTGCCAGTTTTGCCAATCGTCTTCCAACTTCAACTGCGGCCTTGCCACCTACGCCGGAATCAACTTCATCGAAAATGTAAGTTCCAACTGGCGAACTCTTTGCAAGTACTACTTCCAGCGCCAACATAACCCGAGAAAGTTCACCGCCACTTGCAGTCTTCGAAAGTGGCAACAAATTGCCGTCACTATGACTAGTAAACAGAAATAAAATTTCATCTAATCCAAAAGGAGAAAAACTCTTTTCATCATCTGCGTTTGCAGTTTTCACTTCAACTTCAACTCTTGCACTTGCCATTGCAAGCCCGTGCAATTCCTCACTTATTTCCTTAGAAAGCTCCTTGGCATACTTGACTCGTTTCTTGCTTAGATTCAAGGCTGCATTTTTCATCTCTACAAATGCTTCTTTCGCTTTTGCCTCCAACTCGACTAAGCGGGCATCACCCCCAGATAGATCGCGAAGTTTCTCCCTAGCTTCATCTCCATCTTTTAAGAGGTTTAGATATGACTCCTCCCTATCGTTTCCGCGACCAAACCTCTTTAAGAGTAGGTTGAGGTCTGCTTTGCGACCCTGTAAGAAATCAAAGCGTTTTGGATCGGCTTCCAACTTCGACAAATATCGAGATAAACCATTTGTTATATCTGAAAAATTAAACACTAGATCTGCATACTGATCAACTAAAAGGTCCAAATCGGAATCTTTTCCCTTTAAACTCTCTAGCGCCTTTTTTGCACTTTGAATTCCATTCGCAGCGCAATTTTCATCATCAGTAAGTGCGGAGATCGCCAACGAAAGACCACTATTTAGCGCTTCTACTGAACCCAGTCTAGAGATTTCATTCTCTATTGAGGAGAGTTCATCAATTTGTGGTGAAACTTTCAAAAACTCCGATATGAAAGCCTCGAGTTTGGCTATTTCAGAATCCCGCTCATTTAATTGCTTACGAAGTTGGTCAACTCGTTTCGATAAATCTTGATAATTTTGAAAAGATTCGGCATATTCCTGAAGATCTTTTGCATAGTCACCGTAAGAATCCAATAATTCCCGCTGAATACTTGATTTAGCTAAACGGGCTGAACTTGACTGTGCATGAATTTCAATCAAAGAATGTGAAAGTTCGGAAACTTGAGCCACCGTACTTGGAACGCCACCTAGCGAAATCTTAGATTTCCCTTCGCTGGTTACAGTTCGGGTTATAACTACCTCCCCCTCTTCAACGACTCCCCCAGATTCCTCAATATCTGACGCCATCTCTTTTGAAATGTTGAATTTTCCACTAGCTACTAATCGCTCGCTACCTTTTCTCACAAAATCAGAATCAGATTTCGCTCCCAAAATTAAATTAAGCGCAGTGAGGACCATCGTTTTTCCAGCACCAGTTTCACCAGTTAATACGGTAAGTCCCGGTTTGAATTCCAACTCGGCAGAATCGATTACGCCTATGCTTCGAATTGATAATTCTGTAAGCGAACTACGCTCGATCCCCACGCCAGCCCTCTACAGGTAATTTAAATTTTGCTACCAGACGATCCGTGAATAGTCCCTCATCAATATGTGAAAGCAGTACCTGCTCCGAATCGCGCCTGATGATAATGTGATCGCCTTTGACCAATTCAAATTTTCGCATTCCGTCTGCTGATACTTCTGCACTTTGCGATTCGATATCTATTCCAATTTGAGAGTCAGGTGAAATGACCATTGGTCGATTGAATAGCGCGTGAGCTGCAAGTGGCAAGAGGACAAAGGCACTTACTTCTGGCCAAACGACGGGACCACCAGCAGAAAAAGCGTAAGCAGTTGAGCCAGTTGGAGTCGCACAAATAACGCCATCGCAGCCCCATCTCGAAAGTGGGCGACTATCTATCTGCAAAAATATCTCAACCATTTGATTTGAACTGCGCTCTATCGTTACCTCATTGAGTGCCCAACCTTGATGAACTACCTTCTTATCGCGAAGCACTTCAAAATCCAATACCAATCGTGGCTCGGCTTTTATTTGACGCGATGAAATCGCCGAAATTAGCTCTTGAACTGAAGGTTTCTTTATCTCAGCTAGAAACCCGACGCTTCCCATATTAATTCCGAGGATTGGAACCGGGAAACCTCGTACCAATTCAGCGGCTCGAAGAATCGTTCCATCTCCCCCAAGAACAACCGCAACCTCAACGCCCTTTGGTCCAGTGAAATCGTCAGCATTAGTTACCAAATCAGTTCGATTTGAAACAACGCGAAAACCCGCTGCCTGCAATCCGCTAGCAAGTTCTTGACCTAATTGCGCTGCATCTTCTCTGGTTGGATGAATTACTAAAAGCACTTCGCGAACTTGATTTGTCATTGTGGACCTTGCGCAATCGCTTGATCTAATTCGGTTACTGAAATTTCAGTTGCTCCTCTTTGAAGCCATAGGAAATATTCCACATTTCCGGATGGACCGGGCAATGAACTCGCCACCACTCCCTTGCATCCAAGTCCCATGTCATAGGCGCAATCTGCAACTTCTGTGACCGCTGCCTTACGAAGAGCTGGATCTCGAACAACGCCACCTGCACCCAACTTTTCCCGACCAACTTCGAATTGTGGTTTAACCATTACAAGAAAATCTGTAGATGTACGCGAAACCGCAACTAGCGCAGGCAGGACAAGAGTCAATGAAATAAAAGATAGATCAGCAACGATCAAATCAACTGGTTCGCCTACTTGTTCAATAGTTAGATGGCGGACATTAGTTCTATCTAAAATAGTAATCCGAGGATCTTTTTGAATTTCCCACGCAAGTTGCCCGTACCCAACATCCACTGCGACTACGTGCGCCACACCACGCTTGAGAAGAACATCAGTAAACCCACCCGTAGAGGCTCCAGCATCAAGAGCTCGCCTTCCGGCGACCAGGATTTGTGGAAAGGCATCAAGTGCTCCTGCTAATTTATGACCGCCTCGCGAAACAAAATCATCCCGATCTCCTTGAAGAGTTATGGAAGTCTCAGCATCGACTTGTGTTGCTGGCTTTGAAGCTGGGATTCCAGTAACTAAAACTGAACGTGATTCAATCAAGTCGGCAGCATGATCGCGTGAACGCGCAAGACCGCGTCGCACTAATTCAGCATCCAACCTGGTTTTCATATCTTCTTATATACCGTCAATCTCAGAGAGTGCTTGAACCATTTGATTATGGATTTCTTCGAATTCAGCGGAGTGCTCATCTAATGGTTTCTGCGAAACATTTGAAATTTTCGCCTTGATAGCTTCGATCGACGTCAGATTTGCTTCTGAAGCAAGTTCATTCATTTTGTTACCTTCTTTCTAACGTTTGGATTCTTCATTTTCGAAGTACTCGCAGCACTCGAAATTTTCGCGACCTTTTTAACGCTCTTTCTCACTGTTTTCTTGGCGCCTGAACTCTTCTTCTCTAACTCTTCAATTCGATGCATAAGGGAATCTAATTCCGCCTTGCGCACGAATCCCATGCGAATAGCTGCAGATTCAATCTCACTTTCGATCTTCTCCTTTAGCGCTTCGCCACTCTCTTTTACCCAATGATTTAAGGCAGCACTTACTTCCCCAGCGCTCTTTTCGCCACTAGACAAACTCTGGGCGTAATTGCGAAGGGAGGTGAGGAAATCATTTGCCATAGGCTAAAGGTATCGAAAAGTAATGCTTTCGCGGACCTTCTCGCCTTTAACTGACCTTTTACTGGCCTAGAACTGACCGATATCTGGCGCTCTAAAGGCGGATAATCTCTTCGGCTTCAACCTGCCAACGACTTGCAAGGCCCGTAGGTGCCTGCCAAAAGCGTCGACGTACCGCCCCGTTGACCTCAATCCAAGAATCTACTTTGAGCGCTAGCGCCGCCCTTCTAGCTTTTGAACTCCATGCTGCAATATCTAAAGTATCGACTGGGTGTTTTTTACCACCTTTAGAATTTGAATTCGTTCTGCTGATGACTACTCGGAACTCAACTACTTTATCGCCGCTCGGCAACTGCTTTTCAATTGCCAAAGATGAAACTCGCCCAACTAAATAGACTTCGTTTATCGGTTCAAAAGCAATCTCTTCTCTTCTGCTCTTAGTTTGCGCCATCACAATCTCCATCTCATTTTCAATTAGAATCTCCAGTTGCACTCTTGACGAAGTATCGGAGATTTTTAGAGTTAGACAGAGCGCTATCACGCTAATCGGTGGAAGAAATATTTTTGTGCATAAAAAAAGCGCCCATGTTTTCTCTTTCGAAAAAACGCTAGGCGCTTTATAAATGATGTCCGGCGGCGATCTACTCTCCCACAAGGTCCCCCTTGCAGTACCATCGACGCTGAGAGGCTTAGCTTCCGGGTTCGGAATGGGACCGGGCGTTTCCCTCTCGCTATGGCCGCCGAAACTCTATTGAGTTGTCAG
>CANBVR010000033.1 GCA_947372965.1 Actinomycetota bacterium
GGAGGTAGTTCGTGTCTAAGAAATTTATCGCTTCTGCAACAGCAGTGCTCTTTGTCGCAGCATCATTGGTAACTGGTCTCTCATCAGCCCAAGCCGCTAACAAGGCAAATGGAGCTTGCGCCAAAGCAAATGTTTCCGCGAAGATCGGAAAAAATACTTACAAGTGCACCTACAACCCAACAGCAACGGTTAAGAAGTTGACTTGGACCTCAACCATTTGCATCCAAGCAAATACCGATCTCAAGAGCGCACTTCCGCTCTCAAACTCACTTCTTACTTCTTACAACGGTCGCGTTTCAAGTGCTACCCGCCAGAAGAATACAAATACAAAATTGATTACCGCCAGCCAAGCAAACGTCGATAAATGGTCGAAAGATCTAGCCGCTTACCTTGCAGCCCATCCAACTTCTGAAACCACCGGTTCTGAAGCAGAGAAGAAGAACATTGCTGCAGTTAAGGACGGAATTGCTCGTAACAAGCAGCGCGTTATTGATCTAACTGCTACTTTGGCTGATCTCGATAAGCAGATCAAAGAAGCACAAGATGGCTCAACTGCAACTCAAGCAGATATCGATTCTGCAAAGGCAACTCTTGCAGCTGCTTGCAAACTATAAATAAATCCTAAATTAAATACCCGTTAGCCAATGGTTGCAGTAGTTGCAGTCGCGGTCAGCGGGTATTTGTATAAGCCCTGACGAGCTGGTCCCTGGATAACTTTGCCATCTAATCCAAATTGTGAACCATGTGCTGGGCAGATAAAAGTATTGCCCGACTGCTGAACTGGAACACCCTGGTGAGTGCAGGCAAGGTTCATTGCAACTAGCCCTTTAGCACCCGAAGCTGTGCGAACGACAGCAAGAGTTGATCCATCTGAAAGACTAATTTCTACAACGCCACCCACTTTTGAAAGTGCCGCATTCTTCTTCAAATCTAGTTGCAACTTCTTTCCAACTTGTTTAATTCCAACTGCTGGAACAGCGGCAAGAGCTGCCTCGGGCATCAGACCGACTGCCACTAGTGCAATTCCGCAAAGTAACCCTCTACGACTAACGTCGAACTTCTCGTTCATTTTTTTCTCCAGATCAAATAGTTGCGGATAACTCTTATTTATTTTTCACAAAACCTCTACGCTCAATAGATGTTTAGGGTCGCAATTTACCGCAGCCTGCGAATTGCCACACCATTTATCCTCATAGCCCAGGTGGGAATTCGCTTAGTATTTCCTAAGCCAGCGATCTTCCCAGATCTAATTCTCTTTAATTTAGTTGGAGTTCTTGCGGCCCTGCTGGCATATCTCTCACCGAAGTTCAATGATCGCTTTGCGCGATTGGCAATTTCCGGCGCAATCCTGCTCTGGACACTGGGTTCGACCTTCTCAACCTGGAATTCCTTCTTTGATTTTCAGCTGCTGCCAAATCTCACTGACTTTTCCTATGCCATCTTCTATCCACTAATTCTTGGCGGAATTCTTCGAGCCTTAACCGTAAATAAGAAGATTCTCTCCCTGGAATTACTAGACACCGTGATCATCGCACTTGGCGCATCTAGTGTGATTGCCTCACTTCTTCTGCGGCCCGCAATGCTTCACTTAACTGGATCACCCTTCTCAGTCTTCCTATCTATTCTCTATCCCACCGGCGATATCGTTTTAGTCGCAATAACAATCTCTTTAGTCGCCTTACAACATCGAAATCTTCGCTCTTTAATTCTCTTACTCGGGATAACGATTTTTGCGATTGCTGATCTTTATTACCTACTTAAATCAGCCACAGGAAATTACACCTTTGGCCAATTAACTGATGATGGCTGGATTCTTGGTCTGTTATTAATAGCGCAATCACTCTGGCACCATGGGGGCGAGATTGAAATCTCCGACCGCGTTAATTCCATTGCAACTACATTTTCACTTATTGCTAGTTCCACCATTCTTGCCATTGCAGCCCTAAAGCCAAATTACTTTCCCGCATTTGTTCTAATTCCAGGCTTTGCCACAATCACTCTTGCTTTCGTAAGGATGGCGTTGGCACTTCGCGATGCAAAAACTGTTTCAACCGAGCGCGAGCTTGCTCGAACCGATGAATTAACTGGACTTCCTAATCGAAGAAGATTCCTCGCAGAGCTTGAGGAACTTTGCAAAAAGGAGGGAACGTTACTTCTTTTAGATCTAGATGGCTTTAAATTAGTAAACGATAAATACGGTCATGCCGTTGGTGATCTTCTCCTAAAGCAAGTAACAACTAGATTCAGTCGAGCGATCCCAGATGAAGTCTTGCTCGCCAGACTCGGCGGCGATGAATTTGGCGTAATTATTTACGGCCCAGCAAACCTAGGAATGGAAATCGCTCTCGCACTTCGAGCAACTACTTCCTATCCATATGCACTTTCAACTGGTGAAGTATCAGTGGGGGTAAGTATTGGAAGTGTTTCCTGCGATCGATCAAACCAAAATAAAGAAGATCTACTACGCAAAGCCGATAGCGCTATGTATGAGGCAAAGCGAAGTGGAAGCGGTTTAGTTACTTTTCAGGCATAGCTGGTTTATCGGCCTTTATTTCTTGCAGCCGAGCCAGAGATTCCAAACGTTCTACTGCGTGATCAACAATCCGCTCTGGATAATCATGGAGATAACCATCTAGGTAGAGCCATGGCTCATGAATTTCGCTATTGGAAAGATGGGCTAGCTCTGGAACATATTTACGAATATAGGCACCATCCTCATCAAAGCGCTTGCCTTGTTCGATTGGGTTAAAGACTCGGTAATAAGGCGAGGCATCGGTTCCACATCCTGCGGTCCATTGCCATCCATGGGCATTGGATGCCACGTCGAAATCGACTAGATGCTCCATAAAGAAATCTGCGCCCAACTGCCATTCAAGGTGGAGATCCTTAACTAAGAAAGATGCCACAACCATTCTGGTGCGGTTATGCATCCATCCTTCTTTTATTAATTGGCGCATTGCGGCATCGACAAATGGATAGCCAGTTTTTCCTTCAGACCAAGCTTTGAATTTCTTTCCGGGATCGTCATAACGCATCTCTTTAAATTTAGCTGCGTAATAATCGCTCTCGGTATGCGGGTTATGAAAGAGCACATCGGCATAAAACTCACGCCAAGCGATCTCTTTGCGGTAAACAGTGTGGGCTTTTGTTTCGTTCAAATCAGCGAGCAAAGTGCGAGGGTGAATCTCACCCCACTTTAAATGGGCGCTTAACTTTGAAGTTCCATCAATGCCTGCGTTGTTGCGCTGTTCATCATAAAAATCTAAACCGTTTTTCTTAAACCACTTCCAACGTTCGTGAGCCGCTTTTTCACCAGCTGGAGTAATAGTGGTTCCTTCTGGAAGAGGCCAATCTGGAAAATTACGATCACTTTCATTGGGTGTGACGGCTTTTATTTGCTTTGGCGCTAAAACCGGTGCGCGCCAACCATGAACACACCACGCGTTATAGAACGGGGTGTAAACCTTGTATGGAGTCCCGTCAGAAGGCTTTCGTACTCGGCCTGGCGCAACTGCATATGGACTACCTGTTCGAACTAATTTGATTCCAGCCTTCTCAACCCTTATGTCTCTTGCTTTGCCGTATGGTTCAAACTCTTCGGAGATATGAACTTCTGTAACGTCATATCTTTTGATCAAATCAGTTAACACTTGAACCTGGTCGCCAACCATTACGTGCAATTTATTGTCGAGTGACTCATCTAAGGACCGAAGTGATTGACCAAGATAAGCCAGGCGCTTTGAGCCAGTTTGTTTAATTAACTTTTGATCAAGAATAAAGACCGGAACAATTTCATCACTATTTGCAATTGCTGCTAGAAGCGCAGGATTATCGGCAAGGCGAAGGTCTCTGCGAAACCAGAAGATTGCCCGACTCATATGAGCGAGATTAGTGGCTAATTGCGATTAATTGTGAAGTGAGTGAACTGATTCATCCCAGCCTTGTACTTCAGAAGGCTTACGTGGGCCATGTCCGATGTAACGAGCTGATGGACGAATGATTCGACCAGTCTTCTTCTGTTCCATGATGTGCGCTGACCAACCTGCAGTACGAGCAGCAGTGAACATTGAAGTAAAGAGGTGTGCTGGAACTTGGGCGTAATCAAGAACAATTGCCGCCCAGAATTCAACGTTTGTTTCTAGAACGCGATCAGGTTGGCGGGCCTTGAGTTCGGCAAGTGCAGCTTTTTCAAGAGCAACTGCAACTTCATAACGTGGAGCACCAAGTTCTTTAGCAATTCGACGAAGTGTGCGGGCACGTGGATCTTCGGCGCGATAAACGCGGTGACCAAAGCCCATCAAGCGATCGCCCTTATCAAGAATTCCTTTTACATATGCCTCTGCATTTCCAGACTTCTCAACATCAGAGATCATTCCAAGTACGCGAGAAGGAGCGCCACCATGTAGTGGACCTGACATTGCACCGATTGCACCTGAGATTGATGCAGCAACATCTGCGCCAGTTGAGGCGATAACGCGAGAGGTAAATGTTGAGGCATTCATTCCGTGTTCTGCGGCAGATACAAAGTAAGCATCAACTGCGCGCACATGCTTTGGATCTGGCTCTCCGCGCCAGCGAATCATCATTCGCTCGACAACGGTATGTGCCTTATCAACTTCTGCTTGCGGAACAGCTGGCGCAGTTCCACGCGCTGCTTGTGCAACATATGAAAGAACCATTACTGAAACGCGTGCAAGTTGGCTACGTGCTTCTTCGTCGGAGGTATCTAGAAGTGGTTTTAGTCCCCAAACCGGTGCAAGCATCGCAATCGCGGATTGAACATCTACGCGAACATCGCCAGAGTGAACTGGAATTGGGAATGGTTCTGCTGGTGGAAGTCCTGGGTTGAATTCATCATCAACTAACAGGCCCCAAACGTTTCCAAAAGTTACTTTTCCTACAAGATCTTCAATATCAACGCCTCGGTAGCGAAGCGAACTACCTTCTTTATCTGGTTCGGCAATAGTTGATTCAAATGCAATAACGCCTTCGAGACCTGGCTTGAAACTATCTGGCACGGTAACTCCCTTTTCTAATGCTCTTATTCTGCTCTCATATCGGCCGCCCTCCAAACGCTTTCGGCTCGGCTGGCTACGGAAGCAAAAGTGAAGTTAGATACATCTATGGCCAAAGAGAGCGAAAAAACCGAGCAGGAATTAGTCACCCGTGACTCGATCCGGGCGATGCGCCGCTCTTATGGCGAGGCTGGCTTAACCGAAGAGATGGCGGGAGCCGATCCAATAAATCTTTTTCATCGCTGGTTGCATGAAGCATCTGAAAATTTAATGATCGTCGAAGCAAATGCCATGGTGCTTTCAACATCTGTTGACGGAGTTCCAACATCCCGAACTGTTTTATTGAAAGATGTTCATCATGCTGGGTTTACTTTTTTCACAAATCACTCATCTCGCAAAGGAAAGGCGATTGCCGCCAATCCAAATGTTTCGCTGGTATTTCCCTGGTATGCCATGGAGCGCCAAGTAATTGTTCTTGGTACGGCTAAAAAGATTTCCGAAGAAGAGAGCGCCGATTATTTCGCAACTAGACCTTGGGGTTCCCAAATTGGTGCCTGGGCTAGTTCGCAATCTGAAGAACTTGAATCACGCGAAGGGCTAGATGCGCGCTATAACGAATTTGCTTTGAAGTATCCCGAAGGCAGCCTGGTTCCAAAACCAGATCACTGGGGTGGCTACTTGGTCACACCAACCAGTATCGAGTTCTGGCAGGGGCGTTACTCAAGGTTGCATGATCGACTTCGATTTGATGGTTCTGGTAAAGATTGGCGTCGCACTCGGCTCAACCCTTAAAGTAGCCCCATGAGCGAAATAACAATTCCAGAAAATCTTAAGCCGGTCGATGGTCGTTTTGGTTGTGGTCCATCAAAGATTCGTCCAGAAGCACTAGCTGCTCTGGCAAATAGCGGTACAAAGATTCTCGGAACATCGCATCGCCAAAAGCCCGTGAAGAGCGTTGTAAATCGCGTGCGCACTGGACTTACATCGCTATTTAATCTGCCAGAAGGTTACGAAGTAATTATCGGTAACGGTGGCTCCACTGCATTTTGGGATATCGCAACCTTTGGTTTAATTGAAAAGAAATCACAGCACCTAGTCTTTGGTGAATTTTCTTCAAAGTTTGCCCAGGCCGCAAAAGAAGCACCCTTTCTTGACGAGCCAACAGTTATTAAAGTTGAACCAGGTTCCCACCCAGTTGCAGTAGCCGAAGCTGGCGTTGATGTTTATGCACTTACACATAATGAAACAAGTACTGGCGTATCAATGCCAATTATTCGCCCGGCAGGCACCGAAGGCGCCCTAGTTCTAGTTGATGCAACTTCAGCCGCGGGCGGTCTTGATGTAGATATTTCTCAGTGCGACGTTTACTACTTCGCACCACAAAAATCATTTGCATCCGATGGTGGCCTTTGGATTGCCATCATGAGCCCAGCTGCAATTGCACGCGTTGCGAAGATTAAAGAGAGCGGTCGCTGGGTTCCAGCGTTCTTTGATCTAACAATTGCCATCGATAACAGTCGCCTAGATCAGACCTATAACACTCCAGCACTAGCGACTTTGATTCTTCTAGCAGAACAAATCGAGTGGATGAATTCAAATGGGGGCCTAAAGTTTGCCGCCGGTCGATCTGGTGAATCATCTTCTCATCTTTACTCATGGGCTGAGAAGAATGATTACACAACACCTTTCGTCATAGATCCAGCAATGCGTTCAAAGGTAGTTGGAACCATTAACTTTGATGACTCAATAGATGCCCTTGAAATCGCAAAAGTACTTCGGGCTAATGGGATCGTAGATACCGATCCATATCGCAAGCTTGGAAAGAACCAACTTCGAATTGGTATGTTCCCAGCAGTTGATCCAACAGACGTTAAGAAATTAACGGATTGCATCGATTACGTAGTTGCGGAAATGAAGAAGTAATTTGAACTACAAAGTACGCCGCTGGGTAACAGTCGCAGTTTTAGTTGGAGTTACGCTTCTGGTTTTGGTGAAACGAAACTAAGGATTTTCCAGTAATTAAATAGGTAATTCCCGCCCCAACGGCAACTACTGCCCCACATATCGCAATTGCTTGGCGAACTCCTATGGCATCAGAGACCAAACCAATTAGCGGCGAACCAATTGGAGATCCCCCAAGAAAGACCATCAAATAGATTCCCATAACCCGACCACGCAATTCGGGTGGTGTAGTAACTGAGACATAGGAATTTGCTTGGATCATCGTGCCAACAGCAATCACACCGCAGAGTGGCAAAAATGCTGCATAGGTGAGAAATGAAGGCATTGTAGAGATCGCAATTAACGTTAATCCAAATAAGCCAGAGGCAAAGATAACAAATTTTGGGCGCCGGCGCTGATCTCGCTTGGCCGAAATGATTCCGGCTGCCAGCGTTCCGATTGCGATACAACTACCTAGCCCGCCAAAAGATCCCGCATCTTTATGAAATACCTTTGTTGCCATAAGCGCATTAAAGATCTGGAAATTTAGACCAAAAGTAGCGGTAATAAATACAGTAATTAATATTACGAGAATATCTATCCGAGACTTTACATAGGCAATCGCCTCGATAATTCGCGGCTTCTCAATGCTCTTCTCACTTGTGTGAAGTTCCCGATCGCGCATAAAACCAAGAGTTACCGTGATGATGGCAAAACTGGCGGCATTTAATATAAATGAAGGCCCGGTACCAAAGGCTTTGATTAGTAAGCCGGAGACTGCTGGTCCTACCAAGCGAGCAGCGTTGAAATTTGCTGAACCAAGGCTGATGGCATTTCTTGTATCTTCTTTACCAACAATCTCTGGGGTAAAGCTCTGACCAATCGGTGAATCAATTGCGCTAAATATTCCTAAAGTAAACGCTAGAAAATACACTTCAATAATTGTTACTTTGCCAGAAATAATTAAGTAGCCAAGGGCAAGAGCGGTAAGTGCTCCACCGCCATTTGTAATCATTAAAAGTTTTCGCTTGTTAAAGCGATCGGCCAAAATTCCACCATACAAACTCACAAAAAGCGTTGGCAGAAATTGCAATCCAGTAACTATGCCAAGTTCGGCGCCGCCTTTGTGAAGATCAGTTACGACCAACCAATCTTGCGCTACACGTTGAGCCCAAGTGCCAACATTTGAAATAAAGACAGCCGGATAGAAGATTCGATAATTGCGATGGCGAAAGGAGCGAAGGGAACTCTTTTTATCGGCCATAACCGCACTCTAACCCGCAACTCTTAATCTTTCATGAGTATTATTACGATATGCGAAATACCATCATGACAATCATTGTTGGCATTGTCTTATGGGCAGTGGCGCTAGTTTTCTTGATTGCAACAAACTCCAGCGCTAATTCAATCTGGATTTGTATTACCGGAATTGCTCTTGGCTTTATCGGTTTGCGTTATTCAATCCGACGTGGCCGACGTGAAGGTTGGAAGTAATTTAACCTTCAATTAACCTTCGATTTGTCCGGCAATACCGCGCAATACCTTGGCTAGACGATCTGCATCAGGTCCTGATGGATGGCGGCCATGGCGCAAACCATTTCCTACCTTGTCCAAGATCTTGATGGTGTCTTCAATCATTGTTGCAAGGTCATCATGATTAATTCGATTGTTAGCAACAACAGATGCTGGTTCATCAATGATGCGAACGGTTAGAGCTTGTGGACCCTTCTTACCTTCGACAACGCCGAACTCAAGTTTGGTTCCTGGCTTTACGGTTGCAACTCCAGAAGGAAGGGCCGAAGATGCAAGATAAACATCTGCGCCTTCTTCTGACTCAATAAATCCAAAGCCTTTTTCTAGGCTGTACCACTTCACGCGACCGAGAGGCATTTGGGGAACTCCTTTTTTTCTTTTACCGTTACTGCAAGAGGGTTAGTTTAACTTATTTAACTTGCGGGCTGTGGCGGGGTTTTACGCTTAATCAGCCGTTACAAGGGCCTCGGAATGCGCCCCGCAACCGTGATCAAAGGAAACTACGCGAGCATCATCTGGCGACAAGATATTTGCGCAGACCCCAAATGCCGATCGAAGTGATCCGGCAATTGGTAAAAAGAAACCGCATGATTGACATGGCTTTGGCGCTTGTTGCGCAATCGGCGTATTTGGTCCGCGATCTCCGTTATACCAACGAGATGCTGCTAAATCGCGACCAACGATTGAAAGAACACGTGCGCGACCAAGTCCTAATTCAAGTAATTGCGCTGCATCTAACTCTTCATCATTTGGTAGAACGTTAAAACCTGGAACTAGTCGTTCGTCATCTGCAGAAGTTGGAACTATATCTCCTGGACCAACATCTCCTGGAAGCAAGCGATCCTTGTATGGAATCCATTCAGGTGCGAGAAGTGAATCAGCGCCTGGAAGAAGTACTACATCGCAAATCGTTGCAGGTGATTGTTCATCTAATTTAATTACGGTTACGCCCCAACGCCATCCGGCATAACCAGGAAGCGCAGCTTCAAATAAATAGGTGGCTAGACGTTCTTCTTCATCAATGTCAATTGATACAAGTGCGCCTACAAATTTTTCATTAGCGGCATCTTCAATTGCAGCAGTGCGCGCAAGGGCTTCTGCTTGGAACTTATCAGTGATGCTCATGTGCTTACTTTAAAGTAAAAAGCCCCCGAAAAGAATTCGAGGGCTTTTTTACGCTTACTTAGATCTTATTAGAAGTCCATCTCGCCGCCGCCTTGTGGCATTGGTGCTGCCTTAGGCTCCGGCTTGTCGGTAATTACTGCTTCGGTTGTTAGGAATAAAGCCGCAATAGATGCTGCATTCTGCAGCGCAGAACGAGTTACCTTTGCTGGATCAATAATTCCAGATTTGATCATGTCAACATATTCGCCCGTTGCAGCGTTTAGGCCGAAACCAACTTCCTTGTTGCGAACTGCTTCAACAATTACGCCGCCTTCAAGCCCTGCGTTAATCGCGATCTGCTTTAGTGGCGCTTCGATTGCAACTTCAACAATCTTGGCACCAACTGCTTCTTCACCAGTTAACTTTAACTTTTCAAATGCGAGCTTTGCTGCCTGGAGAAGAGCCACGCCACCACCGGCAACGATTCCTTCTTCTACTGCAGCCTTTGCATTACGAACTGCATCTTCAATGCGGTGCTTGCGCTCTTTTAGTTCTACTTCAGTAGCTGCGCCAGCCTTGATAACTGCAACTCCGCCAGCAAGCTTTGCTAGGCGCTCTTGCAACTTCTCACGATCGTAATCTGAATCTGACTTTTCGATCTCGGCGCGAATTTGGTTAACGCGACCCTTGATCTGATCTGCATCGCCAGCGCCTTCAACAATTGTTGTCTCTTCCTTACCTACAACAACCTTGCGAGCGCGACCTAGTAGATCCATTGTGGTTGCATCAAGCTTTAGGCCAACTTCTTCGGAGATAACGGTTCCGCCAGTAAGAATTGCGATGTCTTGCAACATTGCCTTACGGCGATCGCCAAAGCCTGGTGCCTTAACAGCAACTGACTTGAAGGTTCCGCGAATCTTATTTACAACAAGAGTTGCAAGCGCTTCGGCTTCAACATCTTCAGCCAAGATTAGAAGTGGCTTTCCTGATTGCATTACCTTTTCTAGGATCGGTAGTAGATCCTTGATATTTGTAATCTTTGAGTTTGAGATCAGGATGTAAGCATCTTCTAGAACTGCTTCCATGCGATCTTGATCGGTTGTGAAGTATGGCGAGATATAACCCTTATCAAAGCGCATACCTTCAGTTAGCTCGAGTTCGAGACCGAAAGTGTTTGACTCTTCAACGGTGATAACGCCTTCTTTACCGACCTTGTCCATCGCCTCAGCGATCATGTCGCCGATGGTGGTATCCGCCGCAGAGATAGATGCAGTTGCTGCGATCTGCTCCTTGGTTTCAACTGGCTTTGCCATCTTTAATAGTTCATCTGAGATAGCTTCAACAGCCTTCTCAATTCCACGCTTTAGCGCCATTGGGTTTGAACCAGCAGCTACGTTTCGAAGACCTTCGCGAACGAGTGCTTGGGCCAAAACTGTTGCAGTTGTTGTTCCATCGCCAGCAACATCATCTGTCTTCTTGGCAACTTCCTTTACAAGCTCTGCGCCAATTTTTTCCCATGGATCATCTAATTCAATTTCCTTTGCGATTGAGACGCCATCATTTGTAATGGTTGGTGCGCCCCACTTCTTTTCTAGAACAACATTGCGACCGCGAGGTCCAAGAGTTACCTTCACAGCATCGGCAAGTGCGTTCATTCCGCGCTCTAGACCGCGACGGGCTTCTTCATTAAAGGCAATCATCTTTGCCATAACAGTGTTACTCCCTCTTACTTGTTTATTTTCACCCTGGGCCGATTTATCACTCTAGCCCTGCGAGTGCTAACGCTAAATCTAGGCCCTGTTAAGGGCCCTCGCAAATTGAAGGTGTGGGTAGAGCCTTTTAATTGCCTGGTGCTGGGGCAAGTGGAGCGCCACTAGCGCCAGAACGTTGGCCGCCACCAAATCCTGCCGGTAGACACTTTTGAAATGCAGCAGCAATCTTGGGATCGGTGCGATCGGGACGAGTACCTGGCGTCAAAGTTACGCCTTCTTTCGCCAAACATGCGGTCAGCTCTGGATTGTTAAAGCCACCGCCTGGTCGGCCACTTCCAGTTCCGCCAACAGTTCCGCCAACAGTTGGTCGTGATGAACCAGTAACACCTGTTGTGGAGTTTGGTGATTTAACAGTTGACTTGGAAGTTGTCTTGCTGCTCGAGCTAGAAGATGTTGGGTTTGGAACTTGTGGCGCGCCGCCTGCAGGTGCGCCGAACCCAGAAGTATTTGTAACTCTAGTTGTATCGCCAGCCTTAAGTGATGAAGCTTGTGTTGGATCATCTAATTTAATTGTTACTTCTCCATTAGCAACTTTCGAAACCGTTCCAGTTACTCGCGGTCCACCGCCGCCAAATCCGCCCCCGCCAGAAATTGCGGTACCTGCTGATGCCGATCCGCTTCCAGTTCCTCGAGTTCGGCCCGTTGCAAATCCGCCGCCGCCAAATCCACCAGCTGCAAACGCGCTTCGATTTAAAGATAGACCTGTCGCCGAAGTAGCGGTTGCGCTGTGATGTCCATACCAAGCACCAACCGATAGCAAACCAACAACTACAACTGCTCCAGCTAGTACGCGCGTGTACTTATTGGTCCACTGGTACTTACCCTTTGCCAATTCTTCTTTTAAATGATCATCGACCGGAGGGGCGAA
>CANBVR010000034.1 GCA_947372965.1 Actinomycetota bacterium
ATAGATTGTGGAACCAATTCAATTAGATTATTGATTGCTGATATTGATGGTGATAATTTCCGCGAGATTCACCGCGATATGGAGATTGTTCGCCTAGGCCAAGGCGTGGATGCAACTGGCAAATTTGATCCAGAAGCAATCGAACGAACGCTTGCCGCCACAAGAAAGTACGCTGAAGTTATTGCATCAAAGGGCGTAGAAAAAGTGCGATTCTGTGCGACATCAGCTACGCGCGATGCTTCAAATCGAGATCTTTTTATTGATGGCGTTAGGGAAATATTAGGAATTGAACCAGAGGTAATACCTGGTACTGAAGAGGCCGCACTTTCTTTTATGGGCGCTACCAAAGGTTTGACTCATGCCGAGAAACCATTTCTTGTCGTCGATATTGGCGGCGGGTCCACTGAGTTTGTCTTGGGTGGCGAACAAGTAGATTTTGCTAAGTCAGTAAATGTTGGATGCGTCCGAATGTCTGAACGCCATCTTAAAAAGCAACCGCCATCTGCAGAATCAATTCAAAACGCGATCAAAGATATCGATGAGGCTATCGCAGACGCTGCCTACATCGTTCCAATCAAAGAATCAAAGACTTTAATAGCTGTGGCCGGAACTGCAACCACCGTTGCTGCAGCCGCACTTGGTTTAAAAGAATACGATCGCCAGGCAATTCACTTGTCACGTGTTCCGGCGCAAAAGGTTTTGGAAGTAGCTCAAATGTTTCAACTTATGAGCCGCGATGAGATAGCAGCACTTGGTTATATGCATCCCGGACGAGTGGAGGTAATTGCCGCTGGCGCCTTGGTGCTATCGCGAGTAATGCTGGCAACCGGGGCCACTGAATTTGTTGCATCAGAGTCAGATATTTTGGATGGTATGGCGTGGCAGTTAAGCAAACCTCAAGAATAAAGAGCATTGCTGAATTAGATAAAGCTGTAATTAAGTGCACCGCTTGCCCGAGGTTGGTTTCTTGGCGAAATGAAGTTTCAATTTCAAAACGTAAGGCATATGAAAATGAAAAGTACTGGGGTAAACCAGTTCCTGGCTTTGGGCCAGCAGATGCCAAGTTGGTAATTGTTGGATTGGCACCTGGCGCCCATGGCGCAAACAGAACTGGACGAATTTTTACCGGTGATAGTTCAGGGGATTGGCTCTATCGATCACTCCACAAAGCTGGATTGGCAAAGATTCCTACCAGTAAATCTATCGACGATGGCCAAGAGTTAATAGGTACTCGAATTATCTGCGCCGTTAGATGCGCGCCGCCAGATAACAAACCTTCCAATGAAGAGAAGGCATCTTGTTCCCCATTTATGAAGCGCGAGATTGAACTTCTTTTGCCAACCGTACAATCATTCTTAGCGTTAGGAAACTTTGCTTGGAGTGCTCTTATTTCACATTTGATAGAACTTGGCTTCACAATCCCAAAGCCAAAACCAAAGTTTGCCCACGGAGCCAGTTTTTATGTTTTGTCTTCACATGGAAGAAAATATAAAGTTGTGGGTAGTTATCACCCAAGTCAGCAGAATACTTTTACGGGCAAATTAACTGAAAAGATGCTCAATAGCGTGATTCGAGAGGCTGCGAAAGCCCGATAACATACTCACTTGGAATGCGCCCCCGTAGTCCAATGGCAGAGACAGAGGACTTAAAATCCTTCCAGTGTCGGTTCGAGTCCGACCGGGGGCACCATCCCTACGTGAATTATCACGCGCATCTTTTAAATGGTTTTGTGTATGTCATGCAATGGGTAAATAAATGTATACAGATTTGGCGATCTAATCTAATATTAGACAAATGAAAAAGCCCTGAGTCCTCGGATTAGCCACTCTTTTTTCAATAACTTCAATCCCTATTTCTAATTCTGCAATAATAGTTTCATCAACCACAATGGTCACTTCTGAAATTACCGGAATTGGTCCCATTTGGTCGGATATAACCAAGTAAATCATGTTTATCCATTTGAGAACTCCTCATTTACCGTTCTCCCCGGAGAATGCTTTAGGGGTAACTTAATTTTCATAACTAATCAGCAAATCAAAGAACTTCGCTACGATGGTGTTCGGGATGCTGCACATCTAGAGACTTTAAGAATAATGCTCAGTTAGCGTAAGGCTACAAGAATTAATCCTGCCAGATTTTTACTCGAACCTCAGTGAAAAGTAGTTTTTCTTTGCCATTTCAATTCATTTTGCCCGCCAACCACTTGTGTGATTGTAAGTCGGAAACCGATTGATCGAATTGAAGGTGATTACTTAGATTGATGCACTTCCAAGAAGATTCCTTGAATTTGTTTTAAGTCACCGTCAATACCCAGCAAGTCTGAAATCCCAGATTCTCACCGGGAGGACTTAAAACCCTTCCAGTGTGGGTTCGAGTCCGACCGGGGGGGGCAGATAGAAGGACTTTTTCTCATCCCTTAACGGTGTTAATCTTTGTAAATTAATGAAAAAAGACTAATCTAGCCCTTTATTAGTATCCCAAAAAAGCCTCAGGAGATTGAATGTTTGCACGTCAGAAATTATCTAAATTAATTGTCGCGACATTACTCGCATCACTGCTGCCAGTGATTGGTAATTTAGGCATCAACTCCGCACATGCCTCTGGAAACAAAGAGTACAAAGTTACTGAAACTGCTAAAGCGGCCCCAGCTGGAACTTTTGCGGCTGGCGCCGGTGGCGATGGTTGGGGTATTTCGGTCTACGACGGCAAGGTTTACAACATCTACCACAACTCTGGCGGAGTCCTGACTTTAGATTGTCATAATCGCGAAGATGGCCGCCCGTGCTATAACACCGGCAATCCGGCATTAGCCGCTGGATGGACCGCATCCTCGTATCAAATTCAAAATCCAGCAAATACTGCAACGAACTCTCCGAACACATTATTACCAGCATATGCTCCAGGTCAATGGATAGATGGCACTACGGGAATGATGTATGCATATGCTGTAAACAAAAATAATTCGGTGCCCGCGGTTTACACGCCCGGAATTGTAAAGATTGACCTAAGTAAAGTTAATACCAAAGCTCTATTAAACGGTGCTACAACTTTCTATCCAAATCCACAACCCACGGTAGATTGCAAAAATAGTGTTGGCAACAACTGCTTGACGCCAACTATTGGATTGAACAGAAAAGTATTTTCAGTCGATTTTGCAAACACAACTGGCGCAGGACAGCTTATGTGTTTTGATGTTGATGCGAACGCAAATTGTGCCTCTTCGCCTTTCACTTTGCCCAACACAACAGCAGGAACTAAATATTCAGTCTCACAGGTTGGTGTTTTTGGGGATTATTTACTGATTCCGATTAGCACCGGAAGCGCAGCAAAGTTGGATTGCTTCAATACTAAAACTCTCTCTAATTGCACTGGATGGGATGTCAATACTCAAGATGCGAGCTTTAAGGGCAACGGGGCTCCCTTCCCGATGCTTGATTCACTAGGAGTTGCAAATGGAGTATGTGTGCCTGATGCGACACCAACCTGTTACAAATACGATGGAACGACAGGTGGCGGATCACCGTTGACAACTTCAGAGTTCACAGCTCTTACAACTAATTCAAATTCAGGTCACACGGCAACAGCCGCTAATCTCAAATCGGTTTTAGGCACTGGAAGCGGAAGTCGAAACGGACAGGCCGTCGTCGTCGGAACCAGGGTGTTTGTGCCTACGACCGGTGACAATTCTGTGCATTGTATTGATTGGACTTCAGCGAACTTAGTTTGCGCATCCACAGGAACTGCATTCCCATTTAATGCTGGTGCCGGGGGAGCATCATCCGTTTATTCAGTCGGAACGGATTCCAACGACCCAACTTGTATTTGGCTAAATTCTGATAAAGGAACGCTCAACTACACAGTTCCGAACACGAGTCCAGCCGTTCAAATAACAAAAGTCGGGCAAATTCAGAGTTTTGATGCCTACTCCGGTGGGAATTGCGGATCAAATGGAATTCGAGTAGTACTTTCAAATTTAATTGCCCCAGGTACGGTTTGCCAACCTTCTCATTATGCGAGTTTGCAGTTGTCCACTCCGAATAATCCAAGCTATGTTGATCATTTCAGCGGACGTGTCTCATATCTAAATGCGGCGGGAACCCAGCTTCGAAATAATGCAAATACGGCGGATATTTCTCCTCTAATTGCTCCAGATTCAAGCTCTCCGAACATCTGGGACACGGGAACTATTTTCTTGTCTTCAGAATTAGATACTCTCAATGCAGGTGTGGTACCAACGATTCTAATAAACCTGTATCACACCGAAACTGATACCGCGCATGTGTACAGCGGAGATATCGTGGTCTCATTTACCTATACGGCATCGGATGATCCTTCTTGCTATCCACCTGGCTATTCAGAAGCTCCATTTGTTGTCAGATTTGACCCAAATGGTCCTACAGATCCAGATTCCAGCACCGTCTTGTTGACGACCGTAGTTCAAGATGCAGAAGTTAACTCTGCAATCATTGAAACTAATACGGTTTGGAATACGTCTGGAACGCTTACTGTAGATGGAAAACCGAGCACTGACCCAACTTGGAACATTGCATTCCTGGGATGGTATTCGGCTCCATTCGGTGGCTTATCTTTTGATAGCTCAACAGTCGTAACACATAATCGTACTTATTACGCACACTGGCAACTTCCAACCCTAAATGTTCACTACGATGCAAATGGCGGTAATGAGGCCATCCAAGATGACACGATTACGATAGGTGAAAGTCTTGGTTCGGGAGATTTAATATCTTTGAATGGTGGAATTTTTCCTTCAGTTACATGGCCAGGCGGTACCAAGATCATCACTGGCTGGTTTGATACAACTACTGGTGGAACCCAGATCGGGTTGAGCAGAATTCCAAATGCTGGGGACACATACTACGCTCAATGGGAAACAGCCGCGGCTGTCACAACATTGCCAGCTTCAAATATCACAGAAACATCTGCCACACTAAATGGAAAGATTGAAGTGAGGAATCCTAACGATGCATTCTTCTGCTTTGATGACACTTCCTTCTCATCCAGTGGCGTCACTGCAGATCCTGCATCTTGTAACGACTCAATTCTGGAAACACTAACAGCAACAACTTCTCCTCATACTTATTTATTTAATGTTTCTGGACTTGTGGCCGGAACCACCTATTACTTTATGCAGATAGGTATTCAAAATGGAAATGTGTTGGCAGGTGAATTACTGAATTTCACAACCTCTACGCCACCAGCATATGTACCTCCAGCACCACCTACTCCTACTCCTACACCAACGCCTACTCCTACTCCTACACCAACGCCAGAACCAACTAAATCTCCAGAACCGAAAAAGGAATACAGTGGCAAAGTAAAAAATGTTGCTCCTCCAAAAGAGGTCCAACCAAATAAAATAGTCCCAATTAATCAGGAAGTATCCATTCCAGTTAATCCAACTTCAGAAATTAAGGAAGTAACGATTAATGGAAAGACAACTTCGCAAATTTCAAGCCCAGACAACATTAAACTTCCATCGATAGTTGGTCCAAAGGACAAAGTTTCCGTGGTTGTCGTTGAAAATGGCGCTGAAATTACAGTTCCAATAAAATATGAACCAAATCCAATAGTTATTGCAAATATCAACTTTGATTTTGCATCAGCAAAACTGACACCAAAAGCCAAGCAAATTCTTGACCAGGTGGCAAAAGTTGTGCGACTGCATGGCTTTACGTATGTTGATCTTTCCGGACATACGGATGTGTTTGCTAGCGCTGGATTTGACAATCAAAAGCTATCTGAAAATCGTTCGAGCGCAGCCGAAATTTACTTACAAAAATTGCTAAAAGGATTGAAAGTAAAGATCGTTACCTCTGCCCATGCTTCCAACGAGCAGGTTATAGCAAGCACCTCTGCCAATGCCCGAGCGATAAACCGGAGAGTGGAAGTAATCGTTAAATAGGGTCAAAAAATGCAAGCTGGCTTAGTGCAAGCTAAAAGGAATTTTAGATTGTGCTAAGCCAAGGCTGATCGCTTGGAGATCAAGCCTTTCACTTTCAAAGCGATTAGCTGGCACTTGAAAATCATCTTCGAGAGTTATCTAGCCTACTCTGAAATAGGATGGCGTTGTGCATCATCCTAGAAGTGAAAGATCAACTCTAAAAGGTTTTGTTAAGGCAACTCATTTTGGGCCAACCCTTTTGGTCGTATCAATCGCTTTCTTATTGTCATTAACGCAAATCTCAGTTTTAGGTTCATTTGAGATCGCCTGTGCAATTCTTGCGGGCCAATGTGTGATTGGTTGGAGTAATGACCTCATAGATTTCCCATTAGATCTGCAAGCAAATCGAAATAAGAAGCCACTTGTAGCTGGACTTGTAAGGCCGGTTGATCTTCAGCGCGCGATATTTATTGCTTTATTTATTGTGCTGGCTCTGTCTTTGATTGGCCCACTTGGTATAAAGGGAACGTTGGTTCATTCACTTGGTTTATTGAGCGCAACGGCTTATAACTTTAAACTTAAGAAGACTCGACTTTCTGTTCTGCCCTATATCATCTCTTTCGGGGCTATGCCTTGGGCGATCTATTTGAGAAATGGCAAATCTCCCTCGCCTTGGCTCTATATTGGTTTTGCCATCTTTGCTTCTGCCTTTCACTTCTTAAATGTGATGAAGGATCTTGAATTCGATATTTCACAGGGAATTCTCGGGATGCCACAAAGAGTTGGGCGTTCTCGCTCAATTAGCGCGGCGGTAGTCCTGATTTTCCTAGGTGTGCTCCTAATCGTGCTCAAGTGGCGGGCGCTTCTGGGCAAAGAAGCGGTTTAATCGCTCTTTCTTGGAATAATATGAACCAACTTGCTTGTTCTACCTTGCAAGGCGTAACAACCAATTAATAACCAATTTAATAACCAATTTAATAACCAATTTAATAACCAATAAGGAGAGAAATTGGAAAGTTCTAATCCAGTATTCAAGCGCGGATATGCCGCCATGGGCAACCGTGGGTCTGTTGCTACTGCTCCATCAACTCAAGAATTAAATGACCTCTACAACGCTCCTGCGGCATCTTCAGCACGCACTGGGCGGATGACGATTGATGATGTTGTAACCCGCACCGGAATTCTATTTGCAGTACTTGTCGCCTCAGGAGCATTTGCCTGGAGTGCAAATCTAGGAATTGGTATCGCTCTAGTTTCAATGATTGCTGCGATGGTTCTTGGCTTTGTTCTCACTATGAAGGCTCGCGTTGTTCCAGGATTAGCAATTGCCTATGCCGTATTAGAAGGTCTAGCAATTGGAACCATTTCCCATTACTACGAAGCTGCTTATCCAGGAATTGTTTCACAGGCAATTATTGGAACTCTTGCCGCTTTCGTTGGTGTTTTGTTTGCCTATAAGAGTGGTCGAATCCGAGTAACTCCAAAGTTCACCCGCATGATGAGCATTGCAATGATGGGTTATATGTTTGTTGCCTTGGCCTCATTTATCGCCGCAATGTTTGGCGTTGGCCGCGGTTATGGTTTCTATGGAGTTGGTGGAATTGGTTTGCTTCTCTGCGTTGCAGGTGTGGGTCTAGCAACATTCTTCTTGGTAATGGATTTTGACCAAATTGAGAAGATGATCGCTGCTGGTGCACCTCACGATGAAGCTTGGCGCGCAGGATTTGGTCTTATGGTTACCGTAGTTTGGCTATACCTTGAGATCTTGCGCTTGCTTTCAATTCTTCGCGATAGATAATTTTATGGCTCGCCGGTTAACTTTCTAGTCTCCGGCATCTTTGCAGAGAGCAGTAGTGTTAATGAAAACACTACTGCTGTTGCTATAAATGCAGGTTTATATGAATGAGCATCAACTAACCAGCCAAGAACTACTGGGCTGACAATATTTCCAAAATCGCCCGCCATCTGCCAGAGCGCAATTACTTTGCCGCCTTTGCCACCAAAGAGATCGCCAACCACTGCTGATGCAGCTGTGCCTTCGAAGGCCCCACCAATTCCAAAGAAGACCATGGCTAGGAAGTAGAACCACCAATGGCTAGCAACAATTATGGTTGCAACGCCAGATAACAACGTGAATGAGCCAATCATTAGGGCAAATCTGCGGCCTCGGAAATCTGAGATCTTTCCAACATAGATAAGTGCAACTCCCTGGACAACTGCAGCCACCGTGAAACCAAGGCCAAGAACTGTATTTGAAGCGCCAAGCTCTTCCTTTGTGAAGAGCGGAAGGATGGAATTACGAAGGCCGAATAAGACCCAATTAGTAAGAAATGAAATCGCCATTGCAGCAACGTATGGATATGACTTAAGAGCATCTTTTAGAAGCACGCGATCACTTGCATCTTGCTTATTCTTTATCGAACGGCCCAGGCGCTTTTCTGAAAGGAAGACGGTTGTTACAAATGAAGCGCAAATTAAAGTCCCGGCATAGACAAAGAAGGGAATGCGCAGCGAAATTAAGGAGAGGATGCCGCCAACTGCAGGGCCAGCAATACCACCAATTAGAAAGCCACCGTTGTACATAGATTGGGCTCGGCCACGAATACTGTCATCAACAGATCGCATCAAAAGCGAACCGGCAGATACCGAGAACATAACTGAACCAATTCCACCGAGTGCGCGATAGATGAGTAATTGCGAATAACTTTGGGCCAATCCTGCAGCAAGTGAAGATGCTGCAACTAGTACCAATCCAACTGCTTGAACTTTGCGTTCGCCAAAGAGATCAATTAATTTTCCGGCCGGTAGACCCATTGCAAATCTGGCAAAGGCAAAGGCTGAGATGATCGCACCTATTTGCGCATTGTTAACGTGAAAAGTTTTTGCAAAGAGTGGAATGGCCGGAATTATCATTCCGTAGCCGAGAGCAACAAAGAAAGCTACTACCGAGAGAACATAAACTTCTCTTGGTAGTAGCCCTTTGCTACTTTTGTTGAGCAATTACTTTGTCTTAACCAACAGCCTCGCCAGCAGCCTCTTGTTGAGCTGCGTGGTGGGCTGCACCGCTACGAAGTGGGGTTTCGCGAAGTGCAAATGCGAATACCAATCCGAGAGTTACGACTGGGACTGCTGAAAGAAAGACCACATGGAATGACTGGACGAAAGCATGCAAGATGCTTGTCTGTAATTCCGGAGTAAAAGTCTTTAGGACGCTTGTGTTCTCTTTCAACTTGGCAAACTTCTCAGGTGTCGCACCAGCAAGTGCTGCTGGATTTGTTGCCTGTAGTTTTGCAACTGCGATTGGCAAGTTGTGAGCCAAGCGGTTTGCGTAAATTGTTCCAAATAAGGCAACACCGATGGTGCCACCAATGGAACGAAAGAAGGTATTGGCAGATGTTGCAACGCCCATATCTTTGAAATCAACTGAGTTCTGCAGGGCAATAACGATGGTCTGCATTGAGAAGCCAAGACCCATACCGATTAGAACAGCATAGATTGCTAGTTTCCAGAATGGAGTTCCCTCGTTAAGAGTTGAGAGCATCGTGATTCCAACGATCATCAAGAAGAGGCCCACAATCGGGAAGCGCTTGTAGTGACCGTGTTTTGAGATCTGCTTTCCAGAGAAGATCGACATTGAAACGATTCCGAGCATGAATGGAATTAACTTCAATCCAGCCGTGGTTGCAGAGTTGCCCTTAACTACCTGGAGATAGAGCGGCAACATAACAATCGCACCAAACATTCCGGCACCGATTACAAAGCCAAGAAGTGAGGTAATAGAGAATGTGTGATTCTTAAATAGTTCAAGCGGCAAGATTGGTTCGGTTGCGCGACTTTCAACAACTAAGAATGCACCGGTCAGAAGTACGAAAATAGTCATCGCGATGATGGTCTTGGTATCAGTCCAACCATTTTGTGGGCCATAAACCGAGATACCAAGAAGTAGCGCAACAACGCCACTTACGAGAAGAAGGGCACCTGCATAGTCGATCTTATGCTCGCGCTTTACCTTTGGAATGTGAAGTGATGCTGATGTAATTAAAAGGGCTGCGATACCAAATGGAAGGTTGATGTAGAAAATCCAACGCCAGCCAGTCACGCCAAGGATGTGATGGTGATCTGAGAAGAAGCCACCTAGAAGTGGTCCTGCAACTGATGAAAGTCCCCAAACTGCACCGAAGTAACCTTGATACTTTCCACGTTCACGTGGCGAAACAATGTCGCCAATGATTACGAAGGTAAGTGCCATCAAACCGCCAGCGCCAAGACCTTGAAGCGCACGGAAGATAATTAGTTGGGTCATAGTTTGCGCCGCACCAGCAGCGAAAGAACCAATAAGGAAGGTGATGATCGCAAATTGGAATACCGGGCGACGACCGTATAGGTCTGAGATTTTTCCGTACAGCGGTGTAGAAGCTGTTGAGGTAAGAAGGTATGCCGTTACAACCCAGGTGTAGTGGGAGAGGCCGTTGAAATCTTCAACGATGCTCTTTAGCGCTGTAGAGACGATTGTCTGGTCTAGAGCGGCGAGGAGCATTCCGGTCATGAGCCCAGAAAGGATGATCATGATTTCCTTGTGGGTTCGTTGAGTTGTTGGAGGTACTTGGTTAGACATAGATTCCCCTAAAGTTGCGAATCGGATTTATTGTTGAAAGTTAAACAAGAACTGAAGTTTACTACCGTAGCCTCTCGATTTCCTCTCGAATGGCACCTAACGCCCATGTGAAGATTGTTAAAGACCTAAGTATCATGGGCATATGAAGAGCATCGTCGCAGAGGGCCTAATAAAGACTTATCGAAATGGTGAAGTTAAAGCCCTAGATGGCTTAAATCTCGATGTTGAAGAAGGCACAGTCCTTGGAATCCTTGGGCCAAATGGCGCTGGAAAGACCACAACAGTTCGAATTCTCGCAACACTATTAAAGCCAGATTCAGGTCACGCAACAGTTGGCGGTATCGATGTAATTAAGAATCCAAAAGCAGTTCGCGAAATTATCGGACTCTCTGGCCAATATGCCGCAGTCGATGAAACCTTAACTGGTTGGGATAACTTGGTGATGTTTGGTCGCCTTTATCACTTATCTGGCAAGCAAGCGCAATCTCGAGCCACTGATTTATTAGAACAATTT
>CANBVR010000035.1 GCA_947372965.1 Actinomycetota bacterium
TCGCGTTACCTATCGAAAGCTAACTCGTTAATGCGCTTTAAGACAAAGCAATATATCCGCTGGGATGACATGGATGCTTTTGGCCATGTAAACAATGCAAAGTACTTGGTATTTGTGCAAGAAGCGCGCGTAGATATGTTTTGGAAATCGCGGCTTGCTGCTGGGCAAAAGCCAGTCTTTGATGACATGGTTGTTGCTCGCGCGGAGATTGATTACAAGATGCCAATTACGCAAACCAACCAGGATTTCGATGTTGAAATTTGGGTCTCGAAAATCGGTGGCGCCGCATTTGATCTTGAATACAAAATCTCGTCAAAAGATGGCGAACATGCCCACATTAAAACTGTGCAAGTTGCCGTAGACCTTGAAACTAAGAAGTCTCGTCGCCTAACTGAAGAGGAGCGTGAGATATTAAATGGCTACCTCGAGGTCTAATTTGAAGCCTAAAGTCCACCCGGCTTGGTTTGCTGCGGGAGTTACCTTCTTTACTCTTGTTGCAACAGCCGGATTTAGATCAACGCCATCAGTATTAATTGTTCCACTAGAAGATGCCTTTGGTTGGAGTCGCGACCAGATCTCGCTTGCGATTTCTGTAAACGTTCTGCTCTTTGGATTAACAGCTCCTTTTGCCGCAGCCCTAATGGAACGTTTTGGAATTCGCCGAGTAGTTATGTGCGCACTAACTGTTGTGGGAAGCGGTGCATGGGGAACAGTTTGGATGACCAAACCGTGGCATTTAATTGCACTCTGGGGAGTAGTTGTTGGAGTTGGAACTGGTTCGATGGCATTAGTCTTTGCCGCATCGGTTGCCAATCGTTGGTTTGTAAAACGTAAAGGGCTAGTTGTCGGCGCTCTCACTGCTGCCACTGCAACTGGACAACTCATCTTTCTACCAGGACTTTCATCTCTTGCTATGAATCATGGCTGGAAAACAGTTTCTATGACTGTCGGTACATCGGCGCTTGTAATGGTGCCCTTGATTTTTATCTTCCTTAAAGAAAAACCAGCCTCGGCCGGAGTTGCTCCTTATGGCGCAGCCGATGATTGGACCGAGCCGCTCCAATTAAAACAAAACGCTGGAAAGTTAGCGATTGATACTTTGAAGAAATCATTGAAAGTTAAAGATTTCTGGTACTTAGTTGGTTCCTTCTTTGTTTGCGGACTTTCTACCTCTGGTTTAGTTGGCACACACTTCATCCCAGCAGCACACGACCATGGGATGGGCGAAGTAACTGCGGCAAGTTTGTTGGCACTCGTTGGAGTCTTTGATGTTGTGGGAACCATCTTCTCTGGTTGGTTGACGGATCGAATTGACCCACGCAAATTACTCTTCTTTTATTACTTCCTGCGCGGCCTCTCACTCTTCTTGCTGCCACAAATTCTCTTTGCCACCGTCCATCCATCAACTCTCGTATTTGTAATCTTTTACGGCCTAGATTGGGTGGCAACAGTGCCACCAACAATTCTGCTCTGCCGAAATGTCTTAGGTGCCGAGCGCGGAACTGTTGTCTATGGCTGGGTCTTTGCATCACACCAAATTGGTGGAGCTATCGCAGCTTATGGCGCGGCCGTGATGCATACCAAGTTTGGTAATTACTCCCTTGCCTTCTATATAAGCGGCCTGCTTTGTGTAATAACTTCCTACTTTGTTCTACAAATTGGAAAGAACAAGGAAAATGTCCGAGCCTAGTTTCTATGAACGTATGGGTGGGGAAGTTGTTTTCAAAGAGTTAACCAAGCGCTTTTACTCCGAAGTTTCAAAAAACGTTGTCCTTAAGCCAATGTATCCAGAAGCAGATATGGCTGGGGCAGAAGAACGTTTACGTCTTTTCTTAGAGCAATATTGGGGCGGGCCAACTACATATTCGGATACTCGCGGCCACCCACGGCTTCGAATGCGTCATGCACCATTCCAAATTGGAAAGCTAGAACATGATGAGTGGTTGCAGTGCATGCACAAAGCGGTGATTGATTTGGCGATGGAAGAATCTCTAAAGGAAGAGCTTTGGACTTATTTCCAATATGCCGCACACAGTATGATTAATCAACCAGAAGTTAATTAATGCTTTGGTTGGGAGTTATTTCCAACTTTTAGAATTTCACCATTTCGTAGATACCAAAGCGTGCCATCGCCTGCGCGAACGGTCGTAATGCGAAGGCCTACCGATTCAATTGTGCCTTTAACATCCATAACTTCGACTTCATCGCCGACGCCATATTGATCTTCAATCAACATAAAGATTCCAGATAAAACATCGCGAACGAGAGTTTGCGCACCTAGTCCTAGAGCAACGCCAATAATTCCAGCCGATGCAACAAGTGGTCCAAGGTTTAATCCGAATTCACTTAAGACCATTGTTAAAGTAATTAAAAGAATGATTCCGTTCATGGTTGATTTCAAAACACTGCCAGCCGTTTTTGCGCGCTCTTTTTGGCGGGCCACTCCACGTTTTGGACCTGGGACGAAATCGGCTTCGGCGATGCGATTCATCGCGCGAGTGATTGCGCGACCACCAAGCTTTTGGATGAATAGGGCAATAGCCAAGATCACGACTATGTGTAATGGGGCTCCGGAGAACCAATCCCAGATCTTTTGAGCGTTGGCGCTGAGTGTCATGGGGTGAATATAAACCTTTTGTTAACTTCAAATCCGCGATTTTCTCGGCAAGTTAGTGCAGTATTTACCCAACAGCGCGAGCCACGCGTTGGCGCAATATCCAATTACAAGGGAGCAAGTTCCGGTGTCCAGTAGCCACAGCACTCTGGTCCTGAACGCCACCTACGAGCCACTAGGTGTCGTCAGCGAAAGACGAGCATTGATACTCGTCTTAAATCAACGCGCCACAATGGTTGAAGAGTCACAAACAGTTTTGCATTATGCCGGAGGAGAAGTAACCCTCCCATCAGTCATAAAGCTAGTTAAATTTGTAAGAATTCCTTATCGCCATTCAGTTCCACTTTCACGTCGCGCACTTTTTGCTCGCGATGGTGGTAAATGTGTTTACTGCCAAGCACCTGCAACTTCAATTGATCATGTAATACCAAGAAGTCGTGGTGGCGGTCACAATTGGGAGAATGTTGTTTCGGCTTGTCACAAATGCAATCACCACAAGGCTGATAAGACGCTGAAAGAAATTGGTTGGAAACTTAGAACTTTGCCTCGCGAACCAGCAGGTGCTGCATGGCGAATTTTGGGATCAGGAAAGCCAGATTCCAGATGGATCTCCTACCTAACTCCATTTGGCGCAGAGAACGAAGTCGTAGCGTAGGATTCTGACATGTCATTTTTAAGCCAAGCAATCGCTCACCGAGTTAATCAAGAACCAGGCGCAATGCCAGGAGCAGGGCTAAAGCCACTTACTGCAATCGCATATTTTGTTGGCGCGCCAATCGTTCTCTTTCTAATAATCGGTGGAGCTACTTTGCTTGCAACTTCTCGCAAGCAAAAGTCCAACTAAGAATCTTTTGCTTGCGCTTTTAGCGCGCGCGATAAGCCATCTCTAGCCTCAGAAACCAATCGGCGAAGTCCAGGTACAGCATCTTTTCCAGTGGTATCTAACCAATTTATGGTTTTATCTAAGGTCTCTTGGGTTGTGATGTAGATCGGATACATCATCTCTACGTATGAACTTGAGATGTCATAAGACTTCTTGCCCCACATATCTAGCAAGAGCTCGAAGTACTGACCTACATAATCTTCCAATAAATCTCGCTGGGTAACCCGATTAAAGCCACGTATTGTGGATTCACGAATAGAGGAAGTCATCTCTTCCTTTGTGATCGCGTGCCAAGCTCTCGCTTTGGCTTCTTTATCTCGAAGAGCTGCGATGCCATGTGCATGGCCCATCTGGCCGTTGATGGTGTTATCCCGTTCAAGTTCGGAATCAAGTTCAGTGCGGCCAAATACGCCACGTTCAACTAGTGCATTAACCAAGGTCCATCGAAGATCAGCATCGATCTTTAGCCCACTTAACTTTCCATCTAGAAGGCTCTTAATCTTTTCACTATGAGCTGGCGTTGCAGCAAGGGAAGTGAATGCACGAGCAAATTGCAATTGGTGATCACTTCCGGCAGGTGCCGAATCAAGCATTCCCGCCAAAGCGTTTGCAACCTTTATCTTTTGCGCATCGCGCTTTGAAGGATGTGAGTACAACTCAATAGCAGTACTTAATTGACCCTCGATAACGGTGACAACGGTGATATTTGTTTCACCTTTTAATCCAGAGAGGGCGATATCGATAAAGTCTGAGGCAGCAAGTTCGGCATCTCGAAGCATGTCCCATGAAATACCCCAACAAAGTGCGCGAGTAAGTGGATCCTTTATATCTCCGAGGTGAGATTTTAGGGTTGAAATTGAACGCTCATCCAACCGGACCTTTGCATATGATAGATCGCGATCATTGATGAGAAGTAAGTCGGCTACTTTTTCACCAGCAAGTTCAGTTACTGGGGTTGCAGCTCCTGCTACATCTAGTTCGACGCTCTTGCGAAGAACCACTTCGCCACCTTTTACATCGTATAAACCAACTGCTAAACGATGAGGGCGAAGTTCTTTAGAGTCTGCAGGAACTAGAGGTGCCTCTTGTGAAATTTCAATTGATGCATAGTTATCGCCCGCGATATTTAATTTAGGGCGAAGGGTATTTACACCTGATGTTTCAAGCCAAGTTGCCACCCACGGCTTTAGATCGCGACCACTTGCAGCTTCGAGTTCAACCAATAAATCATTGAGTGTTGTGTTCTTGAAGGCGTGCTTTGCAAAGTACTTCTTAAGCCCAGAGATGAAATTTTCGCGGCCCACGTGGGCAACAAGTTGTTGGAGGACTGATGCACCTTTGGCATAGGTGATTCCATCAAAGTTCGCGTTGACAGTTTCGATATCCACCATGTCGGATGCAATTGGATGGGTAGAGGAAAGTTGATCTTGGCGGTAGGCCCAGTTCTTGCGGCCAGAGTTAAAGCCAACCCAGGCATCTTTAAATCGGGTGCCCTCAGCAGAAGCAAGATGTGATGACCATTCAGCAAATGATTCATTTAGCCACAAGTCATCCCACCATTTCATGGTGACCATATTTCCAAACCACATATGTGCCATCTCGTGAAGGATCGTATTTGCGCGAGCGTCATACATGCGATCGGTAACTTTTGATCTAAATACCAAGAGACTTTCGAGGAAGGTAACCGCACCAGAGTTTTCCATCGCGCCCCAGTTGAAGTCCACAACTGCAATTTGGTCGTATTTCTCAAATGGATATGCCAAGCCAAATACTTTTTCGAAGTAGGAAAAACCTTGTTTGGTAATTAAGAAAATATCTTCGGGGTCTAAAGATGAGGCAAGTGACTTACGGCAGTAGATTCCAAGTGGAACGGTCTTCTCACCTACGTACTCATCATGGACGTGATAGTAAGGGCCGGCAATTAACGCAGTTATGTAGGTAGAAATTCGAGGAGTTGGAAGAAACTCCCAAACCTTCTTCTCGCCTTCAATTTCTTTCGCACTTTTCACGGGGGAGTTAGAGATAACCTCCCAATGGCTTGGTGCGGTGACAGTTAATTGAAAGGTAACTTTTAAATCTGGTTGATCAAAGCAGGGATACATTCTTCGGATATATGCCGTCTCACCTTGGGAATATAGATAGACCTCGTTATCGGCCGGGTCGATTGAGTATTGCAAGCCCTCACCAGTCTTGGAATAAATTCCTTCGATCTCGATGATCAATTCATTTGTTGCCGCTAAATTCTTGATGAACAAGGTTTCGCCATCGTAATTACTTGTATCAACTGGTGCGCCATTTAAAGTCGCAGAAATGATTTTCTTGCCGACGGCATCGATGAAGGTGTCATATCCCGGCTTATTGCAGGTGAACTTCGCGATTGTCTTGGCAATGAAATTTTCTGGGCCCTGACAAACATCGATAGTAACCTCATAGCTTTGGGTTGCTAGATGAGAACTACGTTCATGGGCTTCGCTTCTTGAGATATTTACACCAGGCATGAGGTAACTCTATCTAGCCTTACGTAAGATGCGCACATGAGTCCCGAGCACTATCAAGAAGGCGCCCGTCCAGAAAATTGGGCCAATCGCTCCTTCCGACTTCGTGGAACTCGCATCACCGAAGCGCAACAACTTGCCACCGATAAGTTTTGGCAGGATTTTGGAATTGTTCCAGATCACAAAATAATCCCAAGTGAAATTTTTCCAGCCTCCGAAAATGTCATCATGGAGATAGGTACCGGCATGGGGGAGGCCACAGCCTTAATCGCTGAGCAATTTCCCAATACCGGATTTATAGCTGTCGAAGTGCATCGCCCTGGAATTGGTTCGCTTTTGGCTCGAATAAATGAGCTGGGTTTGAAGAACCTGCGAATCATCAATGAGGATGCGCGGATTATTTTGACTGATCTGATGGATGATGAATCACTTGATGCAATCCATCTATATTTCCCAGATCCTTGGCCGAAGAAAAAGCATTGGAAGCGACGGATCGTTCAAGAACCATTTATGGATTTGATTTGGCAGAAATTAAAACCCGGTGGCTATATCCATATCGCAACAGATTGGGTCGCTTATGCAGAATGGATTCAAGCTAAATTCGATCAAAGTCCAAAGTTCGAAGGTGGCGAAATCCCGAAGCCAGATTTTCGCCCGCTAACTAGATTTGAAAATAAGGGCCTTAACAAAGAACATAAAGTCGGGGACTTTAAATACTTCAAAAAGAGTTAGATCTTGCCGGTTTCTTCGTAGGTAGCAAGAAGATTTATGCGGCGCACATGGCGTTCATCGCCCGGGAAAGTCGTTGCGATAAAGGTATCAACAAGCTCTAGGCAAAATTCTTCAGAGTGCATCCGGCCACCAATTGAAATCACATTGGCATTGTTATGTTCGCGCGCCAGTACTGCGGTCTCTTTGCTCCAGACCAAGGCCGCGCGGATTCCTTTAACTTTATTGGCTGCAATTTGCTCGCCATTTCCAGAACCACCAAGAACAATTCCAAGTGAGCCCGGATCATTTGCCACACCTTGTGCAGCTGGAATACAGAAAACCGGGTAATCATCTAACGGATCAAAAGAGTGTGGCCCGTGATCAACGACTTCATGGCCCTTGGCTTGAAGGTGCGAAATTATTACGCCTTTAAAATCAAGCCCAGCATGGTCGCTTCCGATATGTATTCTCACAGGTAAATAATCGCAGAAAAAGCTAACGGCCCCCACGATTTCTCGTGAGAGCCGCCAACTAGTTTCCCTTAGGAGAGAAAGTTATGCCTTCTTTGTTGTGACTACGCCCTTTTTAATTGTTACTTTGGCGCCTGATGTTGCTGATGGTGTTGGGATCTTTGGAGCCGCACCCATCATTCCGTGGTCATTATCGCCATCTGGTCCATGACCAACATTGTTAACTTCTACGGTTACTCGTGCCTTAAGTGTTGCCTTAAGTGCGGTTGCTTGTGCTGAAGTCAAAGTACCGGCAGTTACAGCAGCATCAATTTGTGTGCTGTCGTAATTAACAAGTGCGGTGATTAGTGCGTCAGTCTTTGTTCCGGCAAGAACTGCAAGTGACTTACCTGCTTGGCGAGCTGTTGCTAGATCAGCAGCAGTAATTCCAAGTGTTGAAGTAATGATTGCTTGACGAGCAGCGGAGTTCATTCCGAAACCACCCATGCCGCCTTTACCTTCTTTGCCCATACCGCCCCTACCCATTCCACCAATGCTTGGCTTGCCAGATGCACTTGGAAGAGTTGGAGCTGTAGCTGCAGCAGCGCTTAGCGCTGCGGTGATGGCATCAGATTGTGCTTGAGTGATTGTGCCCTTTGTTACTAGTGAAGCTAGAACTGTAGAAACTTGTGGTGGAACGCCAACTGCGTGTCCAGTATCAGCAGATGCTGATGCGATTGTTGAGAATGTTCCGAAAGTCATTACTGATGCAACAACAATCGAAGTGATCTTCTTGTTAATCATATTTCTCCTTATTCGAATCTGACTTTCATCAGATCGAGTATTTGGCCTCTTTAGGCCCTAGATGCCCTCACATCTAGATACCCGTAGATAACTCCTTGATGCTGGGGAGAGTAGTTAATTAACCTGAGCGTAATCTGTGAGTATTTGGCCCTTCAAGCGGCCGCGCACTACCCATAGATAAGCATCCTCCCGTTTAGAGGCGAAAAACAAGATCTAAAGACCTTCCTTTTTGCGCCCAAATAGGCGAAGGCTGGCTTTACTCGGTCACCACTGAGGTGACCACTAGCCCCAGATTGGGGTGGCAACATGGGCACGAAATCTCGACAAGTTAAGGATCTAAAAGTAACTCTCATAACTATTTGTGTCGCAACATCGCTATCAATTATCAATATAGATAACTCATTTGCTGTCGATAAGAAAGTAATTACCAAAGCAGGAAGAGTTAATGCAACTGTTTCAAACACAATATTAAGTGGCAAGGGCGCACCGTCGGCAAGTATCGGAATTGATGGCGACTTCTACTTAGATAAAACAAGTTTCAATTTCTACGGGCCGAAAACAAATGGCAAATGGACTATCCCTGCATCACTCCGCGGCCCCGTTGGTCCGCAAGGGCCGGCAGGTATTGATGGAAAAGATGGTGCAAAAGGAAGCACAACTTCTGCAAGTGCAACAGTTGGTGCTAAAGGCGATGTCGGTCCTGCAGGAGTTGCTGGTCCGCAAGGTCCGCAAGGATTGCCTGGATTGCAAGGTCCGCAAGGATTGCCTGGCGCTCCTGGATCAACTGGACCGGCAGGTGCAACTGGCGCCGCAGGAACTAATGGAACCAACGGCGCTCAAGGATTAAGAGGTGAAACTGGAACTGCCGGCGCAACTGGCGCCGCAGGAACTAATGGAGCTAATGGAACCAACGGAACTGATGGAACCAATGGCGCTCAAGGATTAAAAGGTGAAACCGGAACTGCCGGCGCAACAGGTTCTGCTGGAGCGACTGGACCTTCGGAAGTTAAGTCCGAAGCCCTTAACTTCACCGCAATAATTGGAACAGCAAATGGAACCTCAACATTAACCTTTGGAAATTTTGCCCCAGGAAAGACATATTTAGTGAGACTTCTTTTGCATGCTCGAACTGTTGATAATAATTCAAAACATATTGGATTAACGATTAGTGATAGCTCATTAGCGAGTCCGCCACCAACTTCATATGTTGTAAGTGAAGGACATGTTAAGAGGACCACAACGTTTGATTTAGAAGTGGGAATCACAGCAGAAATTTTGGTAGATGGAAGTGCTGTAGCTACAAGTCACCAACTAACCGCGGAAATTTATTGTCTGCAAAGCATCGCATCACCAGGACTTGTTATGACTGGTACTTATTCATCCCAACTCGTGGGAGCGATCCTCTAGGGGTGTATATAAAGAGGTAAGACTGGAGCGGGTGACCGGGATCGAACCGGCATGGCCAGCTTGGAAGGCTGGGGCTCTACCATTGAGCTACACCCGCATGTTTGTGCGGTGGCGCTATGTTACACGCCGAAATTACTCGGCGGTGCGCCACCCCTACCTCTGGGTAATGCAATAACCTCCCATCATCTTCCTCCGGCTTGTGTGCCGTGAATACACACGGGGTCGCAAACACCCCCGATACCAAAATCAGGAAGGTCCCACATGCTCGATAAGTACTTCAAAATATCTGAACGAGGTTCCACGGTAGCTCGTGAAGTTCGAGGCGGTTTCGTCACATTCTTCACAATGGCTTACATCGTGGCCCTTAACCCACTAATCATCGGCCTTGCAAAAGATGGCGATGGAAAATACCTAGGCGGAAGCGCGGATCATCCAAGCCTTGCCTTGGTTGCTGCAATGACCGCCCTTATGGCAGGTCTACTCACAATTCTCATGGGCGTAGTTGCCAATTTCCCATTAGCGCTCGCAACTGGTCTTGGTCTTAATACTTTCGTTGCAGTAGGAATTGCATCGAAGATGACCTGGGCAGATGCGATGGGCCTTGTAATCATCGAAGGTTTAATCATCGTTCTCTTGGTAGTCACCGGAGTTCGTAAAGCGGTCTTCCGCGCAGTTCCTTCACAACTTAAGATCGCGATCGCTGTTGGCATTGGTCTATTCATTACCTTGATCGGTCTGGTTGATTCTGGTTTCGTTCGCCGTACCGGCAATGGTCCAGTCCCAGTCACACTTGGCGATAACGGAACCCTTGTTGGCTGGCCAATCGTTGTATTCGCTTTTGGACTTTTCCTAATGATCGGACTTATGGTCCGCAAGGTTAAAGGCGCACTTCTAATTGGAATTATTGCAACAACAGTTCTTGCAATAGTTATCGAAAAGGCCTTCAAGATTGGCCCTAACTTCGATGGCAAAAATGTGAATCCAAAGGGCTGGGGTCTAAACGTTCCAAGCATTCCTCACAAGATTGTTGCTACCCCTGATTTCAGCCTCTTTGGTCATATCGATCTAACCGGTGCTTTCAACCGCGTTACCGTCGTATCGGCCATCTTGCTTGTCTTCTCACTATTCCTGTCTGACTTCTTCGACAATGTTGGAACTGTTACAGCGATTGCAACTGAAGGCGGATTAATTGATGCCCAAGGCAATATTCCTAATATCGACCGAATCCTCTTGGTCGATGGAATTGCCGCTGTTGCAGGTGGAGCCGGAAACGTCTCTTCAAACACCAGCTACATCGAATCTGCCTCAGGTGTTGGTGAAGGCGCTCGTACCGGCCTGGCTTCAGTAGTCACCGGTGTGCTCTTCTTGCTAACCACCTTCTTGGCACCGCTAGTCGCAGTTATCCCTTACGAAGCTGCAACTCCTGCCCTTGTCATCGTTGGTTTCTTGATGATGACTCAGATCAAGAACTTGGATTGGGATGATCTTGGAATTGCGATTCCAGCCTTCCTAACAATCATCTTGATGCCATTTACTTACAACATTTCTGTAGGTATCGGCGCTGGATTCGTCTCACACGTTGTGATCCGTTTCGTACAAGGTCGTCG
>CANBVR010000036.1 GCA_947372965.1 Actinomycetota bacterium
AGTGCTCTGGCACCTGTTTGCGGATCAGGTTGGGTTCCGGCGTGAAGTGCGCGAGTTCGAAAACCCCATTCATGATCAGCCATGTGGTTAATTAAACGCTACTTACTTTGGAATACGCAAACCTTGCATGCCACCATCGACAGAAATCGAAGTTCCAGTCGTGGAACCTTGCAAAGGACTCGCAAGATAAGCAATTGCACTTGCAACTTCTTGCGCCGCAACTAAGCGACCCATTGGTTGACGAGCTTCAAGTGCGGCTCTTTCTGCTGCTGGATCTGCCGCTTGTGAAAGCAAACGTTGAACCCAAGGAGTATCTGCAGTTCCTGGATTGACACAGTTAACGCGGATTTTGTCTTGTAAGTGATCATTAGCCATCGCAAGTGTTAATGAAAGTACGGCGCCCTTTGATGCACTATAAAGCGCACGCTTTGGAATACCTGCAGTTGCCGCAACGGAACATGTATTAACGATTGCTGCGTGCTTGCTCTTTCGAAGAAGTGGAATGGCAAATCTCGAGGTGCGAACAATTCCCAAGACATTTACATTTAGAACTTTGAGCCAATCCTCTGATGCATTATCAATTACAGTTCCAACTGCGCTGATTGCCGCATTGTTGATCATGATGTCGAGTGATGGAATTTCGGCGAAGGCTGCTTCGACAGCTTTGTCATCTCCCACATCGCAGGAAATCCAAGTTGCAACACCAGCAAGGCCACCTTCGTTTAGATCAAGGCCATAAACTTTTGCACCGCGATCGACGAGCAACTTTGCGGTTGCTAGTCCAATTCCAGATCCGGCTCCGGTGACAGCAGCAGTTAAACCTTCGAACTCTTTGCTCATGCGTTTATCCATTCTTTTCCAGTTGGGAATGTGAAGTCAGCAATAGTTTGGGCATACATCTCACTACCAGCGCCAGGCAATACCGGTGGCATGTAATGCGCATTTTGAATGTTTGTCGGCACGACAAAGTGCTCGTGCAAGTGATCAACGAATTCAACTATGCGATCCTTGTGATGGCCAGAGACAGCAACAGCATCAAACATTGCAAGATGTTGCACCATTTCGCAGAGTCCAACCCCACCTGCGTGCGGACAAACTGGCAGACCAAACTTTGCCGCCATCAAAATAATTGCCAGGTTTTCATTAACGCCAGCTACACGAGTGGCATCAATCTGAACGAATGAATAGGACTTTGCCTGCATCATTTGCTTGAAAATTATGCGGTTCATACCGTGCTCACCAGTTGCGACTTTAACGGGCGCAATTGCTTTTGCGATTGCAGCATGTCCGAGTACATCATCTGGATTTGTTGGCTCCTCGACCCAGTGCAGATTGACATCTCCGATTCCCTTGATCCATTCGATAGCTTGGTTAACATCCCAAACTTGGTTGGCGTCAATTGAAATTTTGATATCTGGTCCAACTGCTTCACGAGCAAGGCGCAAGCGACGCTTGTCATCTTCAAGCGATCCACCGCACTTCAATTTAATTAACTTATATCCCGCAGCTACTGCCTCTTTAGCTAGGCGAACCATCTTCTCATCGGTATAGCCAAGCCATCCCGGAGTCGTTGTGTATGCAGGCAGACCTTCGGCAATAAGTTTTGCTTCATTTGCCAAACGGTTTGGTTGGGCTTTTCGTAAAATCTCTAGCGCCTCTTCTGGCGTCAGGGCGTCGGTGATGTAACGGAAATCGATTAATTCAACAATCTCTTCTGGTGAGAGATCTGATAAAAACTTCCAAAGTGGTTTCTTCGCATGCTTTGTAACAAGATCCCACGCCGCGGTAATTACTGCTCCGGCAGCCATTTGGGTTACGCCCTTCTCAGGTCCAAGCCAACGAATTTGTGAATCACGAACAAGTGATCTTGCGAATTCACCCATTGATGTTGAAAGGTCTGCGATATCGCGACCAACTACATAAGGTGCGAGAAGTGCAATCGCATCACATTGCAGATCATTGCCTCGGCCACATGTAAATACAAAGCCATGTCCTTCAAGGTTTGGATCATCAGTCTCCAAAATTACTAGCGCCGCCGAGTAATCCGGCTCCTTGTTCATTGCATCCGAACCATCTAATCCACGTGAGGTTGGGAACCGAACATCGACTGTTTTAAAGCCTGTGACCTTTGGCATTTAGATCCATTTCTTTTCTGGAGGGTCTTCGCTAACCATCAAAAATCCTATACGATAATTTATATGGCGCGGCATAGTGAAAAGAAGCAAATGAAGCGCACATCACTCGAATTATCCAGATTAAGTCTTGGTACCGCTCCCCTTGCTGGATTGTTCTCTGCCGTTAAGGATCAAGATAGTGATGATCTGATTCGAACAGCTCTCGACCAGGGAATTAATTACTTTGATACTGCTCCACTATACGGACACGGAAGTTCTGAGATGCGTTTGGGGCGTATTCTTAAAAATGTTACCCAGCCATTTGTTCTTGAAACCAAAGTTGGGCGAGTTTTAAAAAGTGTCGAACAAGCCGAACCAGTCCCATGGTTTCCCGAAGCCGATCCTCATGTTGAACCAGTTTTTGATTACTCCCGTGAAGGAATCTTGCAATCATTTAATGACAGTTTGGCACGAATGGGCGTTGAGCATATTGATATTGCACTAATGCATGATGCTGAAAACCATATTTCGCAAGCGATAAATAACGCCTATCCAGTTCTCGCTGATTTAAAGTCGCAGGGCATAATTAAGGCAATCGGAATTGGAATTAATTTTTGCGATGCGGCGATGAAGATCATGAAGGAAGTAGATGTTGATGTGGTTTTGATTGCTGGTCGATACACCTTGCTTGACCAGAGCGCACAACGTGAATTCTTGCCATACGCACTTGAAAAGAAGGTTGATGTGACGATCGGTGGTGTTTATAACTCCGGCGTACTTGCAAATCCTGTTCCGGGCGCAACTTTTGAATATTTGCCAGCTTCAGATGAAATTATTAAAAAGGCCCAAGAGATTGGTGCTTTCCTTGGCGAGCGCGGTATTCCACTAACAGCAGCTGCCCTGCAATTCCCATTGCGCCATCCTGCTGTTACATCGGTCTTAACTGGATCTCGTTCCAGCGCAGAACTACTGGCAAATATCGCAGACTTTGATCGCGAACTTCCCTCCAATATTTGGAGCGAACTTGAAGATGCAGGGCTAATAGAGAGGTTATGAAATGAGTGTTAAACGAATCGCTGCCGTTGTTGGCGTTCGCCCTTCAGAAATTGAAGAGTATGAGCGGATACATGAAGAAGTGTGGCCTTCAGTTCTAACGATGTTGAAGAAGGCAAATGTCCAAAACTTCTCGATCTATCGCTACGAGCATCTGCTTTTCTCTTATATGGAATACACCGGAAACGATTACGAAGCCGATATGGCTGCGATTGCCGCTGATCCAGAAACTCAACGCTGGTGGCAGATCACCAAGCCAATGCAATCACCGGTTGCCGAGGTTGCACCCGGCCAGTGGTGGCATGAAATTCCCGAGAAATTTCATTTAGCCTAATGAAATTTTCTGTCTTAAATAACGCAGCAAATCCCTTTCAATTTGCAATCACTAACGGCACCAGCCATTCGGCAATTAAGGAACTCCCAACTCTCACCCAAGTTATGCATTACCGATTAGAAGAGTTAATAGACCTAATTGGTGAGGCACCACGCAATACAGTTATTGGAACTTTGGCAGCGCCGATTTCACCAGAGATTGAACTGTGGGGCGCTGGAGTTACCTACCTTCGCTCGCGTGATGCCCGCAAGGAAGAAAGTGGCGTGCCTGATGTTTACCAGCGCGTATATGAAGCAGATCGCCCAGAGCTATTTATGAAATCATCGGCAGTTCGCGCTCGCAGCAATGGCGCCCCGGTTGGAATTCGCTTTGACTCTGCCGCCTCAGTACCCGAGCCTGAGGTTGCGATATATATAAATAAGTATCAAGAAATTATTGGCTATTCCATCTGCAATGACATGACTGCGCGCACAATCGAAGGTGAGAATCCGCTTTACCTTTCCCAAGCCAAGATTTACACCGGATCTACCGCCCTAGGTCCAGATATCACGCCATCATGGTTGGCTCCCGAGCCAAGTGCCATGAGCATCAAAGCAAAGATCCAACGTGGCAACGATGTTGCTTGGCAGGCCGAGACTTCTCTTGGCGCACTAAATCGAACCCTGGAAGATCTTGTTACATATCTATTTAGATGTCAGGAGTTTCCACACGGGGCAATCCTTTCAACCGGAACTGGCATCGTGCCTCCACTTGATATTTCACTTCAAGCTGGCGATATCGTTGAAATAGATGTTGCAGGAATTGGCGTGCTAAGTAATAAGGTAGAAGTAATTAGCGACTCAAGAGGGCGGACAAATTAAATGAGCAAGATTGTTGCCTGGACCCAATGGTCAGATCTAAAAGCTCCGACTGGAGTTGAACTCCTCTCATCGCATAACCGGCCGCTAGAAAGTTCTGACCTTTCAGATATTACTTTCTATGTACCTTCTTATATGGGTGGGAAAGTTGCCCTCGACTACGCAAGCAAAATGCCAAACCTTTCGGTACTGCAAATGCCAAATGCAGGATATGACGACGCGCTCGCCTATTTACGCCCCGGCTTAACTCTCTGCAACGCATCTGGCGTGCACGATGCATCGACCGCCGAATTAGCTGTTGCACTTGCGCTCGCTTCGCGTCGCGGCTTTCCAACTTTTGCGCGCAATCAAACTTTGGGAAAGTGGGATCACCAACGATTTAACTCTCTTTCCGATAGCAAGATCGGGGTTATTGGCTTTGGCTCAATTGGAAAGCAAGTTGCAAAGAATTTATCTGGCTTTGAAGTTGAAGTAATTGGGTTCTCCAAGTCCGGGCGCGATGGCGCAAAGAAGATTGAAGAGCTCGATTCTTATCTACCAACTTTGGATATCGTGATTTTGATCTTGCCGTTAAATGCCGAGAGCAAGCACCTCTTTAACGCCGAGCGATTGGCAAAGATGAAGGATGGTGCGCTAATCGTGAATGTGGCTCGCGGCCCAATTATCGACACCGATGCGTTGGTGAAGGAATTGAATAGAGGTCGGATTCATGCGGCTCTCGATGTCACAGATCCTGAACCACTTCCACAAGACCATCCACTTTGGAGTGCGAAGAATGTATTCATCGTTCCTCACGTAGGTGGAAATACCACTGCCTTTGAACCACGCGCCCGGAAGTTAATCGAATCGCAATTGGAATTGCTGGCTGGTGGTCAACCTCTTAAGAATGTAGTTGGTCAAGGCTAATATGAAGATTGATTCGCATCATCATATTTGGGACTTATCAGTAACGCCACAAGATTGGATCGATCGCGATTTGATGGCTGCGATTTATCAGAACTTCTCGACCTCTGACCTGCGCAAAGAAATAGTTGGTACCGGTATTGAGAAAACTGTCCTAGTGCAGACTGTAACCAACTATGACGAAACGCCTTTACTTCTGGCATTAGCAGAGAAAGATGACTTAGTTGCGGGTGTAGTCGGATGGCTTGATATTGATTCTAAAGATGCAATAGCGCACCTAGAGGACTACTTAACGCTGCCGGGCGCTGGCTATCTAAAATCAATTCGCGATATCGCCCAAGATCATCCCGATTCGAATTACCTAGCCCGACCACAAGCAATAGCAACAGTAAAGGAATTAAGTAAATTTGGAATTGCTTATGATCTCTTAACCAAGACTCCGGAATTACCTGGGGCGATCGAAATGGTAAAGCAAGCACCCGAAACTAATTTCATAATGGATCACATCTCCAAGCCATATATCGCAAAGGGAACTATGGAACCTTGGCGTGAATTAATTAAAGAACTTGCCTCCTTTGAGAATGTAGTTTGTAAAGTTTCTGGTTTAGTAACAGAAGCCAAGTGGCACGATTGGAAGACAAAAGATTTCAAACCTTATTTTGAAATTTTGGTTGAATCATTTGGAATCGATCGATTGATGTTTGGTTCAGATTGGCCAGTGTGCACATTGAGTGGTTCTTATGGTGAAGTTGTGAATTTGGCAGAAGAATTAAGTAAAGATTTCTCAGAAAGTGAGAAATCAAAATTCTGGGGCGCTGTAGCCGTTTCGGCCTACAAACTCACCCCCTGAATAACTTTTGGGTAACAATCCAGCCCTACGCGCCAGTATTGGCAGGTATTTGCCCGGCCAGTTTGTCCATGTCCCAGATCACAGGTAAGTTTTGCCCTACAGCGATCACGCTGCTTTCGAAAGGAAATACATGAAGAACAAGAAGCTAATTACCGCAGTTGTTGCCCTCGCAACACTCGGTCTTGTAGCAAGCACAGGCACAGTTGCCCGCGCTGCTGATAAGACACTAAAGCTTGAACTAATCTCAAAGGGTGAAACCCACCAATTCTGGCAAGCAGTTAAGAAGGGTGCAGTTGATCAAGCTACAAAGATGAACGCAACCGTTCACTTCCAAGGACCTGCTTCAGAAACAATGATCGACAAGCAACTAGAAATGCTTGATGCAGCAATTGCTACAGCACCAGATGCAATCGGTTACGCAGCTCTAGGAACAACAGAATCATGTTCACACCTTGCAGCAGCAAACAAGGCAGGAATTCCTGTTTACATGTTCGATACAGCTGCTAAGTGCACAGGTGCACTTGGTACTTCATCAACAACAGCACTTGGTGTTGCATACACAAACAGCCTTGCTGCTGGCGCACTAGCTGCTGACAAGATGGCTGCTCTAATCGGTGGCAAGGGCAAGGTTCTTGTCGTTGGTCACTCACAAACAAACCAAACAGGTATTGATCGTCGCGATGGTTTCATCAACGAAATGAAGAAGAAGTTCCCTAAGGTAACTCTTCTTCCAACACAATACTCTGAAGGCGGAGACGCTCAAAAGGCTCAAGATATCGTTGCAACAGCAATCGTTGCTAACAAGGACCTAAAGGGTATCTACGGAACAAACGAAGGTGTATCAATCGGAGCAGGCCAAGCATTCAAGGCTGCTAAGTTGAACCTAGGAAAGATCAAGCTAATTGGTTTTGACTCAGGTGCACAACAGATTGCAAACATCAAGTCAGGTCTACAATCTGGCGCAATCACACAGAACCCAATCGGTATCGGTGCTAAGACTGTTGAAGCTCTTGTGAACTATGTTCGCAACAAGACAGTTCCTAAGACACTTATCGACACTGGTTTCTACTACTACGATGCTAAGACCATCACAAAGCCAGAAATCGCTGCAGACCTTTACAACTAAGTTGTAATTAGCAGTAACGTCGAAGGCCGGGATAACATCCCGGCCTTCTTCATTTTCACTTCAATTTGTGGCCCAAGACGCTTGATTTGACGGTGGTCACGGGCTTAAAACTTCAATATGATTACCACTGAATTTAATAAGAAGCTTGAAACCAGCTTGGGGGAATAAATGGCAACTGCTCAACTCTTATCTCTTTCGGGAGTAAGTAAGGAGTTTCCTGGTGTTAAGGCGCTGAACAACGTTCACTTTGATTTGAACAAAGGTGAAGTTCACGCACTCGTTGGTGAAAACGGTGCCGGCAAATCAACTTTAATGAAGATTCTTTCTGGAATTTACAAGAAAGATACCGGCGAGATTACCTACCAAGGTAACCATGTAAATGTCTCAAGCCCTATCGAAGCTCACCACCTTGGAATCAGCATCATCCACCAGGAATTGAACCTAATGCCGCACCTAACTGTGGCTGAAAATATCTTTATCGGACGCGAAGATCGCAAGAAGGTCCGACCATTCTTAAATAAGACAATGCAGAACAAGGCTGCCGCCGCCCTCTTGGCGGAATTAAGTTTGAATCTAGATCCAAAGACTCTAGTTGGAGACCTTACGATCGCAAAGCAACAGATGGTTGAAATTGCCAAGGCTGTTTCATACCGCGGTGAAGTTATCATCATGGATGAGCCGACCTCTTCACTTACTCCAGCTGAAACTGAATCTCTCTTTGCGATTATCCGCACCCTAAAGGCCGCCGGCAAGGGCGTTGTCTATATCTCCCACCGTCTTGAAGAGCTAGAGCAAATTTCAGATCGCATCACAGTTATTCGTGATGGTGAGTATGTAAAGACCCTAAATACCAAAGAGACCAATATTCCAGAAGTAATTTCACTTATGGTTGGTCGTACCGTTGATCAAGATCAGCGCCCAGATGTTCGCCCAATGAATAGCGATGTGGTCCTAAAGGTTGAAGGAATTTCTACCCGAAACCTTCTTAAAGATGTCTCCTTCGAACTAAAGCGCGGTGAGATCCTTGGCTTTGCAGGCTTGATGGGTTCAGGTCGTACCGAACTTGCTCGCGCTCTTATTGGCGCTGACCCAAAGACTGATGGAAAAGTTTTCTTGAAGGGTCAAGAAGTAAAAATCAAGAGCCCGTCAGATGCAGTAGAGGCTGGTATCGGCTATCTCTCTGAAGACCGAAAGCGCTTTGGTCTGCTCCTGATTCAAAACGTAACCTTCAACGTGATCCTGGCTTCGATTCCAGGATTCACCAAGTTTGGCTTCGTTAAGAGTGGTCCGGCTGCAGGTATCGCCCGCGATGCAATCGCTCAATTAAAGATTCGCACACCATCCGAGAAGCAATTAGTTAAGAACCTATCTGGTGGAAACCAGCAAAAGGTTGTTATCGCTAAGTGGCTTACTCGCAACTGCGATATCTTGATTTTCGATGAACCAACAAGAGGTATCGACGTTGGTGCAAAAGATGAAATCTATAAGTTACTTACAAAGCTGGCTTCAGAAGGTAAATCAATCATCATGATCTCCTCTGAACTACCAGAAGTACTGCGCATGTCAGATCGAATTGCGGTCATGTGTGAAGGAAGACTGACTGGAATCATCGATAATAAAGATGCAGACCAACCCACCATCATGCAATACGCAACTAAGTACCGCGACTAAGGAAAAGGGAATAGAAATATGTCAGATGTATTAAAAACAGCTGGTGAAGAGGTTCAAGGCGAGAGCAAGATCAAGGAAATCATTCGCCGTGAGATCGGTCAGGTCCTGGCACTTGGCTCACTTGTAGTCCTATTCGCTTTCTTCTCAATCATGCGTCCGGTCTTCTACTCATGGGCAAACGTCTCCAACGGTATCTTGATGTCAACCACCGTTACGGGGCTGCTTGCTATTGGAATCACCTTCGTAATTATCACCGGTGGTATCGACCTTTCAATCGGTACCGGTACCGCTCTCTGCGCAATCATGGTTGGTAAGTTAGTTGTCGCCTGGCACCTAAACCTTGCTGGTGGCGTAATTGTTGGTGTTGTAGTTGGTGGGCTCCTCGGCGTTGTTAACGGAATCTTGATTACCCTCCTTAAGTTGCCACCATTTATTGCAACTCTTGCAACAATGAAAGCTGCTCAAGGCTTGGCTTTGATCATCTCTCAAATGCGCCCAATCCACTTTGCAGATGGAGTCAAGGGCTGGGATCAAATCGCCCAAGGAAACCTAATCCCCCAAATTCCAAATGGTGTAACCATCTTGTTCGTTGGTGCAACTATCGCTTCAATCATCCTTAACCGCACCGTTCTTGGTCGTTATACCTTTGCAATTGGTTCAAACTCTGAAGCTACAAAGCTCTCCGGTGTAAAGGTTGATCGTTGGTTGATTGCTATCTACGCACTTTGCGGAATCTACGTTGGACTTGCAGCAGTTATGCTCACATCTCGCCTAGGTTCAGCTCAGCCAGATCTAGGTCTTGGTTACGAACTTGAAGCAATCGCGGCGGTAATTATCGGCGGAACTTCAATCCTTGGTGGAAAGGGCTCAATCCGAGGAACCATTATTGGTGCACTGATTATGTCTGTTCTGATCAATGGTCTACGTATCCTCGAACTACAGCAAGAATGGCAGTACGTAGTTGTAGGTATCGTTATCATCTTCGCAGTTTGGAGCGATAACGTTCGTCGTCGTCGTGCTGGAGATGTTAGTTAAGTAAGTTAAATTCAAAAGCCCGTCTCGTAAATGAGGCGGGCTTTTTTAATACAGGGAATTCAATTCTGGTGGCGGGTGAAGGATTTGAACCTTCGAAGGTATGGGGATTTACAGTGCTGAGACCGCCGCAGTAGTAGTCGAAGTAATTGTCTCGTCAGCGCGAGCTGCGGAAGAAGAGACAGTAACCATTGAGGCAGCTAGCAATGCACTTGAAAGCACTATCGATGTTCGCTTAAGCATATTTTCTCGTTTCATCTAAAGTTAGAAAGCTCGAATGGGGCGAACGTAACTCGGACCAATTTTCTCGAAAGGAGAGACCACATCCGGAGCAATTCTGATATTTTCCTCTGCAGTAATAACAAGCGCGTAAGCAAAAGATGATGCGTACTTTGGGTTACCGACTACATGATGAGC
>CANBVR010000037.1 GCA_947372965.1 Actinomycetota bacterium
GAGAAAGATGTGAAGAGTAACCTCGATGCGATGCTTCTTATATCCGAGAAAGAAGCCACGAACCACGAGCGCACAATGAAATTTCAGTTCCTTGCCACACCAAAAGAGATCAAAGGCAATGGCCGCGTCGAAGAAGTGGTATTCCAGAAGACCGGAAGCGATGAGACATTTAGTATCAAATGCGGTTTAGTTATAACAGCTATTGGTTATGAAGCTGCATCACTTGAAGGAATCCCTTATGAAAAGGGCAAAGTCGTTAATACTGATGGGCGTGTAAAGAAAAACTTATATGTTGTTGGCTGGGCAAAGCGTGGGCCATCAGGTGTGATTGGTACAAATAAATCTGATGCAGCTGATGTGATGAAGTTACTTATTGAAGATCTAGGAACACCTAAGGCTGCCGGCGATATCACCGATGTAATTACACATAACAAAGTTGTAACTCAGCAGCACTGGCAGGCCATCAATGAGGCCGAAGTTGCTGCGGGTGAGCCGCTTGGAAAGCCGCGTCGCAAATCAGTGACACGTGAAGATTTGTTGAAGCACGCCGGGCTTTAAAGCGGCTTAATAATTCCTAGCTGCTCGCGAAAACCGAGTGAATCCCAGGCATCAAATCCGTCGAGCACAACACCATCTTTAATCGTGTCAATCGAAACACCGTCGACTGCAACCTTTGCGCCACTTGCAGATTTACCAAGATAATCCGCGCCGGTATGTGTTCCAGTTAAGTGCCAACGAGTTACCACGCGATCGCCCTCAGCGATGATTTCTCGAACATCGAAGTGCAAATCTGGAAATGCCGCATGCCATTTTTTCCATTGCTCACGGAAAGATTCGCGGCCCACGCCAAATTTAGGATCGTTGCCAGCTGCATCGAGTGCGATAAAGCGATCGATTGCAGATTCATCTTTCTGGTTCCATATTTGCTCAAAGAAATCAGCGGCGGCCTTACGGTTTTCTTCGAGCGAACTCATGAGGCAATGACCGAAATCGTTGAGTCGTGATATTGGAGGATATGTGCTTTTTTACCGAATGTAAGTTCGCCGACTGCATGAAGGCCAAGAGTCTTTGCAGGTAATGTAGAAGCGGCAAAGACGCAATCAACAATACTGTTATTGAATTTAAGGAAGTTGATAAAGGCCTTATCCATAGTCAAGGTACTGCCAGCAAGAGAATGGTTTGACGTAAGCCGAGCTACACCATTTACAACTGCAACTTCGAGTGAACCAATTGTGTAACGTCCATCGGGGGCTCCTGCAGCGGACATAGAGTCGGTAATCAAGATAGTTCGTTGAGATCCTGAAGCGAGGACTTCATTGAGTATCTCTTCAGTGACATGGACCCCATCAAGAATCAGTTCCAAGGAGATATTTTTCTGTGCCAGAGATGCATGAGCGATATTGGATCCACCATCTGATGGTTTCGGCATTCCATTACTAAAGTGAGTGATCAGCTTTGCACCTGCTGTAAATGCTGCATCCGTAGTTGCAGCATCAGCTTGCGAATGTCCCAGCGCGACAGTGACTCCACGAGATGTTAAGTACTCAACCGCTGCGATTCCGCCTTCGAGTTCAGGAGCAAGTGTCACCATGGAGATAGAGCCTTGACCCGCATCAAGAAGTGCAGAAAGTTCATCAATCGAAGGTGAACGTAAGAGTGAAGGCTCATGTGCGCCGCACCGTGCATGAGAAAGATATGGACCTTCTAAGTGAATTCCTTCGAATACTCCGGCGTTCACCATTGGGACTAATCGAAGAATTTGCTCTTCAAGAATTCCAATTGGTTCGGTGACAAGTGATGCAATGTGGGTAGTTGTGCCATGCGAAAGGTGGGTATTGCGTGCTGCAGCAACGTTTTCAGGGGAGAGGTCTGAGAAATAAAAACCAGCCCCGCCGTGTGAGTGGATATCCACAAAGCCTGGAATCAGCGTTCCGGAGTGCGAAGAATCAGGTGTTTCTGAACAGTTCAGAGTGATTGCAGTGATGACTCCATCGGCTGCTTTGATGCAAACCTTCTCTTGCAACTTTCCATCGACAACGGCAGATGATCCGTGGATATGCATTACTTACCAGCCTTTACGAGATCAAATGCCAACATTGCACAGCCGATAGTGCCTGCCTTTGCACCGTAATGCGCAATCTCAAGACGAGGTTTGCGCTGGAAGGTAAGAGTTGAATCTAAGTAATCTCTAATTGGTTTAAGGAAAGTTTCTCCTGCATTAGATAATCCACCACCGAAGACAATAACTTCTGGCGCAAGGATGGTGATCAAGGTTTCGCATGCTCGCGCCATCGCAGAAGTTGCATCGTTCCAGACATTTGTTGCAACTGTGTCTCCTGCGATAACGAGTTGGTAAATCTCCTCTGTTGTCGTGCCACTCTTTCCACTCTGCGCTTCATACGCTTTACTGATTGCAAGAGTTGATGATGCGGCTTCTAAACAGCCACGCTTCCCACAAACACATGGATATTTTCCATTAACATCAATGTGGCCGATTTCGCCAGCGAAACCTTCGGCAGATCGAATCTCACCATCAATAATTAAAGCAGCAGCGATACCGGTGCCAACGGGAATAAAGATTGCATTGCGGGTGCCCTTAGCTGCACCGTTTCGCATTTCAGCAACTGCAGCAGTGCGAACGTCATGGCTAAATGCCACAGGAATATTGATTGCCGCATAGAGTAAATCTCGAATGGGAAGGTTGTTCCACTGAAGATTTCCAGACCACCGTGATGTACCAGCGGGTTCATCGAGAGCGCCAGGCACTACTAATCCGACTGCAGAAATGCTCTGTTGCTGTGCAAATTCAACAACGATTGCGGCAATAGTTTTTACTGTTTCTGCGCCAGTGGAATCTGCTCTAGGTGTGGGCGCAGTTGTAGTTGCAATGACGTTGAAATCAGAGTCCACGAGTGCGCTCTTGATCTCGGTTCCGCCAACATCTACTGCGACTACATAGCTCACAGAGATAAGTGTAATTACTTATCGAGAATGATGGAGCGTGCTAGACCGCGTGGGTTATCGGCATCTACGCCACGCTTCTTGGCGATTGCGATTGCAACGCGCTGAGCGCGGATGAGATGAGCCATTGGGTCCAAAGTGCTTGATTCGAAGAGTGCACCTGTTGATTTGATATCGCGAACCAAGTCAGCAGGAATATCGCCGAATGCCCACACTGCGCGACCTGGTTGTGAAATCGATAGAGGACCGTGGCGGTAATCAAGTGCAGGATATGCCTCAGCCCAGAACTGTGATGATTCACGAGTCTTTAGTGCTGCTTCGTGTGCAAGGCCGATAGTCCAGCCGCGACCCAAGAAGGTAATCTGTTCAACTTCTACGAGTGCAGAGATATCGCTCGCGAGCGCTTCTTCTGAATCTTTGATAATTGAGTTGAGATCAAATCCGAGGTGTGCACGAAGTAATCCAAGTGCTGCAGTCGCCCAACGAGTTTGTAGCACTGATTGTTCATCAGCAAAATCCATAATGATTGTCTCGGTTGCACGATCTTCAACAGGTGAATTATGAATCGCTGTAAGGACTACAGATGGTGTCTTAATCTTTCCAAGAAGTTCGACTATTTCAGTAGTTGTTCCAGAGCGAGAGATTGATACAACGCGGTCATATTTGCGGTTGTAATTAAATTCAGAGCCGGCATAGACATCGGTCTCGCCATGGCCTGCCGCCTCACGTAATGAGGCATATGCCATCGACATAAACCATGAGCTTCCGCAGCCAACTACGGCAACGCGCTCGCCCTTCTGGGGGAGCTTACTAAAGACGCTTGGGGCGAATTCGGCTACTTGGCGCCAGATCTGGGGCTGGGAGGCGATTTCGGCATCTGCGTGCTGGGCGAGGATCATGGCGCAACCGTAGGCGTAGCCAACCCCAAAAGTCAAGAATTTTGCACAATAATGTCGTTATAGAGTCGTTATCAAACAGTTACCTGCAAATCCTTGATTTACCCCTTTGAAGGTGGTCGACTACCTCTAACGAAACCCCAGTTTTGGGGCCTAAACCCGTCAGGAGTAATACGCATGAAGAAAGTGACTCGCCTCGGCGCACTCGTTGCAGCCACAGGTTTGATCGCAGCTTCTGTTCTTGGCACTTCAGCTAAGGCAGCAGATGTAGTCGAACTAAAGATGGTCGCAGCAGATTACGCAAATATGCAGCCATTCTGGGATGACCTCTCAGCAAAGTTCACAAAAGCAAACCCAACAATCAAAGTTTCAGTCAACGTAGTCTCATGGGACACCATCGATGACAAGGTTAAGACACTTGTTGCAACAGGTCAGACACCTGACGTTGTCAATAAGGGTGACTACTCAGCAGCAGCTGCAGAAGGTCTTCTCTACCGTGCGGATGAAATGGTCAGTGCAGCAACTCTTGCTGACATCGTCCCAACATTCCTTAACAACTCTAAGTACAACGGCGTTGCATACGCTGTTCCAGACTTAGCATCAGCTCGCGCGCTTTTCTACAACAAGGACATCCTTACAAAAGCTGGCGTGAAGAAGCTTCCAACTACTTGGGCTGAACTTGAGACTGTTCTTAAGCAGATCAAGGCAAAGGTTCCAGGAGTTTACCCATACGCACTTCCACTCGGACCAGAAGAAGGACAAGCAGAATTTGCAATCTGGGCTGGCGGTAACGGCGGCGTAATGTTTAAGAACGGTAAGTGGGTTCTTAACTCAAAGGAGAATGTCGCAGCAATGACATATCTCAAGAAGCTCACTGATGAGAAGTTGACACAGCCAAACCCAGCTAAGTGTGATCGCACAGCTTGTGCACAGGCACTCTTTGCAGCAGGTAAGGCAGCATTCATCAACGGTTCAGTCTTCCTTGCAGGATGGCTCAAGGACAATGGTGGAGCAGCAATCAACCTCGGTTCAGGATCATTCGTTGCAGCACCAGGAAAGACTCCTGTAACACTTGGTGTTCAGGATTACTTCACTGCATACAAGGCAAATGGACACAAGGCTGAAATCGCTAAGTGGATGGACTTCATCTTCCAGCCAGATAACTACGCAGCATTCTTGAAGGCTGCAGGTGGCTTTATTCCTGCGACAAAGTCAGCAGGAGCAGCAGCTGCAAAGGATCCAGCACTTGCACCATTTATTAAGTTGCTTCCATCAGCAATCTTCTACCCAGGAGATCAAGCAGCATGGCCAGCAGTTAAGGGTGCAATTCAGCAGCAGATCGGAACAGCACTTGTAAATCCACAGAAGACTATGGATGCTCTACAAGCAAAGGCGCTTGCAGCAGCTAAGTAACTATCTGTTGTAAAGACAACTAAGTAAGGGTTGGGGGTTCGCGAGAAATCGCGAACCCCCGCTCTACTTTTTCTATCACACCAATTAGAATGACCCTAAATTTGAATCAAGGAGAACTAGGCAGATGCCGAACATGCTGAAAAGAAAATCACGCCTAGGTGCTCTTCCTTGGATTTTTCCAGCACTGTTCATGATTTTTAGCTTTGTGCTCTGGCCAGCCTTTGAAATGGTCCGTACATCTTTCCAAGAAGTAAGTTCCTCAGGAATTACTAAAGGTTGGGCTGGTATACAGAACTACATAACACTCTTTGATAATCCTGATCTTCCGAATGTACTAATTCGTACATTTATTTGGGTTGCCGGAATCGTATTTTTCACCATAATCATCTCACTGCCTGTTGCACAGTTACTTAATGCCAAATATCCAGGACGTAAAGTTGTTCGTTGGGCAGTAATTATCCCCTGGGCAGCCTCTGTAGTTATGAGCTCAACAATCTGGAAATGGATTCTCGATCCGTATTATGGAGTGCTCAATAAAATTCTGATGGATTTACATGTTTACAAAGAACCTGTGGATTTTCTAGCAAATTCAAAGCAATCATTTGTATGGTTAATGATTGTCGCAGTTTTCGTTTCAATCCCCTTTACTTCATTTGTGATTTTGGCGGGACTTTCAACAATTCCAGGAGATGTGGTGGAAGCCTCAACTGTCGACGGAGCAACCGCGTGGAAGGGTTATAAAAACATTACTTTCCCGCTGATCAAGCCGGCTCTTCTGGTTGCTATGGCAATTAACCTAATCAATATCTTCAATGCATTCCCAATTATCTGGGTTATTACGGCCGGCGGTCCTGGCTATGAGACAGATACAACTACGACGCTAGGATACAAAATCTCATTCCGCGATCAAGATATTGGTCAATCTGCATCAATGGCTTCACTAAACCTCATCATTATCCTAATTTTCATTGGAATCTTCCTGAAGGTTTCCAAGAGTCAGGAGGACAAGTAATGACAAACCTCCTCGCACCTAAACGTCATAAGCGCTTAACCGGAAAGAGGGTCAGCCTCACCATCTCAGCTTGGGTTCTTGGTTTCTTATTCTTCGCACCCTATTTACAGATGCTTCTTACCGCTTTGAAGCCTAAGGAAGAAATCACAGCAATTCCTCCAACGTATTTCCCAAAGCATTGGGCATTTAATAACTTCATCGGGGTCTGGAAAGAGATTCCCCTTGCTACTTTTATTAAGAGCTCATTCATCATTTCACTTTCTGCCACGCTCATCGTCATGTTTATCGCAGTACCTGCGGCTTACTATGTTGCCCGCAACAACTTCCGTGGTCGTAAAGTTTTTCTCTTCTTAGTCTTAGTCACGCAAATGTTTGCACCAACCGCACTTGTAATTGGCATCTTCCGAGAAATTGCTAAATTGCACTTAGTCAATACCTATCTCGCACTCATTCTGATCTATGCAGCTTTCAATATGGCTTTCTCAATTTGGATTCTCTCCAGCTTCTTCACGAGCATTCCACAAGAAATTGAAGAAGCTGCTTGGATTGATGGTTGTAGTCGAGTCTCAACTTTAATTCGCATTGTGCTTCCGCTTTCACTCCCAGGACTGGCAACTGCGTTTATCTTTACCTTTATTGCAGCGTGGAACGAATTTGTCATTGCCCTGACGCTTACCTCATCTCCAGAACATGAACCTCTTACAGTTGGTTTAACTGCGCTTATTGGTTTCTACCAAGTTCAATGGCAGTATCTTTTCGCGGGATCTTTGATTGCGATCACACCAGTTGTAATTTTATTCGCACTCATTGAGAAATGGTTGGTTGGCGGACTAACTGCCGGTAGCGTGAAGTGAGCAGACAAGAGCGACTTTCGCGAATTTTGGAGATAGTTGTCGAAAAAGGTAGCGTAGAAGTCGAAGATGTTGCGCATGCTCTCGAAGTATCTGCAGCAACGATTCGTAGAGATTTTGATTCTCTTGCTAAGAAGCAACTACTTTCGCGCACACACGGTGGCGCTGTTGCCACGGGTGGATCGCTCGGTATTCCACTGACCTATAAGGTCGCTAAAGAAGATGAAGTTAAGCAGCGTATTGCGCAGGCAGCGGCCGAGATGGTTTCACGCTATGACATCATCGGAATTAATGGTGGAACAACTACGACAGCGGTAGCGCGCGCCATCGTTGCGCGCTCTGAATTTGCTCCAGGAGATCCTTCTGATTTACAACCTGCACTGACTGTTGTCACTAATGCAGTCAACATTGCGGCAGAACTTACGGTTCGACATCAAATCAAGATTGTTGTAACCGGCGGTGTAGCGCGCCCTCAGTCATATGAACTTACAGGCCCATTTGCCGAAGAAGTATTGAAGGAAGTCAATATCGATATTGCCTTTCTTGGTGTTGAAGCAATTGATTCAGTCATCGGTGCTGCAGCACGACACGAAGATGAAGCGCGCGTCAATCGCCAAATAGCGGCACGCGCCCGCAAGATTGTCGTCGTTACCGATAGTTCAAAATTCACCAAGAGCGCCTTTGCATCTATTCGTCCTATCAGCGAGATTGATGTCTTGATTACTGATGATGGAATTGACCCTAAGATAGTTAAAGATTTCCGCGCACTTGGCGTTGAGATTGTGATTGTTTAAGGAGCTCCATGTCACGCACCAATTCAGGCAAGTTAGTGCTCTCTGCCAAGAGTTCGGGCTCTGCCGTTGGTGCCTTCAATGTTATTTTGCTGGAACATGCCGAAGCGCTAGTTGCCGGTGCAGAAATTGCAAAACTTCCTGTCATCTTGCAGATCAGTGAAAATTGCGTCAAGTACCACAAATCGTTAAAACCAATCTCGGTTGCAACAATTGCTATTGCAGAAGTTGCATCAGTGCCAGTCTCTGTTCACCTTGATCACGCCGAGAGTGAAGATTTAGTCAAAGAAGCACTTGATCTTGGTTATGACTCCGTGATGTTTGATGGATCTAAACTTTCTTATGCCGATAACGTTGCGGCGAGTGCTCGAATGGCAGCGCTCTGCAAGAGTTATGGTGCAACCCTCGAAGTTGAGATTGGAGAAGTCGGTGGAAAAGATGGTGTGCACGCACCAGGTATTCGCACCAATCCACTTGAAGCAAAGGCTTTTGCTGAGGCAACTGGTACTGATTTATTAGCAGTTGCTGTTGGATCCTCACACGCAATGACCACTCGCGATGCAACCCTCGACTTCGATCTGATTCAGGAAATTACACAGGCTGTTGGAGTTCCATTGGTTCTGCACGGTTCATCGGGTGTGAGTGACTCTGATCTTCAAAAAGCAGTTAAGGCTGGAATGAGCAAGATCAATATTGCTACTCATCTGAATAATGTATTTACTCATGAAATCCGTGAAGCACTTGGAGCAAACCCAAAGCTTGTTGACCCTCGTAAATATATAGCTCCAGGTCGCGATGCTGTTGCTTCCGAAGTGGCTCGGCTTCTTACTTTGTTACAAAGTTAATTAAATTCTGCGACTTCTCCGGCGATTGCTGACTTCTCAAGGGTCTGCATCATCTGATCTGTATCAAAACCTCTGTAGTACTCACCGATTCCTAAGTGGGCGATATTCAAACGTTTGAGAGGGTTTTGATCGCGAATAGTCACACCCAACTCATCGAGCTTAGCTTTACGTTCTGCAAAGTAACTTTCAAAATCTTCTCCTTTGCCCCAACAACGATATGCAAGGGCTGCAGCTCGTGGCCACATCATGTATTCGGCATGTACTGGCGATTGAATATATTCACTCCATAGTTGGAACTGCACACCAGTTACTCCAGGTAATGGAATAAATGCCAGAACATCATCGAGTGTGACAGGACCACCAATAGCAAGTGGTTCAGATTCAGATACTTCTTGCGAGTAATCAAAATAGGTAGGAAATACCGGGCCTTGAATTACTTCACGGCCATGGTCGAGTGCAATCTGTGCAATCGCATCTCCTCGCCACGACATGACAGTTGCCTGAGTTGCTTGCTCGGGATCAAATGCAAAGGCGTCATCCCATGTAACCATCTTCTTGCCAAGTCCCTTGATGATCTTCTCAACCTCGCGCATAAAATAAATAAAGACATCTTTTGTTGTGAGAAAGTCTTGATTTTTCATCCATGCAACAACTTCGGGATCTTTCAACCAATTATCAATCAGTGACTCATCGCCACCAACATGGATATATTCAGATGGGAAAAGAGTTGCTACCTCTTGAAATACTTTTTCGAGAAATTCAAAAGTTTCAGGAAATGGACGAAGTAAGTAATCTGAAATTCCCCAACGCCCACTTACTTCAACTGCAGCTTTATTTATTCCAAATTGCGGATACGCTGCTAAGAGTGCGCCGGTGTGTCCCGGAATATTAATTTCTGGAATTACCTGCATACCAAGTGAGTTCGCATGGCTAACTATTTCCCGCACATCATCCTGGGTGAGATAACCAGAGTGTTCCTTGCCATCGTAAGTCGGTTCAAGAAGTCCATGGTTATTTTGACTCTGCTTGCGTATGGAACCAACTTCGTGGAGCAATGGAAAAACTTTGCTTTCAAGGCGCCATCCCTGATCATCGGTCAGGTGCAGATGAAGGGTGTTGTAATCGAATATGGCGAGAGAGCTCAAGGTCTTCTTGATAAAGGCGGCGTCAAAGTAATGGCGAGATATATCGAGCATCGCCCCGCGCCAACGCATCATGGGACGATTATGTCGTGCCTTCCAAATCGGCGGTAGGCTTCAGTACGTGCGATTTATCAACGAGCCCCTTTACGACCTCACCTATGACGATGTCTTTATGGCACCAAGTCATTCTGAACTCACAAGCCGTATGGAAGTCGATCTGACAACTAATGATGGCAGCGGAACGACAATTCCATTAGTTGTTGCAAATATGACTGCAATCGCGGGTCGTCGTATGGCCGAGACAATGGCTCGTCGCGGTGGAATGGTTGTTATCCCACAAGATATTCCGATTCCTGTGGTTGCTGAAGTAATCGCATCCGTTAAAGCACGCCACACATTCTT
>CANBVR010000038.1 GCA_947372965.1 Actinomycetota bacterium
GAAGACCGTAAGTTCTATAGCGAATCAGCAGTAAGTCCAATCGGAATTTTGCGCGCCCTCTTTAATAATTTGAAGGGTGGATCTTTGCAAGGTGGTTCAACGATCACACAGCAATATGCCAAGACTGCATTTCTTTCACCTGATCGCACAATTATCCGAAAAGTCAAAGAACTTGTAATCTCCCTTAAATTGCAGAATTCAATGTCAAAAGATCAAATTCTTGAAAACTACTTAAACACAATTTGGTTTGGCCGCGGGGCATATGGCGTTGAAACCGCATCTGAAGTTTATTTTGGTAAATCAGTGCAATCTTTAACGGTTCCAGAAGCAGCAGTCCTCGCAAGTATTTTGCGCTCTCCTGGTTACTACGACCCAGCCAATGGACCAAATAGCACCAAACGAATTCACGATCGTTGGCAGTATGTAATTAATGGAATGGTTGCCGAACATTGGCTAACCAAGGAGAGCGCCGACGCGATGAAGTTTCCAAGTATGCGACCACGTGTTACCTCTGGCGCACTGGCAGGTCCAAAAGGTTATGTTGTTTCATATGTTGTAAGTGAACTTGCAAAATTAGGTTTCACGGAGAGCCAACTACAAACCGGTGGGTATGTAATTCGTACAACTTTAATTAAGCAAAATCAAGAGGCAGCAATTGCCGCAGTAGATAAAGGAACACCGGCAAAAGCCCCAGATAATCTACGGATTGGTTTACTTTCATTAAAGCCAGGAACTGGTGAAATTGTTGCGATGTATGGTGGCCGCGACTACTTAGTGAGCCAATTAAATAGTGCAACTCAGGGAATCACCCAGGCGGGATCAACCTTTAAGCCATTTGCCTTAGTTGCAGCGCTAGAAGCAGGAATTCCCCTCACATCCACTTGGAATGGGCATTCGCCACAAGTGTTTGATGATGTTGGAAAGCCATACCCAGTATTTAATTATGGAAATGAACAATTTGATGATGTCAGTTTGTTATTTGCAACTGCACACTCAATTAACACAATTTTTGTACCACTTGGAATAAAAGTTGGTCCAGATAAAGTTGTTGACGTTGCCCGTCGAGCAGGGATTCCGAACACAGTCGCGTTAATGCCAACCCCATCTGTTTCTTTAGGTGTTGCGAGTCCGCATGTAATTGATGTGGCTGCCGCTTATGCAACATTTGCGGCAAATGGTGTTTATGCCAAGCCATATATCGTGACCGAAGTTCTGGGCTCAAATAAGGGCGTTCTATATCAATCTCAACAACAAACCCAGGAAGTATTTAAAGCCGATGTTATGGCTGATTTAACTTATGCATTGCAACAAGTAACTCAATATGGAACCGGAACTGCGGCCAGCGCGGGAATTAAACAACCAACTGCTGGAAAGACTGGAACCACAACCGATAACGCATCTGCTTGGTTCAATGGTTACACGCCACAATTTGCAACCTCAGTCGCCTTCTTCCGGGACGATGCAACTCAGTCGCTAAATGGAATTGGTGGCTTGAACTCTGTTACTGGTGGAAGTTACCCAGCAAGGATTTGGAATCTTTACATGAAGGGTGCACTAAAAGGTCAACCAATAGTGCCCTTCCCAGCCCCAGCAAATATCGGTGGCACTGACCCCGTTCCTTACGCAACTGCGGTTCCAACTTTGGATCCGGCACTTGCTGTTACCCCAACACCAAAACCAATTCAGAAATTTTCTGCTTCGCCATCGGCTAAAGCAACTCCTAAGACAACCAAAAAGAAGTAGCTCTTGAAGCTCCTAGCTAAGAGCGGAATCTTTCTTGCGCTAATTGCAGTGCTGCTCTCCTTTGTGAAATTTGATCATTGCCGCATCCATGGCTGGGGCGCACCAGATAATTATGTTCACGCTTGTTACTCCGACCTTCCATCCCTCTTTAGCGATCGCGGGCTAACAACTCATACCTGGCCGTATTCATCGAAAACAAATGCTGTGGAATATCCACCGCTTACTGGAATGGTTATGTATGCCACCAGTTTCCTTGTGAGACATAACGGTGATCAATATCGAAAGTACTTTGATGTAAATGCAATTTTTCTTTCAATTCTCTTCATTGCAGTAGTTCTTTTGTTAAAACGAATGAGACCAGATCTTTGGTACCTACTTCCACTTGCTCCGGTTGTGATTGCATCACTATTTATAAATTGGGATATGTGGGCGGTACTTCCCGCCCTCGGTTCAATTTATTATTTTGATAAGGGAAGTAATAAGAAGAGCGCACTCCTTTTAGGTATTGGAACGGCTGTTAAGTTTTATCCAATTGTTTTGGCTTTACCAGCCCTTCTAATTTTTTGGCGCAGGCGTGAGATTAAAAGCGCCCTCAACTATTTATTAGTATTTGGAGCTACTTGGCTTTTGATTAATCTTCCATTTATTCTCACAACCCCAACTGGTTGGTATCGCTTCTTTAAATTAAATTCAGAGCGGGGAGCTGATTGGGGATCAATTTGGCACGCTCTTTATATCTTTGGAATTCACATTGATCACTTAAATATATTTTCCCCACTTCTATTTTTAGTAGGTGCGGCAGCTTTTTCTATTTTCCAATTGGGGCTTAAAGAAATTCCAACCTTGGCGCAAAGTTCCTTCTTCATTGTTGCAATTTTTGTAACGGCATCAAAGGTTTATTCACCACAATATATTTTGTGGTTAACTCCGCTTGCGATCTTGGCACTACACGATAAAAAAGATCGAACTGCCTTTTGGATTTGGCAGGGCGCGGAAATGATTTACCACTTGGCTATTTGGGAGTACCTAGCTGTGTATTCAGGTTCGCATTTCGGTATTCCAGAAAAGGCTTATGCCGCCGCCATCTTGATCCGAATCGGCGCCCTGGGCTACTTTGCGGCCGCGCTCATACGTAAATCCACACCTGAATTTGATCCCCAAAACCGCGAATTTCTCTTGTCAGCCACAGAGGGTTACGCTTAGCCTTCCTTCAACTAGTTCACACCCGTGAACTTTGCTTGAAGGTTTTTAACCCTCCTGCCGCGGAAATCCCGTGGCCGCTTTAGTCCAGAGGAGGTGGGGTTAACGTATGCGTCATTATGAACTCATGGTCATTCTCGATCCTGAATTAGAAGAACGCACAGTCGCACCAAGCCTTGAGACATATCTCAAGATCATCAAAGACAGTGGTGGCAAAGTCGACAAGCTCGACATTTGGGGCCGTCGTCGTATGACCTTCGAAATCAACAAGAAGCCCGAAGGTATCTACGCAGTCGTTGATATGCACTGTGGTCCAGAAGCGATTAAAGAACTTGATCGCCAACTCAATTTGAACGAATCGGTACTTCGTACCAAAGTCGTTCGCCCAGAATAAATAACCAACAAGCATCTAAAGTAGATAAAAAAGAGATAAGAGAGAAAAAGATATGGCAGCTGGAGATACAACGATCACAATGATCGGTAATTTAGTTAACGACCCTGAACTGCGCTTCACACCATCTGGTGCTGCAGTTGCAAAGTTCACCGTTGCTTCAACTCCGCGTTACCTAGATAAGAACACAAACGAATGGAAAGATGGCGATAGCCTCTTTTTGCAATGCCAAATTTGGCGTCAAGCAGCGGAGAACGTTGCAGAGTCACTTACTCGTGGAATGCGCGTAATTGTTTCTGGTCGTTTAAAGCAACGCTCATACGAAACCAAAGAGGGCGAAAAGCGCACAGTGTTCGAGGTCGAAGTTGACGAAGTTGGTCCATCTTTAAGAAATGCAACTGCAAAAGTAACCAAGACAACTCGCGCACCTGGTGCCGGTGGTAATGGTGGCGGTTCATTCTCTACTCCTGTTTCAGATTCTGCATCAGCTGAAGACCCATGGTCTGCAGCTCCTGTCGGCGGCGGCTGGTCATCAGCCGGTTCTGACGATCAACCTCCGTTCTAAATAAACCAACCATTCCTGACTTTTCTAATCGAATCGTCGGGGCATCCTAAAAAGGAGCACCACAGTGGGCGCAAGAAATAACAAGACGCTGAAGCCAAAGCCAAAAGTAAGCAAGATGTCGGCAGCAGCAATGAAGAAGTTTAAGAAGAAGCCATGTGCTTTCTGTCGCGATAAGGCAACTTATATCGACTACAAGGACATCAATCTTCTACGTAAGTACATCTCAGATCGCGGCAAGATCCGTGCTCGTCGAGTAACAGGTGCTTGCACACAACACCAACGTCAGATTGCCGCAGCTGTTAAGAACAGCCGCGAAATGGCACTTCTGCCTTACACCTCAACAGCTAGATAAGGACGGTTAACTAAAATGAAACTAATCCTTACTCGTGATGTAAACGGTCTAGGTACCCCAGGCGATGTTGTAACTGTTAAAGATGGCTACGCTCGCAACCTACTTCTACCTCGTGGCTATGCAATCGCATGGACCATCGGTGGCGAGAAGCAGATTGAAGGCATCCGTCGCGCAAAGAGCGCTCGCGCAATTCGCGATCTTGATCATGCAAAAGAGATCAAGGCAGCTCTTGAGAAGGCAGATATCACCGTTAAGGCCAAGGTTGGCGCATCAGGCGTTCTATTCGGTTCTGTAACCGATAAGGACATCGTTGCTGCAATCAAGGTTGCAACTGGTCTAGATATCGATCGCCACAGCGTCAAGCAAGCCGGTGGACACATTAAGAAGGCTGGAAAGTACTCTGCGAAGGTTTCACTTCACGGACAAACTGCCGCCACAATTACTGTGAACGTTGTCTCTGCATAATAAAATCTAATTATTAAAGGCTCACTTCCTAACGGAGGTGGGCCTTTCTTAATATATGAGATGTAAAAAAGATTCTTTGCCCACAACCACTCACGCTCATATGAGCGTTAATAGCAAAGTTATGAACAGTTAATCCACCGTTTATCAACAACTATTCACACCTTACCCACAGACATCCTCACACCTTCCTCGCCGCTTAATAACCCTTACGCGGAGATACTCATTAAGTTAGGCCTATACAAAACAGAAGTAACAACCGTTACTTGTCAGTGGGATCTGGGAGGGTGGAACTATGAGTATCTCCGAACTTCCCAACCGCGCAAACAACCGTGGAAATAATAACTCTTCAAATATTGGCAACGTTGAATTCGAACGTACCCCACCACAAGATCTAGTTGCCGAGCAAGGTGTTCTCGGTGGCATGTTGTTATCTAAAGAAGCTATTTCCGATGTTGTTGAAGTAATTAAAGATCGCGATTTCTATCGCCCATCACACGAACTTATCTATGATGCAATTTTGGATCTCTATGGTCGCGGCGAACCAGTTGACCCTGTAACAGTTGCATCAGAGCTAACCAAGCGCGGCGATATCGCAAGAGCTGGTGGCGCACCTTATCTTCACACCTTAATTAACTCAGTTCCAACTGCGGCAAATGCTGGTTACTACGCACGCATTGTTCGCGACCAAGCAATCATGCGCCGCTTAGTTGAAGCGGGAACAAAGATTGTTCAAATTGGATATTCGCAAGAAGGCGAGATTGATGATGCTGTTGATCAAGCACAAGCCGAGATCTACAACGTAACAGAACACCGCACCTCTGAGGATTACATTCAATTATCTGAATTACTTCCGCAAGCCCTTGACGATATCGAAGCAATTTCAAATGGTGTTGGCGGCGAAGGCGTTAAATCTGGTTTCAAAGATTTAGATAACCTCACAAATGGTTTCCATGCTGGAAATATGATTGTTCTTGCTGCGCGCCCAGCTGTTGGTAAATCAACTCTTGGCCTAGATATTGCACGTCATGCTTCAATTCACAATGGTGATACTTCAGTTATCTTCTCGCTAGAAATGAGCCGCTCTGAAATTACAATGCGCATGCTCTCTGCCGAAGCTCGTGTTGCACTAAATAACATTCGCTCTGGCGTTCTCACTGATGAAGAGTGGGGCCGCCTGGCAAAGCGCATGGGTGAAATCTCTGCCGCACCACTATTTATTGATGATTCACCAAACCTTTCACTTATGGAGATCCGGGCAAAGGCTCGCCGATTAAAGCAGCGCCACAATCTAAAGTTAATCATTATCGATTACCTACAGTTGATGACTGCTGGAAAGAAAGTAGAAAATCGCCAACAAGAAGTATCCGAGTTCTCACGTAATCTAAAGTTGCTGGCAAAAGAACTAGATGTTCCAGTAATTGCAATCTCCCAGCTCAACCGTTCACCAGAACAACGTGCAGATAAGAAGCCAATGCTCTCTGACCTTCGTGAATCTGGTTCGATCGAACAAGATGCTGACGTTGTAATCCTGCTTCACCGTGATGATATGTATGACGGTGCAAACCGTTCTGGCGAAGCTGATCTAATTGTTGCAAAGCACCGTAACGGTCAGACCCGAACAATTACCGTCTCGGCCCAACTTCACTTCTCACGCTTTGCCGATATGGCGCCAAGTTATTCGAGCCAAGAGCAATCGTTTACAAAAGATAATTAATTAATCGGGGTTATTTCCCCGGTTGTCACATCAAAGATAGCGCCCATCACTTTAATTCCTTTATTCAAAAGCGGATAACTTTCAATTCTTTGAATATCTTTTAAAAGTGCGATCTTCTGATCTTTTACCGTTCTAATTTCAATTCCGCGAGTATCAACGCCAGATTTCTCCATGATCGCGGCATGCATCTCGGCCTCATCAGCGCTAGCCATTCGGCAATCAGTGTGTGGCATAACCAAAACCCGATTAACACCTAGAAGATGAGTTGCGAGAACCAAGGTTCGAAGTACGTCATCGGTAACACGAGCTCCTGCGTTTCGAAGAATCTTGGCATCGCCAGCTTCCATCCCAACAATGTGTAATGGATCAATTCGTGAATCCATGCAGGTAACTATTGCCAGGCCCTTAAGCGCTTGGCCAGTAAGGCCTTGCGATTTAAATTTCGCGGCATACTCTTTATTTGCACTTATTAGATCTGCAAAGTTCTCCATTGCCGCCCCTTAAATATCTGCCTTGGCGCGATCGGCTAGGTAGATACCCACCAAGATAATCGCACCACCTATTAACTGCCAAGTAGATAAGCGCTCTTGCAAAATAATCCAGGCAAAGATGCCGGCGAAGATTGGTTCGAGCATGCCAATTACGCTTGAAGTTGAGGCACTTAGGCCGTGTAGGCCACTTAGAACAAAGGCATATGGAACTACGGTGCCAAGAACGATTACCCAAAGAATTAGAAACCAACCGGTAAAGGAGTGACCGGCAAAGCGACCGGTCAATTCAACGTTAGCTTTGAAGATCGCGGTTGGATAACTCCAGATTGGTTGAATAACTAGAAAGAAGATCGAGGAAACCCCTAGGCCCCAAACCATTAAAGATGGCCGATCTCTAATCTTTAACATTCGTTCACCTAATAAAAAATACCCAGTCATCGCAAATGCATCAATAATTGCGAAGATAACTCCCAGAGTATCGAGAGTCGTTCCTTTCCAAACTTGCGCTAAAAGAATTAGCCCAGAAAAACCAACGGCTAAGCCCCACCACATAAGAGGTGAAACGTGCTTTTTTGCAATGAATTTTAAATAGAGCGAGATCCAGATTGGCGAGGTAAATTCAATAATTAGAGCGATACTCACATGCAGCCTCTGGATAGATAAGAAGTAAAAGAGATTTACTGCAGCAAAGCCAACTAGCCCAAAGGCTACTAGCCAAGGTAGATCACTTCGTTTCGCCGTAAGTGATTTTCGATTCCGAATCAGAACAAAGGCGAGCATCGTGACAAAGGCGCCAATAGTTCTGATTTCAGTCAATCGTGTAGCCGAGAGAAGACCCGTCTCCATAATTAATTTGCTCGGAACGCCGTTAAAGGCAAAGAAGAGCGCGCCTAGAAAAAGAAAGATTTCATGGCGCAGGTTTTTTAACACCTGCGAACTCTATCTTGTGGTGAAGTTAGAAGGCGCTTTCTGGGATGTTCATAATGGCCCCAGTTTCAGCTTCTACGATCTTTCGTTCCGCTCGAATATGTGGCAGCACTGTTGTGATGAAGAATTTTGCCGCAGCAATTTTTCCAGCATAGAAATCAGCATCGCGACCTGGATTTGAAAGTTTTTTCGTTGCAATCTCTGCTTGGCGAAGAAGTAACCAACCAATAATTACTTCACCGACTGCCATCAAAAGGCGTGAGGTATTTAAACCAGTCTTGTAAATCTCTTCTGGCTTTTCTTGGGACTCCATTGCAAAACCAACCATCGTTCCCATAATTCCATTTACATCTTCAAGAGCCTTACCAAGGGCCGCCTTCTCTTCGGAAAGTTCGCCACCAGATGCGCAGAAGGCACCAATCTCTTTTCCAAGTAGTCCAATTGCCCGACCACCATCTTTTACAATCTTACGGAAGAAGAAGTCAAGACCTTGAATGGCGGTCGTTCCTTCATACAAAGTATCAATTTTTGCATCACGAACATATTGCTCAAGTGGCCAATCTTGCGTGAATCCAGAACCACCAAAGGTTTGAAGTGATTCAGTGCCAAGCAAAACCCAGGACTTTTCACTGCCATAACCCTTAACGATTGGCAGCAGCAGATCATTTAGCGCTTCTAGATCTTTAATCTTCGATTCATCTTTCTCGGCACGCGCAATTGCAATCGCATCTTGAATCGAGGCGGTGTAAAGAACTAGAGCACGCATTCCTTCGGAATAGGCCTTTTGCACCATTAAGGATCGGCGAACATCTGGATGGTTAATGATCGTTACTCGTGGGCTGGCCTTATCTGCCGCCTTTGTTAGATCCGGGCCTTGCACGCGAACCTTGGCATAGCTCAACGCCTGTTGGTAACCAGCGCTTAAGGTCGCAATCGCTTTAGTACCAACCATCATGCGCGCGAATTCAATTACTTTAAACATCTGAGCGATACCTTCGTGAACTTCACCTAACAGGTAACCAACAGCAGGTTGCTTCTCTCCCAAATTCATTTCACAGGTAGCCGAAACGTTTAGCCCCATCTTGTGTTCGACATTTGTTACATAAACCCCGTTGCGCTCACCGAGTGCGCCGGTTTCAAAATCAAACATAAACTTTGGAACTAAGAAAAGGCTTAGCCCTTTTGTTCCTGGTCCAGCACCTTCTGGACGTGCTAAAACATAATGAATGATATTTGGATTTAAATCTGAATCACCAGAAGTAATAAATCGTTTTGTGCCTGTGATGTGCCAAGTTCCATCTGCCTGCTTTACGGCTTTAGATCTTCCAGCGCCAACATCAGAACCAGCATCTGGTTCCGTAAGTTGCATCGTTGCGCCCCAGTCGTTATCAACCATCAACTTTGCAATTTTCTTTTGTTCTTCGGTGCCAAGGTAAAAAGCAACTTGGGCAAACGATGTACCGGAGGCATAAATATGAATTGCTGGGTTAGAACCTAAAACCATTTCGGCAATAGCCCAACGAACTGAAGGTGGAATTAAAGTGCCACCAATTTCTTCTGGAGCATCAATGCGCCACCACTCGTTATCCATATAAGCGCGGTAAGACTTCTTAAAACTTTCCGGAAGAGTGACATCACCGGTCTCTTTGTTAAATGTTGTCCCAAGACGATCGCCTTCAATGAAACTTGCCGCAAGATCATTTTCCGAAAGGCGCTTGATCTCTTCCAACATTCCCATTGCAGTTTCGCGATCGACATCTTTGAAGATGGATTTACCCATGATCGATTCACGCTCGAGCAGGTCAAAGAGGCAGAATTCGATATCGCGCAGGTTGGCGGTGTAATGGCTCATGACACAATAATGCTACTCACGAGTAACTTAATCAAGACCCATTCAAGATATAGGGTCGGCTCGTGCTACTAAGTGATCGCGATATTAAGTCCGAAATTCAATCTGGCCGCGTAAAGGTCGAACCATTTGAAGCAGCGATGGTCCAACCCTCCAGCGTGGATGTCCGCCTCGATCGCTTCTTCCGCGTCTTTGAAAATCACAA
>CANBVR010000039.1 GCA_947372965.1 Actinomycetota bacterium
TTGCGCTTGTTTCCCGACCCACGCGGTCGGGTGTGTTGACCCAACTTCGCAAATCAAGTGCGAATAAATCGCACATGGAAATAGCACTCCGTAAAAAAGAGCAGACGCGAAGGGTATCTGAGCCAAGTCCGAAAGGTCAAAACGGGTCTCTTACTCCTTTCCCGACCATTTCTTTCGAAGCGCCTTATGCGACACGCCGAGCCCTTTTTGGAGCAAAGCCCTATGGTTGATAGATGAAATTGGCCGAAAATCAGGCTCCCTCCAAGCCAAAAGCCCGTGGCCTGATCCATCTGGTGATGAGCCCAGTCTCCCTGGTCGCCGGATTAGTCCTAATTACCACCGCCGACCGCCTTCAGGGGCGAATCACGCTCGGAATCTTCACTTTAACCGCCGTAACTCTCTTCACCTGCAGCGCTTTGTACCACCGGGTCAAGTGGCAGGAGAAGTATCGGGCCCTATGGCGCCGGATCGACCATGCAAATATCCCGATTTTGATCGCTGGAACCTATACCCCGTTTTCGATCTACCTTTTGAGCCACCAAAGCGCCGTAATTCTTCTATCCGCGGTCTGGGGCGGTGCAATTTTGACTGCACTCATCCGAATCTTCTGGCTAAATGCACCCCGCTTTGTTTACGTACCTCTTTATATTGCGCTCGGTTGGGCTGCAGTATTTTTCCTCCCAGCTTTTTGGCAAAAAGGCGGCGTTATTATCTTTTTACTCATTTTGCTTGGCGGAATTTTTTATACCGCGGGCGGAATTATTTACGCAATCAAAAAACCAACACTCTCTATTAAGTGGTTTGGCTTTCACGAACTATTTCACGCACTGACTGCAGCAGCATTTGCTTCGCACTTCATTGCGGCAGTTCTGGTTGTATATTTAAATAAGTGAAGCGAACTATTCTGGCAGTTCTTACCCTTGCCCTATTTGCAGTTTTAACTTCGAGTGGCTGGATCGTCACTCACAACAGTAGCAAGCAACTTTCATTAGCTAATTGTTATTACGGCTCACTCCAAAAAGATCAAGTACTTTTAAAAATTGACTCCCAAGTCAAAGGTGAGATCAAAGGCTACTTAACTTATGCCTTCTATCAAAAAGATAATTCCAAAGGTGAATTCACTGGAACTTTTGCAAATAACAAATTAGAAATGGATTACGCATTTTGGTCTGAAGGAATTCTCTCCCATCGCCCCGTAATCTACACAAGAAGCGGGGATTTGCTTAGCGGGGATGGCTTTGTGCTTCATCCAACTATCAAGTGCCAAGTAATAAAGTATTAATTTTATGTATAAGAAAAGCCCCGGTGATTTCTCGCCGGGGCTTTAATCTTTTAAAGATTAACTAGATTTACCGAACTTCTAGGTCATCCAAACGAACTGCTTCACCAGAACCTTGTGATTCAAATGGTGTGAAGTCGTATTCGTCATAGGCTGCGTAAACCGCTGCCTTCGCTTCTTCTGTTGGTTCAACAGATACATTGCGATAACGAGCAAGACCAGTACCAGCTGGAATCAACTTACCGATGATGACGTTCTCCTTAAGACCGAGCAGTGGATCGCTCTTCTCTGCAAGGGCAGCATCCGTAAGGACCTTTGTGGTCTCTTGGAATGATGCAGCTGATAGCCATGATTCGGTTGCAAGTGATGCCTTGGTGATACCCATAAGTTCATGGCGACCCATTGCAGGCTTGCGGTTGTTCTGAACAGCTTCGCGGTTCTCTGCTTCGAACTTGTTCTTCTCAACAAGCTCGCCAGGTAGAAGAGTTGTCTCTCCTGGTTCAAGAACTGTACGACGCTTAAGCATTTGGCGAACGATAATTTCGATGTGCTTATCGTGGATTGATACACCTTGTGAACGATAAACAGATTGAATTTCGTTAACGAGGTGGATCTGAGTTGTGCGCTCACCTTGGATCTTGAGCACTTGCTTTGGATCTACGTTTCCTTCGATCAAACGATCTCCGGCCTTTACGCGATCGCCTTCAACAACAAGTGGCTTTTGACGACGTGTGTATGGATAAGCAATTGCTTCTTGTCCATCTTCAGGGGTAACAATGATCTTCTTACCCTTTGCATCTTCAAGGAAGCTAACAACGCCTGCTGTTTCTGCGATTGGCGCAACACCCTTAGGTGTACGTGCTTCGAAGAGTTCAACAATACGTGGCAGACCATGAGTAATTTGAGTTTCACCAGACAACATCGCACCACCGGTGTGGAAGGTACGCATTGTTAGCTGAGTTCCTGGCTCACCGATTGATTGAGCAGCAATAATTCCGACTGCTTCGCCGACATCAACTAGCTTGCCTGACGCCATTGAACGGCCGTAGCACATTGCGCATTGACCAAACTTTGAGTCGCAAGTTAGAACTGAACGAACCTTTACAGTTGTTACACCAGCATCGGTTAGAAGCTTGTAGTTCTTATCGCCGATATCAGTACCAGCAGCCATTACTACCTTGCCATTTGAGACCACATCTTCGATGAGGTTACGGCCGAATAGTGATGTCTCGTAGTGAGCATCGAGTTCGAGTGTTAGACCGCGATCAGTTCCGCAATCAACTTCGCGAATGATTACATCTTGTGCCACGTCGCAAAGACGACGGGTTAGGTAACCAGAGTCAGCGGTACGAAGCGCTGTATCTGCAAGACCCTTACGAGCACCGTGAGTAGAAATGAAGTACTCAAGTACTGAAAGACCTTCACGGAAGTTTGACTTGATCGGACGAGGAATAATTTCACCCTTTGGATTCGCTACCAGACCACGCATACCTGCGATCTGACGAACTTGCATCATGTTTCCACGAGCACCTGAGTAAACCATCATCCAAACTGGGTTGGTCTTAGGGAAGTTATCTTCCATCGCCTTTGCAACTTCGTTAGTTGCATTGGTCCAGATTTCGATAAGTTCCTGGCGACGCTCGTCATCAGTGATCAAACCATTTTCATATTGGTTTTGAACCTTTTCAGCCTTGATTTCATATCCATCAAGGATCTCTTGCTTACGAGCTGGGGTTACAACATCTTCGATTGCAATTGTGATGCAAGCGCGAGTTGCCCAGTGGAAGCCGAGTGACTTAAGAGCATCAAGAGTTTGAGCAACTGTTACCTTGGCGAAACCTTCTGCCAAGTCATCAACGATCTTTCCAAGAAGTTTCTTGGTGACATCGTATTCAACATATGCATAACCTTCTGGAAGAACTTCATTGAATAACGCGCGACCAAGTGTGGTTTCGCGAACTTCAGTAGTTCCATTGTGGGTTACACGTAGCTTGATAGCTGCTTGTAGTGAAAGTGAGTTTTGGTCATACGCCATAACTGCTTCTGCAACTGAACCAAATGCGCGGCCTTCACCGGTTTGGTTTTCGCGAAGAGAAGTTAGGAAGTAGAGACCAAGAACCATGTCCTGTGTAGGAGATGTGATTGGACGACCTGATGCAGGCGACAAAATGTTGTTACTTGAGAGCATCAAGATACGTGCTTCGGCTTGGGCTTCAGCAGATAAAGGTAAGTGAACCGCCATCTGGTCACCGTCGAAGTCAGCGTTAAATGCTGTACAAACGAGTGGGTGAATCTGAATTGCCTTACCTTCAACCAACTTAGGTTCGAAAGCTTGGATACCCAAACGGTGCAGGGTTGGTGCACGGTTTAGAAGAACTGGGTGTTCTGCAATTACTTCTTCAAGAACATCCCAAACAACTGGACGAGCACGCTCGACCATGCGCTTTGCAGATTTAATGTTCTGTGCGTGATTGAGATCAACCAAGCGCTTCATTACGAAAGGCTTGAAAAGTTCTAGCGCCATCTGCTTTGGTAGACCGCATTGGTGCAGCTTTAGCTGTGGACCAACAACGATTACTGAACGACCTGAGTAGTCAACGCGCTTTCCAAGAAGGTTCTGACGGAAACGACCTTGCTTACCCTTAAGCATGTCTGACAGTGACTTAAGTGGGCGATTGCCTGGACCTGTAACTGGGCGACCACGACGACCGTTATCGAACAACGCATCCACTGCTTCTTGAAGCATACGCTTTTCGTTATTTACGATGATCTCTGGTGCGCCGAGATCAGCAAGACGCTTCAAACGGTTGTTACGGTTGATTACACGACGGTATAGATCGTTTAGATCTGATGTCGCATAACGACCACCATCCAACTTAACCATTGGACGTAGATCCGGTGGAATAACTGGAACGCAATCAAGCACCATTGATGCTGGGTGATTGCGAGTGTTAAGGAATGAAGAAACAACCTTTAAACGCTTGATAGCGCGAGTCTTCTTCTGTCCCTTACCGGTTTGAGCAAGCTCTGTTAGCTTCTCGAATTCAGATTGGAGATCGAAAGTTTCAAGACGTGCCTTAATTGCAGCAGCGCCCATTGATCCCTTGAAGTAAACGCCAAAACGATCGTTTAGTTCGCGGTACAAAGCTTCGTCACCTTCAAGATCTTGGACCTTTAGGTTCTTAAAGCGAGTCCAAACATCATCAAGGCGATCTAGTTCACGTTGTGATCGATCGCGAAGAGTCTTTAATTCACGCTCGGCAGCTTCACGGACTTTGCGCTTTACATCAGCTTTTTCGCCAGCAGCTTCTAGTTCAGCAGTATCTGCTTCTAGCTTCTTTTGACGAGCATCAAGATCTGCATCGCGACGAGTCTCGATCTTCTTCTTATCCGCAAGCAAACGCTTTTCTAGTGAAGGTAGATCTTCTTCACGAGCTTCAGCATCAACTTCGGTGATCATGTATGCAGCGAAGTAAATAACCTTTTCTAGATCCTTTGGAGCTAGGTCAAGTAGGTAACCAAGGCGTGATGGAACACCCTTGAAGTACCAGATATGAGTTACAGGAGCAGCAAGCTCGATGTGACCCATACGTTCGCGACGAACCTTTGCACGTGTAATTTCAACACCGCAACGTTCGCACTTAATTCCTTTGAAACGTACGCGCTTGTACTTACCGCATGAACATTCCCAGTCCTTTACAGGTCCGAAGATCTTCTCATCGAATAGACCATCTTTTTCTGGCTTTTCTGTACGGTAATTGATGGTCTCTGGCTTCTTAACTTCTCCAAAGGACCACTCACGAATATTGTCGGTAGAAGCAAGGCCGATTCGTAGTTCGTCAAAAAATTCAACATCTAACATTTTTTAACCTCTCTCCTTAAACTTCTTCGACACTTGAAGGTTCAACTCGTGACAAGTTGATTCCAAGTTCTTCGGCGGTACGGGACACTTCTTCATCGGTATCGCGTAGATCCATTGCAATACCATCAGCATTAACAACTTCAACGTTCAAGCAAAGGGAACGCATTTCCTTTACAAGAACCTTGAATGATTCTGGAATTCCTGGTTCAGGAATGTTCTCGCCCTTAACAATGGCTTCGTAAACTTTTACGCGACCAAGAACATCGTCTGACTTAATGGTGAGCAACTCTTGAAGGGTGTAAGCCGCTCCGTAAGCTTCGAGTGCCCAAACTTCCATTTCGCCGAAACGCTGACCACCGAACTGAGCTTTTCCACCCAGTGGTTGTTGCGTAATCATTGAGTAAGGACCAGTTGAACGTGCGTGGATCTTGTCATCTACCAAGTGGTGGAGCTTCAAGATGTACATGTAACCAACTGTGATTTCTTCCTTGTATGGCTCACCAGAACGACCATCGAATAGACGAGCCTTTCCGTTTCCGCCAACTAGACGCATTCCATCCTTATTAGGACGAGTAGATGAAAGAAGACCAATTAGTTCTTCTTCCTTAGCGCCATCGAATACTGGAGTTGCAACCTTTGAGTTAGCAGGCGCTTGGGAGTAACCGTGTTCGATTAGATCCTTTTGCCACTTCTCATTTCCGGTTAATTCCCAACCAGATTTTGCAACCCAACCTAAGTGAGTTTCAAGAATCTGACCGACGTTCATACGTCCTGGAACACCGAGTGGGTTTAGAACAACATCAACTGGAGTTCCATCGGCAAGGAATGGCATATCTTCAACTGGAAGAATCTTTGAGATAACACCCTTGTTACCGTGACGACCAGCAAGCTTGTCACCGTCTTGGATCTTACGCTTTTGCGCAACATAGACGCGAACAACTTGGTTTACACCGGCTGGAAGTTCGAAATCATCATCAGATGTTTGAATTTGAACATCGATAACCTTTCCGGATTCACCGTGAGGCAACTTAAGTGAAGTATCGCGAACTTCACGATCCTTTTCACCAAAGATTGCGCGAAGCAAACGCTCTTCTGGTGTTAGTTCAGTTTCTCCCTTAGGAGTTACCTTTCCAACAAGAATGTCGCCAGGTACTACATCGGCGCCAATGCGAATGATTCCGCGGTCATCTAGATCAGCCTTAACTTCTTCAGAGACGTTAGGGATGTCGCGAGTAATTTGCTCTGGCCCAAGCTTGATATCACGAGCTTGAACTTCGTACTCTTCAATGTGAATTGATGTAAGTACATCGTCTTGAACAAGACGTTGTGAAAGAATGATTGCATCTTCGTAGTTGTGACCTTCCCATGACATAAATGCCACGAGTAGGTTCTTACCAAGAGCCATTTCACCCTTATCGGTTGATGGACCATCAGCAATTACTTGACCGACGTCAACCTTGTCACCCTTTGCAACAACAACCTTCTGGTTGCGTGAGGTTCCTTGGTTAGAGCGAGTGAACTTCTCTAGGAAGTAGTGCTCGCTCTTTCCATCATCCTGCATAACAGTTACTTCATCAGCAGAAACATCAGTTACTACACCGGCGCCACGAGCAAGTAGAACATCGCCCGCATCAACAGCTGCACGGAATTCCATACCAGTTCCAACGAATGGAGCTTCGGCACGAAGTAGTGGTACTGCTTGACGCATCATGTTCGAGCCCATCAATGCGCGGTTAGCGTCATCATGCTCGAGGAATGGAATCATCGCAGTTGCAACAGAAACCATCTGACGTGGTGAGACGTCCATGTAATCAACTTCGTCAGCGTGAATGTATTCAACTTCGCCACCGCGACGACGTACGAGTACGCGTGCTTCTGCGAAGTGTGAATCAGCAGTTAGCGGCGCATTTGCTTGCGCGATAACGTGCTCATCTTCTTCATCAGCTGTTAGGTAATCGATTTGATCGGTGACCTTACCCTTATTTACCTTGCGATAAGGAGTCTCGATAAATCCAAATGGGGTTACACGTGCATATGTTGCAAGCGAACCAATAAGTCCAATGTTTGGACCTTCTGGAGTTTCGATTGGACACATACGACCGTAGTGCGAAGGGTGAACGTCACGAACTTCGAAACCAGCGCGTTCACGAGATAGACCGCCAGGTCCAAGCGCTGAAAGACGACGCTTGTGGGTCATACCTGAAAGTGGATTTGTCTGATCCATGAATTGTGAAAGTTGAGATGTTCCGAAGAACTCCTTGATTGATGCAACAACTGGACGGATGTTGATCAGTGTTTGAGGAGTAATGGCTTCGACATCTTGTGTTGTCATACGTTCGCGTACAACACGTTCCATACGTGAAAGACCGGTACGTACTTGGTTTTGAATCAATTCACCAACGGTACGAAGGCGACGGTTTCCGAAGTGATCGATATCGTCAATTTCAACACGTACTTGCTTGCCGTATTCCATAAGAGCTTCGCCCTTGTGAAGTGAGACTAAGTACTTGATTGTTGCAACGATATCTTCAATGTTTAGAAGACCCTTTGAGAGTTCTAGTTCTAGACCTAACTTCTTATTAACCTTAAAGCGACCAACCTTTGCAAGGTCATAACGCTTTGGATTGAAGTAGAGGTTTTCGATAAGAGCCTGTGAAGCTTCTTTCGTTGGTGGCTCACCTGGACGTAGCTTGCGGTAGATATCAAGCAGAGCTTCGTCTTGAGTTTCAACGTTATCTTTTTCAAGTGTAAGACGAATAGATTCAAACTCTCCGAATTGTTCGAGAATTTGTTCTGATGTCCAACCAAGTGCCTTAAGGAAAACAGTCACTGATTGCTTACGCTTGCGGTCGATACGAACGCCAACAAGATCCTTTTTATCAACTTCGAATTCCAACCAAGCGCCGCGGCTTGGAATGATCTTCGCAGTCAAAATATCTTTATCAGATGTCTTTTCAATTGTGCGCTCGAAGTAAACGCCAGGAGAACGAACGATCTGTGAAACAACAACGCGCTCGGTTCCGTTAATTACGAAAGTTCCACGAGGTGTCATCAATGGGAAATCACCCATGAAGACAGTCTGTGACTTGATTTCACCGGTGATGTTGTTTGTGAATTCAGCAGTTACGAAAAGAGGTGCGCTGTAAGTGATGTCGCGCTCTTTGCACTCTGCGATTGTGTACTTAGGTGGATAAAATTGGTGATCTCTAAATGAGAGACTCATTGATCCTTGGAAATCTTCAATTGGTGAAATCTCTTCAAAGATTTCTTCCAATCCAGATGTCTTTGGTACTTCACCACGTCCGGCTTTCTCTGCAACGTCTAAACGAGAACGCCATGCGTCGTTACCAAGTAACCAATCAACACTGTCTAGTTGAAGTGATAATAGGTTTGGTACTTCGAGGGGTTCACGAATTTTCGCGAAAGAAACACGAGCAGGTGCAAATGACTTTGACTTCGTTGCGGCCAAAATTCCTCCAGATGTAAACGCACGGCTACCGCCAGGTCTCAGCCGCTATATGCCTGACCTCTGGGTTTTAAGATTTGCGAACTCGTAGGGTATCCGAGGGGTCAGCCCTGTGTCTAATCCGGCCTTATACACCCCCACCCCCGCGCTTGTCTTGGGATCGGGCAAGAAAAAAGCCCCCGACAAGCGGGGGCTTTTCGATGTGAAAGCGGGAATTACTTGACGGTGACCTTTGCGCCAGCTGCTTCTAGAGCTGCCTTTGCCTTGTCTACTGCTTCCTTGCTTCCCTTTTCGATCAAAGTAGCTGGTGTTGCATCTACTAGGTCCTTAGCTTCCTTTAGGCCAAGAGCTGAGT
>CANBVR010000040.1 GCA_947372965.1 Actinomycetota bacterium
TGTCCGAAGAACCAGAAGAGGTGCTGCCACAACATCGCTCCGCCATTTGCCGGATCGAAGAGGTGCGAACCAAAGATTCGATCTGATTCCAACCCAAGGAAAGCAGCTGCTAGTGGTGGGAAGGCAAGTAGAACGAGAATAGAAGTTAGGAGTACGTTCCAAGTAAAGATCGACATTCTAAACATTGTCATACCTGGAGCACGCATAGTGAAAATTGTGGTTATGAAGTTAACGCCGCCGAGAATCGTTCCGATACCACTTACGGCAAGACCGATCACCCAAAGGTCTCCGCCAATTCCTGGTGAATATTGCGAGTTCGCTAGCGGAGCGTATGCAGTCCATCCAAATGAGGCGGCACCGCCAGGACTTAAGAACCCACCAAATGCCATTAGGCCACCGAAGAGATAGAGCCAATAAGAGAGCATATTTAAACGAGGAAACGCAACGTCAGCGGCCCCAATTTGCAGAGGCATGATCACGTTAGCAAAGCCAACAAAAAGTGGCGTTGCAAACATCAACAACATAATCGTTCCGTGCATTGTGAAGATTTGGTTGTACTGCTCGTTAGAGAAGAATTGCATTCCTGGGCGAGCAAGCTCTGCGCGCAAGAAGAGGGCTAGTACACCTGCAATTAAGAACCAGGCAAATGAGGTCATTAAGTAGAGGTAGCCGATTGTCTTGTGATCGGTTGAGGTAATCCACTTTACGAAAAGTCGACCCTTACTTGCTGGGGCAACCGAACGACTAGTTGTTTGGGTAACTGGGCGCTCTGCATAAGTTGTCATATTTAAGCCGCCTTAACGGTGGAGATGTAGGTTTGATAATCCGATGGCGAAACTACCTTCACTTTAAAGAGCATTTGTGAATGGTTTCGGCCGCAAAGAATGTTGCATCGACCAGGGAACTCCCCGATCTTGTTTGCAGTAAATTCGAGATGGTTTGTCACTCCAGGCAATGTTTGCATTTGAATCATGAACGCTGGGATCCAAAAACCATGAACAACATCTGAAGAGGTAAGAGTGAAGCGAACCTTCTCGCCTTGGGGAACAACAAGAAGAGGTGGCTTCTCAGGAGTGCCGGTAATTGTTGGAGCAGCCGGTGAATCCTTGTAAGTGAATTGCCATGACCATTGAATGGCGTTGACGGTGATGTCATGAACCGCGACATTGCTTGGTGAAACCTTGGTGATTTTTGTTTCGTCTTTTGCGGTGAAATAGAAGAGAACCGCAACGATAATGAAAGGAATCAAGGTGTAAGCAACTTCGGTTGGAATGTTGTATTGGGTTTGCTTTGGAACTTCATCGCCCTTGCGACGGTGCCTAAAGACTGGCCATAAGATTAAAATTGCAGTAAAAACTCCTACAACTCCAGCGGCAATCCATGCACCTTGCCAGAGTGATAACGAGGTGTCATTTACGCTCGAAAGATTCTTCTCAAAACCCATTCCGGAAATATTCGATGTTGAACAAGAAGTAAGTGTCAGAGTCGCACCTACGGCGGCCAGGATTGGCAGGCCTCTAAGAAGGGCCTTGGCTGAAGGGCGGGATGGCATTAATCGCATGGGCCAAGAATATCTGTCTGATTCGTGTCCCAAGACAGGTCGAGGTAATCTTCCAAGCGTGGTTTCTATCACCTATAACTTCCAGGCCGAGAGCCGTCTTCATGACGGGGCTCGAATGGCGCTGCCTCATATCTTTGATCAGACCTGGCCAGATCCAAGCAAATTGGGAACCGATTCAAAGAGCGCATCAATACTTCTAAATGAAGCCAAGGAAACCTTTGCCTCGCAACTTGGAGTTCGATCTGACGAAATTCATTTCCTAGGAGAACCTAATTTAGGCTTCCACTTAGGAATCCTTGGATTAAAGCAGGAACACTTAAATTTCAAATACGGTGCGACTGACCGCATGGCCGCCTTTGTCATTGCCAGTTCACTGGCACAGAGCCAAGAATTACCATCTGACCAATTTGGACAAATTGATTATTCAACAGTTTCGAATTCTGACTTGGTAGCAATTCAACTTTGCAACCGAGAGACTGGCGTAATCCAAGAGAATCTGCCAACCAACTTTGGCGCCAGCTTCATCGATGCAACCGCCTGCGGTACACGAAGGGCCTTGCCAGAAAACTGGGACGTTGCACTTTGGGATTCAAGGAGTTGGATGGGTCCTGCTGGCGTTGGAGTTCTAGCAATCTCAAAGAAAGCCAGATGGAAAAACCCTCTCCCTCATTTAGATGGGAAAATCAGCCCAGGTCCAGCATCGCTACCTTTAATTATTACTTCGGCGATTGCAATTGATAGCTGGGTTGCCGACGAGAAGAATTTATCGGCGAAGATTGCTGAGATAAATAAGCAAATTAAAACCTTCTTGGCCTCCGAAATATCTCAATGCAAAGTAATTGACGGACAAGCGCCTCACCTAATTTCAATAATCTTCGATGGCGTTGACTCGCAGCACCTAATCACCCGTCTGGCCGATCTAGGCTTTGCCATTGATGCTGGCTCTGCATGCAGCGCTGCAAACATGAAGCCAAGTCATGTACTTGCAGCTATGGGGCTTTCGACAACAGGCAATATCCGACTAACGATTCACCACGCCACAACTTTCGAGGATGTCTCAGCCTTACTTAGCGCTTTAAAGAAAGTCGTTTCTGAATTAAGAAATTAGCCGCGGATTAATTTGATGCGCGACTTCATCAGCAGCTGCTGCTCCATATGCAGTTGTAAACCGAGTTAAAAATTCATCACGGTCGAAGCGATATTCCTGAGTACCTTTAGTTTCAATGCAGAAGGTTGCCAGCATTGAGCCAATCTGTGCGCAGCGCTCGTGGCTAAAGCCCCATGATAAGCCCGCTAGAAAACCTGAACGGAAAGAGTCACCAACTCCAGTTGGATCCACTTTGGCCTTCTCGGCTGGAACACCAACAGTTATTGTCTCTTTGCCGTGCTCTTCAATGCGTGCACCATTTGAACCAAGAGTTGTTACTCGGACTCGAACTTGCCCATAACATTCGGCATCGCTCCACCCGGTTTTTTGTAAAGTCAAAGCTTGTTCGTACTCATTTAAAAATAGATAGTCCGCGCCTTTTATTAGCAGTTTGATCTCATCGCCCGACATGCGCGCAAGTTGCTGGGAAGGGTCAGCGGCAAATGGAATCTTCAAAGATCTGGCTGTTTCGCTGTGGCGCAACATAGCTTCGGGATCATCAGGCGAAATAACGAAGAGATCAAATTTTCCAGTTTTAGAAATGATAGGTGCGAGTTCGATTTCGCGAGCTTCTGACATCGCTCCAGGAAAAAAAGAAGCGATCTGATTGAGTTCTTGATCGGTGGTAACCATGAAAGTTGCCGTAAATAACTCTGTTGAGATTTTTACGTGGCCGGTATCAACGCCATGTCGCGATAGCCAAGCATCATAATCCGCCCAGTCTTTTCCAACTGCTGCAATAAGTATTGGATTTAGCCCAAGAGCGCCCATTCCAAAGGCAATATTCGCCCCAACTCCCCCGCGACGAATATCTAAACCATCGACGAGGAAAGAGAGCGAGACTTTAGAGAGTGAACCTGCAACAAGGGAATCAGTAAATTTTCCAGGAAAGGTCATCAAGTGATCGCGACCTACTGAACCTGCTATTGCAATTCTCATAGTTGGGTATTAAACGCTATGAGGCGATGAAATTTAGGTTCTTAGTTAAAAGAATCGCCGCAGGCGCATGAGCCCTGGGCATTTGGATTATCAATTGTGAAGCCTTGCTTCTCAATTGTGTCCACGAAATCGATTGATGCACCCATCAAGTAAGGGGTACTCATCTTGTCGGTAACAACCTTTACAGCACCGAAAGTTGTAACGGTATCGCCATCTAGAGCGCGATCATCGAAATAGAGTTGGTAACGAAGACCAGAGCAACCACCAGGTTGTACTGCAACGCGAAGAGTTAGATCATCGCGACCTTCCTGGGCAAGTAGCGCAGCAACCTTGGTTGCGGCTACATCAGTTAGAAGGATCCCAGTAGCTTGCGCAGATGAGATTGTGACGTCTGTAGTTGATCCTGTGCTCATAATCGAATATTAGCCCATAATGAGCCCATGAGCCCGTCGAAACTTGCCGACCTTCTACTGCTTGGCCAGGGTAAGGATCTCAATAGCGAACGGGGCGTCTCATGCGCAGGTGAATTACCGGCCGCAAGTGATCCAGACCTTATTGCTCGGGCGATCGCGGCGAAGAAAGCCCTTGGAGATCGCGCAATGATTCTTGGGCATCACTACCAGCGCGATGAAGTAATTCAATTTGCAGATATCACCGGAGATTCTTTCAAGTTGGCGCAATCTGCCGAAGAGAACCAAAGTGCGGAATTTATTTTCTTTTGCGGTGTTCACTTTATGGCTGAGAGTGCAGATATTTTGACAAGCAAGAATCAGAAGGTGATCCTTCCTGATCTAGCAGCAGGTTGCTCGATGGCAGATATGGCTACCTCAAATCAAGTAAATGAAGCTTGGAATGTATTCAAAAAGTTAGGGATAGCTGAAGTGACGATCCCAATTACCTATATGAATTCATCTGCGGCAATCAAATCATTTACAGGCGAGAACGGCGGCGCGGTTTGCACCTCTTCGAATGCCGAACGCGCCCTTAGATGGGCCTTTGATAGGGGCGAAAAAGTCTTCTTCCTCCCCGACCAACACCTCGGCCGCAATACCGCAGTATTGAAAATGGGACTCACACTTGAAGATTGCGTTGTCTGGAATCCTTGGAAGCCAAATGGCGATTTAACGAATGAACAAATCCGTAGCGCAAAAGTAATTTTATGGCGCGGTCATTGTTCTGTTCACGGCCGATTCTCCCTCGAAAATATCAACGAAATGCGGGCGAAAGTTCCAGGAATTAAGATCCTTGTGCATCCTGAATGCAAATATGAAGTTGTATCTAACGCAGATGTAGTCGGAAGCACTGAAGCCATTATTAGAGCGATAGAAAACTCTCCAGTTGGAAGTAAATGGGCGATTGGTACAGAGTTAAATCTTGTACAGCGCCTGGCAAATACCTACACCGACCGTGAAATTCACTTTCTAGATAAAACAGTTTGTTATTGCTCGACCATGAACCGAATTGATCTCCCCCACTTGGTATGGGCTATGGAATCGGTCGTGAATGGACGCTTGGTAAATCAAATTTCGGTCGACTCAGAGACGGCAAAACACGCCAAAGTTGCTCTAGAGAGAATGTTGGCTCTACCTTAGGCACATGACTGAATCAGATAACAAAAAGGGCAAGGCCACTCCAAAGCGTAAAGAGGCAGTTGCCAAGACCAAGATCAATTCAATAACAGCCCCTGTAACTAAGGCGACAAAGAGCCGCGACAAGGATGCAATTCGCGCAGCTCGTGCTGTTTCTCGCGCCGCTTACATGCGCGGCGATGAAAACGCCTTACCGGTTCGCGACAAAGGGCCAGTTAAGAAATATGTGCGCAACTATGTAGATTCTCGTCGCACTATTGGTGAATTCTTCTTGCCAGCGATCATGGCAGTTCTCGTACTGACGATGATTCCAAATAAGTACATTCAACTTTTCGCGATCTTGTTCATGTATTCATTGATGCTTTATTCATTCGTTTCAGGTCTATTCTTTTCACGAAAAATAAAGAAAATAATCGAAGATAAGTTTCCAGGTGAGTCAACTAAGGGCGTTGGAATTTACGGCTTTCTACGTTCAACCCAAATTCGTCGCCTTCGCGCACCACAGCCACAAGTAAATCGCGGCGACGCAATAAATTAACTTCTAGGCCCGCGGTTTCGGACTTTCAGTCAGGTTTGGATCGCGGGCTGCCACATTTCCTAGGGCGTCATCAATAGCCTTTAATACGTCGGCACTCAATTTAATCCCCGAAGCTTTGGCATTATCTTTTACCTGCTTTGGCTTTGTTGCTCCCATGATTACCGAAGAGATATTTTTATTCGAAAGCGCCCAAGCTAAGGCAAGTTGCCCCATAGTTAAATCAAGTGATTGCGCAATTGGAACTAGTTTCGCAACTGCACCAAGCACATCATCCTTCATCCAACGAGAGATCATCTCTGCGCCGCTTTTCTTGTCAGTGGCTCTGGAGCCAGCAGGTGGCTTCTTTCCTGGGAGATATTTACCCGTTAGAACACCTTGCGCCATTGGCGACCAAACAATCTGCCCGATCCCTTCTTTCTCGCAAAGTGGGATGACTTTAGATTCAATAACGCGCCAAAGCGCTGAATATTGTGGCTGGCTAGAAACAAATCTGGTGTAACCAAGTTCCTTTTGAATCGCCAAGCCCGCGGAAATTTGATCCGCAGTCCACTCAGAGAACCCAATGTAATTAACTTTGCCCTGGCGGATTAAATCTTCGAAGGCTCGAATACTTTCCTCAAGTGGCGCTTCGTAGTCAAAACGATGCATCTGGTAGAGATCGATATGGTCAGTGCCAAGTCGCTTCAGGGAAGCATGTACCGATTCCATGATGTGTTTGCGCGATAACCCGCGATCGTTTTTTCCTGGTCCGGTTGGCCAGTAAACCTTCGTGAATAATTCATAGCTTTCTCGTCGAACACCCTTGAGCGCTTTGCCGAGAACAACTTCAGCCTTCGTTCCTGCGTAGACGTCGGCGGTATCGAATGTAGTGATTCCGACATCAAGAGCGGCACGCACACAGGCAATTGCCGAATTCTGCTCAACCTGAGAACCGTGTGTGATCCAATTTCCATAGGAAATTTCTGAGACATACATTCCACTACTGCCAAGGCGACGATATTCCATGTTGAAAAGAGTACCCTGTCGCTATGAGATCGGTAATGGCTAAACGAATATTTACTATTTTGCTACTGACTTCCGCAATTTTTATCTCCCTTCCATCCAATTCAGTATTTGCGGAGGAGAACGCACCAACTCCGGCAGTAAGTCAAAACGCCCCGGGTCACGAATCAGGTGAAACCGTTAATGGCGTTCACCGCGAACCTGCCGACCATATTCGTGAAGATCATCGTGGATTTGAAGGCGCTGAAGTTTTCCTTCTGGGCGGTGCAACCGTAATTGCAATCGGACTCGCCTTTCTTGCCGGTCGAAAGACACGTCGCAACAATTAGATCGTGCTAAGTTTTACCCACTGGAGATCACACCTCTAGTAGCAAAGCGTTTAGCGAAGTCCGGTTAAATCCCGGCGCTGTCTTCGCAACTGTAGAAGTTTGCTTCGCAAACTAAGCCAGGTCGCCTAACGAATTGCTGATGTTTCCGACCTCGGAGGAAGGTCGGGCCTCGAGAAGATGAGTTATCTTTTTAAGCCCAAGCTTCCTCCCTCAAAGTTTGAGGGAGTTTTTTTATGTTTAAGTATCGATATGCCATACCCGCGGCAAGTTTTGTAATCATCGGATTGGCCTTTGCCACATCGCCTGCAGTGCATGCAACAGGTTCAAAAACCCCAAATCGAATAATTTCGCTTTCGCCTAGCGCAACTGAGGACCTATTCGCGATTGGCGCCGGAAAACAAGTCATAGCCGTTGATGATCTTTCTAATTTCCCAAAGACCGCGCCTATTACGAAGTTATCCGCCTTTAACCCAAATGTAGAAGCAATCGCAAAGTACAAGCCAGACCTCGTAATAATTCAAAGTACCGCGACCAAGGCCGATGCAGTAATCAAGCAATTGCAGGCCCTAAAAGTGGCGATTTTTGTGGAACGCACTCCCAATTCCCTGAGCGAGGCTTATTCTGAGATAACCCAACTAGGAAAGCTTGCAAATAAGCAGAGCCAAGCGGCCGCTTTGGTTTCGAGTATGAAGAAATCAATCGGTGAAATAGTTTCTGGTGGAAAGCTTCGAAAGAGCGCCAATTTCTTTCACGAACTAGATAACACTCTTTACTCCGCCACATCTAGTACTTTCATTGGCAAGGTCTATGCAGATTTTAATTTGGTAAATATCGCCGATGCTGCGGCCAAAGCAGATGATGGCGGATATCCCCAATTGCAAAATGAATACATTCTTAAATCAGATCCTCAATTTATATTCCTAAGCGATGGTGAATATGGCGAATCTGCAAAAACCGTTAGCGCTCGGCCCGGTTGGGCTGGAATCTCGGCGGTTGCATTTAGCAAGGTAATTGTTTTACCTTCGGACATTCCATCTCGTTGGGGACCGCGCTTAGTGGATTTCTATAAGTTCATAAGTACCTCAATCGCAGGAAAGGCTTAACCGCCTAAAATGTTTACGAAACAAATTCCAAGCAGCGATGAGCTTCGCTCAATTTGGCGATGGCAGATCACTGCCTTCACTTCAATTGTGCTGGTGGTAGTTGCTCTGCTTGGAATTAGTTTTGGTCCGATCTCGATCCCATTTTCTTCAATTCTTAAATCCCTATTTGGAATTAAGAGCGGCTTATCGCCACAAGAAAGATCAGTCCTTCTAGATATTCGTCTGCCGCGGGTAATTCTTGCCGCCTTGGTTGGTAGCGCCCTGGCAACAAGTGGCGCCGTTTATCAAACTGTTTTTCGAAATCCACTTGCTGATCCATATTTGCTTGGGGCTGCCGCTGGCGCTGGACTTGGCGCCACGGTTGCCATCACTAATTCACATGGCAATCTCTATGGATTGCTACCAGCTTTTGCTTTTGGGGGCGCAATTCTTGCCGTCGTAGTTAGTTTCTTTATATCCGGGAAATTTTTTGCCGAACCCAACTCACTTCTTCTATCCGGTATTGCTGTTGGATCCTTCGCTACCGCTGTTCAAACCTATCTCCAACAACGACATAGCGCTTCTCTTCGTCCGGTTTACTCTTGGATTTTAGGCGAATTAACCGCCGCCTCATGGCAAGTAGTTACGTGGTCGGCGATATACATAGGCATTGCTCTTCTAATT
>CANBVR010000041.1 GCA_947372965.1 Actinomycetota bacterium
CCCGGCAATGAGGGAGTTCTGTACGATCAAACTGGTGATACGCCGCGAGCTCCGGCTTCAGTTCTCAAGTTAGTCGCGATGACAACTGCAATTACGCAATTGGGACCGGATAAGACTTTTACCACTGGGATCTATAAGACCGATCAACCGAATACCTTTCTATTAAAGAGCACTAGTGATCCATGGATGACTGCCTCAAAATATGAGGCAAAAAAATATCATCGCACCTTTTTCCCGGGCTTAGTAAGTTCTGCGCTTGCAACAACAAAATCCCACAACATCACACTTATTAACAGCGGAGTTTATTCCAAAGATATCTCCGCACTACAAAGTTTCTTTCGCAAGAAATATGTGTTCCACATAAAACCTGCGACCCCAAATGAAAGTACTCCGGAATTAATTCGTGAAATTGTTTCCCCACCGGTAAGTGAGATCGCACAGTTCTGCCTTTTGTATAGCGATAATTTATTGGCTGAACGCCTTGCACGCACCGCAGCAAAGCAGATGGGATTCACTGCAGATGGTGCAGGAATTCAGAGTGCATTTTTAAAAACTCTTACCGATCTCGAAGTTCCTACCGAAGGCCTTGAGGTTCAAGATGGAAGTGGCCTTTCTCATGAAGATCGAATCACGCCAAAGACACTTGCTACATTATTAATTAGGATTAAAACAAAACCAGAACTAAAAGTTATTTACGATGGGCTTCCAGTCGCTGGTGAAAGTGGAACTCTTGAAAATAGATTTGTTAAGGATGCTCCAAGTGCTGTTGGTCTAGTCAAAGCCAAAACTGGGTGGATTAATACCTCGGTGAGTTTGGCTGGCTATGTCGAAGTTGGAACCGAGCAGTACGTTTTTGCCGTTATTGCTGATCAAGTTACCCCACGCGAAACCAATCGCGCTCTTGCCCGCAAGGCGATCGACAAAATGCTAGCGACGATTGCAAAGCCATCGACGACAGATTCAAGTACCCTAGCCAAATGAGTAAGTCGGCAATTGCCCCATATATCGCGCTAATGAAATTGCGCGTTGTCGAACTTCTCCTAGTCACAACTTTGCCGGCGCTATTTTTGGCAGAAAAGGGCGTGCCTTCTTGGTCGGTAACTTTCTGGACGCTTCTCGGTGGAACGTTGGCTGCAGGTGCTTCAAATGCTTTTAATATGATTATTGAAATTGATTCGGATCGCTTGATGGCTCGCACTTCCAAGCGACCACTTGTTACTGGGGAAGTCTCAGAGACGCAAGCTTTTATCTTTGCCTCTGCCCTCACTGTTATTTCGTTAACGATTTTTTCAATCTTCACAACTCTTCTTGCAACAGTTTTAACAGCAGCAGCAATTGTCTTTTATGTCTTTGGCTACACCATCGGATTAAAGCGTCGCACCTCTCAAAATATTGTTTGGGGCGGGATAGCTGGCTGCATGCCAGTACTTATCGGTTGGGCGGCAATTACAAATTCACTTTCACTAACTGCCTGGTTATTCTTCTTAGTTATCTTCTTCTGGACGCCGCCACATTTTTGGGCGCTAGCAATCAAGTATCGCGATGATTATGAAGCTGCCGGAATTCCTATGCTGCCAGTAGTTGCATCTATCAAATCGGTTCAAAAACAATCTTGGTTTCACACAATCGCCATGATTATCTGCTCGCTAGGCGTTAACTGGAGCGAACATCTTCCGTGGTGGTGCTGGGTTATAACTCTCGTCATTGGCTTTGGCTTCATCCAGCAATTAATAAAGATTGATGGGCCTGATTCAGGAAAGGCCGCCGCAAAACTATTCCAGTGGTCGATTACTTACCTGAGCGTTTATTCATTGCTGCTTGTTATTGCAGTGCTTGTTGTAAATCCTTAATCAAATCACTTGCATGCTCCAAGCCCACTGACAATCGAGCAAGAGATTGCGAAATTCCCATTGAAGCGCGAGTTGCTGGATCAAGGCGACGATGTGTTGTAGAGGCTGGGTGAGTAATTAATGATTTGCTATCACCCAAATTATTTGAAATATCGATAACTTTTAGCTTATCCATAACTTTAAATAACTCTTCGCTACCGCCAGATATTTCAAAACTTAGCGTGGTTCCGCCGCCGCTCATTTGTTTCTTATTGATCTCAAAACCCGGGTGGCTCTTGAGGCCGGGATAATTAACACTTGCAACCTTTGGATGATTGCTTAAGAACTCGGCAACTTCTTGGGCACTTTCATTCATTCGATTTACTCGCATTGAAAGAGTCTCAAGTGACTTGACTAAGACCCAGGCGTTAAATGCGCTCAGGGTTGGTCCGGTATGACGAATAAATGGATTTAAAGATCCCTGAATGTAATCAAAACTTCCAAGAATTGCCCCGCCCAATACCCGGCCTTGGCCATCGATATGTTTGGTTGCGGAATACATAACAACATCGGCTCCGTGCTTTAGTGGCTTTTGCATAATTGGTGAAGCCATAACATTGTCAACAATTACAGTCGCACCAACTTTATGCGCCAAATCGCTCACCATTTGAATATCTACAACATCTAACATTGGATTGCTTGGGCTTTCGATAAAGACAACTTTTGTTGGTTTTGTTAAAGCTTTGGCCCATACATCAGGATCGCTTCCTTTTACAAACTCAACAGTGATTCCCCACTTTGGCAAAATTTCGGAGAGCACAACGTAACAAGAAGAGAACATTGATGCTGCAGCAACAATATGGTCGCCGGCTTCCACTAAGCAGGCAACTGCTGAAAACATCGCTGACATTCCAGAGCCAGTTGCAACGCAGTACTCAGCGCCTTCAATTGCAGCAAGGCGCTGTTCAAACATGGAAACTGTTGGGTTTGCGAAGCGACTGTAAACAAAATGGTCTACTTCATCAGTAAATGAATGAACTGCTTGTTCTGCCGAATCGTAGGTATAGCCACTTGTTAAGTACATTGCTTCGCTGGTTTCGCCAAAGCCAGAACGAGCGAGCCCGGCGCGCACTGCGAGTGTCTCTTCGTGTAACTCCCAGTCAGGTGCAGCTCCCTGCGAGGTTGCTTGTTCGTTGGAGTATCCCCAAGGACGATGTTGATGCGTCATGAGCCAAGTTTAGGGGCTAAGGTCTTGGTATGAAACAGAGCGCAATCTCGGTTAGTGGCTTGACCAAGATTTATGGCGAACGTAAAGCTGTTGATGATGCGAATTTTGAAGTACCAGTTGGAAGTATTTGTGGTTTTGTTGGGCCAAATGGCTCGGGCAAGACCACAACCATTCGAATGCTCCTTGGATTAATCTCACCGTCAAATGGAACCGGAACCGTTTTAGGTGAAGATATAAGAGAGCCAGAGAAATATTTACCACGCGTTGGTGCAATGATCGAAGGTCCTGCTTTTTATCCAGCTCTTTCAGGTGCAGAAAATTTGCGTGTATTGGCATCCCTTGGTGGCTTTCCGATTTCGCGAGTTCCAGAATTACTCGCCAAAGTGGGCCTAGCCGATCGCGGAAAATCGAAGTACAAGACTTATTCATTAGGAATGAAACAACGCTTAGGAATTGCGGCAGCACTTCTACCAAATCCAGAGCTACTTATTTTGGATGAACCGACAAATGGTTTGGATCCATCTGGAATTCAGGAGATAAGAGAGTTGCTTCGTGATCTCTCAAGTGCCGGAACAACAGTTTTTGTTTCCTCACACTTACTCAGTGAACTTGAAATGATTTGCGACCACCTAGTGATGCTTCGCTTGGGTAAAGTTATTTTTACTGGAGTAACACATGAGTTGCTTGCATCGCAAGAGCCAATAATTGTTGCAAAACCTGAGTACGAAGTCGATCTAAATAAATTGGTAAAACTTGTTCAAGAAGCAGGGCATATCGTTACGGTTATTGAAAGTGCGGTTCATATTAAGGCGCTACCTGAATGGGCGTCGACGTTAAATCGATTGGCATTTGATGCTGGAATCACATTGCAATCCCTATCACCAGTTCTGCCAACTTTAGAAGAAACCTTCTTTGAGATGACTGGAGCTGATGAATGATTAATGTAGTCATTGCCGAATTGCGAAAACTCCGTCGCCCGACACTCTTACTCTCCACCCTTGCTACCGTAACCGCGCTTTCTGGTTTATTTACCTCTTTAGTTTTTCTACGTATTAATTCTGGTGGAAATACCAGACGCGGGGAAACAGTGACGGCACTTCAATTAAGCCAAGAAACCGGGCTGATGTATGGATTTAAACTTGTTGGAGTATTTCTAGGTTTAGTTGCGCTCTGCGTCTTTGCATCACAAACTGCCCAGGAGTACACCTATGGAACGCTTCGTAATCTCTTGGTTCGCCAACCTTCGCGAATGAAGATTTTACTCGGGAAATTAATCTCTATGAAAATCTTTGCAATCCTTATGGTTATCTTCGCTGGGGCGGTCAGTATTGCTCTTTCCTATCTATTGGCAGGCCGCGCAAAAGTAAGCACAACAAAATGGGGAACTTCGCATGCTTTGCATTTACTTGGGCAAACTTCTTTAAATCTATTAATTGCGACAATTTGTTATGGGCTACTTGGAATGATTCTTGGACTCCTTTTCCGCTCACCTATAAGTGCAATTTCAATCGGCGTCCTATGGTCTTTGATTCTTGAAAATATTTTAGGTGCAGTTATTTCAAGTACTATGAAATGGCTGCCAGCAGCCAATTTCTCAAATATTGGGGAAGGCGGCTCAGCAGCTGCTTCCTACCAACATTCGCTACTAGTTTCCGCGCTCTACATATTTGGCGGTGGCACATTGGTGGCAATTCTTTTCAAGCGTAGAGATGTAGCCAACTAGCGACACTTCTATCACCACCGCTTAAATTCCACGGATTTTTAGCCATGATTGCGTATCCTTAGGAAATCCACTTCCCTGGGGGCAAATAAATAATGCAATCTAAGCGTTTGATCAAACTCTGTAGTGCTGCAATTGCACTTACATTTTTGAGCTCACTTGCAACGCCAACAGCCTCACTTGCAAAAACCCCAGCCCCAACTCAAGAACAAATTGATGCTGCGAAGAAAGCTGAAGAAGCAAAAGCAGCTGCGGCGAAAGTGGCGGCAAATCAATTAAGCAAGGCAACCCAAACTTTAAATCAATTAACTTCAGTCGCTGATCAAGCCCGAGCTTCTTACAACAAAGCGTTAAAAGAACTCGCAATTGCGGTCGCAAATGCAAACGCTGCGGCGGCACATGCTGTGAAAACTCAGGCTGCAGTTAGCGCAGCCAATCGCACAATTGGAAAGATGGCATCTAACGCTTACAAAATGGGCGGCGATTTCACAAATATAAATTCCGTTTTAAGTGCAAATGGCCCACAGGATTTAATTGATCGGCTCTCGACTCTAAATAATTTAGGTGCGGGAAATGCAACTGCACTAAAGCGTTTCCAAGCAGCGCAGGCTGCAGCTGCAGCAGCAAAGTTAGAAGCCGATAGAACCAAGGCGGCCCAAGTAAGTGCTACCGAAAAAGTTGCTGCTACGAAAAAGATCGCAGATGAAGCTAAGGCAGCGCAACAAAAAGAAGTTGATCGCTTGCGCGCAATCCAAAACCAATTGATGGCAGATTTTGCTAAGGCAAAGAATTTCCGCGTTACCTTAGAACAACAACGCCAACTCGCACTTTTGGAAGAAGCAAATGCAAATATTGCCGCCACTACGAATGTTAAATATAAAGTCTGGCCAGATCGTGGCTTTGGTGGGCGCAGCACAATTAGATCTACTGAAGCAATAAGAACCGCAGCTGTTGCATATGCAAAGGCACAAGTTCTTGCACGTTATCCATATGTATGGGGCGCACAAGGTCCAAAATCTTTTGACTGTTCTGGTTTGGTTTATGCCGCTTATCGCTCTGCGGGACTTGGTTATACAGAGTGGAGTCGCCTAAATGCAGCGCTCTATTTTGTGGCCACCAAGCGCGTTCCATTTAGTCAATTACTCCCGGGCGACCTGCTTTTCTATTCATACGATGGCTCAGTACAAAATATTCACCACATCACTATTTACGCGGGTGGCGGCAAGATGTGGGAGGCCAATTCAAAGAAGGTTGGCTTGATCTATTCAGATATGTACAGCATTAAGGGACTTATGCCATCTGGCGGTCGAGTCTAAAAAGTTATTAAAGTGTTCCAGTGAGCACTTATACGCCAGCCCTTCTAGAGTTGCGACAAGCAATTCGGTCTTGGTTGCTCGAAATCAACCCCCATGAACCAATTCTTATTGGGGTTTCCGGTGGCGCAGATTCCTTGGCACTTGCTTGCGCTACAAAATTAGAAGCGGGAGATAACTTTCAAGTAATTCCAGTAGTTATTGATCACGGACTTCAAAATAATTCAGCGATGGTCGCGACAGATGCCGTAAACAAACTTAAGCGCTTTGGTTTCACCGAAGTATTTTCTGGCAAAGCGCAAGTAGTAATGGTTGATGGATTAGAGGCTTCAGCACGAAGAGCCCGCTACTTGGCCTTTAACCAGGCACTTGAAACTTACGGTGCAAAGTTATTTTTCCTAGGGCACACTCAAAATGATCAAGCTGAAACAGTTTTACTTGGGCTAGCCCGCGGTTCTGGAACTAAATCACTTTCCGGAATGGCAGAAGTTAATGGACCATTTGTTAGGCCGTTACTTGGCGTTTCGAGAGAAGTCACGGAAATGGCTTGTAAAGAATTAGGAATTGATTTCTGGAGTGACCCACATAATTTGAATGAAGAATTTACAAGAGTTCGAGTTCGAAAGAATATTTTGCCAGTAATTGAAAGAGAGATCGGGCCAGGAATTGTGCAAGCGCTATCAAGATCTGCTCGAATTCTTCGGGAAGATAGCCAAGCCCTAGATGCAATGGCTGATGATGTATTTTCAGAATTAGATCCAAAGAGTCTGGATATTGAAGTTTTGACCAAGCTCCCAAAGGCGATTCGAAGTCGGGTGATTCGGCTGGCACTTTATTGCGCTGGAGCCCCGGCAGGCTCAATTACCGCTGAACATCTTGAGCCGATCGAGGCGCTAGTCACAGATTGGCGCGGGCAAGGGGTAACCAGCCTGCCGGGTGGTGTGAAGGTTGGCCGAATTTCGGGCAGACTTTCGCTCTCATAACTAACCCGTAGCGGCCTGACCTCAAGAAAAGAAAGAAGCTGACCTTGGACCTAGTAACAACCGGAAGCGACATCGAACGCGTAATTGTTTCTGCCGAAGAAATTCAAGCCAGGTTAAAAGAACTTGCTGCGCAGGTAGAGAAAGATTATGAAGGTCGCGATCTTTTGTTAATTGGTGTGCTTAAAGGCGCAGTAATGACAATGGCAGATTTTGCTCGCTCACTACAACGACATATTGAAATGGATTGGATGGCAGTTTCTTCTTACGGATCAGGGACTAAATCAAGTGGCGTAGTAAGAATTCTTAAAGACTTAGACCGTGATATCACTGGTCGCGAAGTAGTGATTATCGAAGATATCGTCGATACCGGCCTAACTCTGGCTTGGTTAAAGTCAAACCTTGAATCTCGTGGTGCTAAGAGTGTAGAAATCCTGACAATGCTTCGAAAGCCAGAAGCAGCGAAAGTAGATGTCTCTGTTAAATATGTAGGTTTTGATATTCCAGTCGAGTTCGTAGTTGGTTACGGCCTAGATTTCAACGAGAAATATCGCAACTTAGATTTCATCGGCGTTCTAGCAAAGCACATGTATTCATGACCGATAAAAAAACTAAGAAGAAGAGCCCGGCCATAAAGAAAAGCCCAAGCTCTGAAAAGAAGTTAGTCCCATCGCCATTTAATAAAATTCGCATTAAGAAAATTTTGCGAGGTCCTTTATTCTGGATCGTTGCCGCACTTATTGCTGTAAGTGTCTTTGGTCAGATCTCCGGAAGTGGCGCACAGTTTGTTAAAACAGATACCTCAAAGATCTTGGCTGCAATCTCATCCGGGAAAGTTGAATCCGCAAAGGTAATTGATAAAGACCAAAAGATTGAGGTAATTCTCAAATCTGGCCAATATATAAAGGGTTCACAACGCCTATATGCATCTTACGTTTCAGGTGAAGAACCACTTATTGTTGAACTACTGACCAGCAATCCACCGCCAAAAGAGTGGGATGTAAAGGTCCCAACACAATCATTCTTGGTCTCGCTCTTTTTGAGTTTTGCACCCCTCTTGTTAATTGGTTTCTTACTTCTTCTCTTTATGGGCAATGCTCAAGGCGGAAACAGGGTCTTCTCTTTTGGTAAATCAAAAGCCAAATTGCAGAACAAAGAGATGCCTACCAACACCTTTGCAGATGTTGCGGGCGCGGATGAAGCAGTTGCAGAGCTAACAGAAATTAAAGATTTCCTAGCTGCGCCACAGAAATATCAAGATATTGGCGCGAAGATTCCAAAGGGAGTTCTTCTTTATGGCCCACCAGGAACCGGAAAGACGCTTCTTGCACGCGCCGTAGCTGGGGAAGCAAATGTTCCTTTCTATTCCATCTCTGGTTCGGAATTTGTAGAGATGTTTGTTGGAGTTGGTGCCTCGCGAGTTCGTGATTTATTTGCACAGGCAAAAGCAAATGCTCCAGCAATTATCTTTGTTGATGAAATTGATGCCGTTGGACGTCAACGCGGTGCAGGTTTGGGTGGCGGTCATGATGAACGCGAGCAAACTCTCAACCAACTCCTTGTTGAAATGGATGGCTTTGAAGCCAATGGCCA
>CANBVR010000042.1 GCA_947372965.1 Actinomycetota bacterium
CTGCAAATATTTGGTGGGTGCGTAGAGGAGAGCTTTATCCCTGGAAATATTTAGATGCCTGGAAAGCCGGCAAGGATTCAAATCCCTTTAGTTCTGTTAAAGCCCTTGAAAAGAAGATTGGAACTGTGCCAAAGCAAGTTGGTTACTAGTTCAGTGCATTAAAAAAGCCCCACCAATTTCTCCGAAGAGATTTGGCGGGGCTTTCTAATTGTTAGCGATTAAGCAGGGTTAACTGCATCAGCCTGAGGACCCTTAGGACCTTGTACGACTTCGAAAGTCACGGCTTGACCCTCATCTAGAGACTTGTAGCCATTGCCTTGAATTGCTGAGTAGTGAACGAATACATCTTGTCCGCCACCATCAACTGCAATGAAACCAAAACCCTTTTCAGAGTTGAACCACTTAACTGTACCTGTTGCCATGTAGCTTTTTTCCTTACGGTAAATGTTGGTACTTAAGAATTCCTTACGTACCGGTCTTCCTCTGTACAGATTTACCGAGTGAACGGGTACTGCCAAGCGTCGGACTGTTGCCAAGTGTAACTGCAATTTACGCAATACTGAACCTAAGATTGAGGCTGTGAACGCTTCTGCAAGGAAATTGGACTAGCCAAATGTCGGTTAGTGCGACCATAATTGAGGCAAGAAGTTGATTTAACACCTCGTAATGAGCCTGCGGTGGACTGGGGAAGGTCGCACCAAGGCAGCCTTAATTGGAAGACATTGATGAGGGAAAGACTTCATGGCTACACCTATTTCTGTACCCACAAGTACAGCTTTGCTTGCTGGAGATCTGCGGATCTATTCAGCTCCGAAAGCTTTGCTGCGCCATATCCAATGGTCGCTAAATCAAATCTTTGGTTATCCCGTGGAATTAAATTGGCAACCACAAGCGCTCGCTGCCGGAACTTTGGCTACGGAATTGCAATGGCGTGATGTAAAACCCGTTGCTTCAAAGATTGCATCGACACTTAAGTCTTGGCATTACTTACGCTTTGAAGTGCGCGAATTTTCCACAGTCGGCGGTGAAGGAGTTTTGTATCGCTGCACCCCAGATCTTGGACTTCATCAAGCTGTTACCTCATCAACTGGCGATGTAATGATCCATGAGAACCGAATTCAGACAGCCCTTGATTCATATAAGAGTTTTGAAACTTTGAAAGAAGCCATGAACGAGGCTCTAGGAGTTCGTTGGGATGTGGAACTTGAGTGCTACCGCCGAGGAATCCAAGAGGATGCCTCCGGGAAAGTCGTTAGTATTTAGCCATGGAAAACAATGTCGCAAACAAGATCTTTAATCGCCGTTACATAGCAACAATCGCTGCCGCTGCAATAGTTTCAGGTGGTTTGGTGCAAGGTCTAAATCTTGTTGGAAATGGTTTATCCGCAAAATCAGGTAACTCAATTACCGTAACTGGCCAGGCAAAGACTTCCGCAGTTGCCGATAATGTTTCTTGGACTTTATATGTTCAAGAGTCTTCACCAAATGTAGGAACAGCCGTTAAAAAGGTTGAGGCCAGCGTTATTAAGTTGCAGGAATATTTAACTAAGGGCGGAATCCCAGCAGATGGAATCGAAGTCGGGGGAGTCAATACCCAAGCCATGGCTGAATACATCAACGGCAATCCAACCGGTCGCATGTTGAGTTATCAGGCATCTAGAAATGTTGTTGTTCGTTCTAAAGATGTGGCACTTGTAAAGACCTTGAGCACCAACCTTGGTTCACTTCTGCAAACAGGAGTAAATGTAAATAACTATGGACCGCAATATTATGTTTCAAACTTGGCTGCCCTTCGCCCGCAATTATTGGCTGAGGCGACAAAAGATGCCAAGGTCCGTGGCGAGGCAATCACAAAGGCAGTAGGTTCGAAACTCGGCCCAGTTATTGCGGTGTCGGGTGGTCCCGTACAGGTGACGGCGCCAGACTCAGTTGATACCTCTGCGGGCGGAATGTATGACACCACTACGATTCCAAAGACCGTTACGGTAACGGTTTCGGTGAGTTTTAAAGTTAAGTAATTAGCCTTCGTAAGAACGGAAAACTAGAACGACATTATGGCCACCAAAGCCAAAGGAATCGTTCAAGCAAGCAATCGAACCAGCAGGTAGATCGCGTGGCACATCGCGCACGACATCTACTTTTACTGCGTCATCAAGATTTTCAATATTAATTGTTGGTGGTGCTTTGTGGTGATACATCGCAAGGACACAGAAGATTGATTCAATTGCGCCAGCCCCGCCAAGCAAGTGGCCGGTCATTGACTTAGTTGCAGAAACTGCGACGTGAGAAATATCGGCACCGAGCGCGTTAGTAAGTGCATTAGCTTCGGCAACATCGCCAGCAGGTGTTGAGGTTGCGTGCGCGTTTAGGTGAACAATTTCTGAAAGTGGAATGCCCGCATCTTCGAGTGCGAACTTAACGGCGCGAGTAACTCCGGCGCCATCTGGATCTGGGGCGGCAATGTGATACCCATCTGATGTTAAACCTTGACCCATAACTTCTGCGTAAATCTTTGCGCCACGCGCTTTGGCATGCTCGAGCTCTTCAAAGACAAGAACTCCGCCGCCTTCGCCAAGTACAAAGCCATCACGATCTTTGTCGTAAGGACGAGAAGCTTTAGTTGGATCATCGTTGCGAGTTGAGAGCGCTTTCATTGATGCAAAGCCCGCCATTGGTAGTGCGTGGATTGCTGCTTCAACTCCGCCAGTTACGACGATATCGGCGCGACCATTTCGAATCATTTCAAGTGCATAACCGGCAGCTTCTGCGCCAGATGCACATGCAGATACTGGAGTGTGAACGCCAGCTTTTGCTTGTAATTCCAAACCAACATTTGCTGATGGACCATTTGGCATCAACATTGGAACTGTATGGGGACTAACCATACGAGCGCCTTTTGTTTTCAAAATGTCGTACTGGTCAAGAAGTGTGATTACCCCGCCGATACCTGATGCAATTACAACACCGAGACGTTCCTTATTTACATCAGGTGCGCCAGCATCTTTCCAAGCTTCACGAGCGGCAATAAGTGCGAACTGTTCTGAACGATCTAGGCGACGCATTTCTACGCGCTCCATAACTTCAGATGGTTCGACCGCTACGCGCGCGGCGAAGGTAACTGATGCTTCTTGCGCCCACTCATCTTCAAGTTTGCGAACGCCACTCTTACCTGCGAGGAGATTTGCCCAAGTTGTGGGTACATCTCCGCCCAGAGGAGTAGTGGCGCCAAGACCAGTTACAACAACGCGACGACGGCTCATTATTTAAGGCTTACTTACTTTCCGTTTGCAACGATGAAGTTAACAGCGTCACCAACGGTGGCCATCTTTGTTACTTCTTCGTCAGGAATCTTTACGCCGAACTTTTCTTCAGCTGCAACAACAACTTCAACCATGCTGAGTGAGTCAACATCTAGGTCATCAGTGAACTTCTTATCCATTGCGATGATGCCAGCATCAATGCCTGCAACTTCAACAACGATTTCCTTGATTCCTTCTAGTACTACATCAACTGTTAGTGCCATTGTTTTTATCTCCTGTTATTTTTTGATTGTTTGCTATTTAGATCTTTGGTACTGGTGGAAGTTCAACTACTTGGCCGGCATATACAAGCCCTGCGCCAAATCCTACGAGAAGGGCGCTCTTACCGTGGAGATCTGGACGCTCTTTTAGGAGCGCGTCCATCGCCAACGGGATCGATGCGGCCGAGGTATTACCAGTCGTGCGAATATCGCGAGCGATCGCAACGGTCTCTGGCAATTTCATTGATTTAGCAAGGGAGTCGATGATTCGCTCGTTTGCTTGGTGGGGGATGAAGGCATCTAGTTCATCAACAGTTAGCCCGGCTTCTGCCAGAGCTTTAAGGGCTATCGGTGCAATCTCATAAACAGCCCAACGAAAAACAGTCTGACCTTGTTGGGAGATATTTGGCCAACCTAAATCAGTCTTGCCAGGATTCTTTTTGTATTCGAGATAAGAAGGTTCAAGAACTATCGCTTCACGAGTCTCGGCACTTGCGCCCCAAACTGTCGGCCCGATACCAACATCTTTCGATGCGCCAATTACAACTGCGCCAGCGCCATCAGCGAAGATAAAGGCAGTTGCGCGATCATCTGGGTCGGTAAAGTCAGAGAGTTTTTCTGCGCCAATTACTAAAACATTATTCGCAGTTTTGTTACGCACCATGTCATTTGCAATGCCAACGCCGTAACAAAAACCCGCGCAAGCAGCTGAGATATCAAAAGCAGCAGCTTTGGTATTGCCGATGCGGACCAAGATTTCAGTTGCAGCAGATGGTGCTTGATAGGGGTAAGAGATCGTTGCGAAGATAACGGCGTCGATATCGGCAGAAGTTAATCCTGCGCGAGTAATTGCTTGCTCTGCTGCAATAGTTGCCATATCAATAAGAGATTCATCGGCATCTGCAAAGTGACGAGTTTCAATCCCGGTACGTTGTTGAATCCACTCATCTGTGGAATCAATGCGACCGACAATCTCTGAGTTTGGAACTACCCGAGGTGGACGGTAAGCGCCTACCGAAAGAATGCGTGCGTTCTGGCTTTCTGGGGCAAATTTAAGAGACATCAACCACCCCCATGTTTCTTGGCAAATTCTTGCGCCGCTGGAATATCTTCCGGTGTTTTAAGGGCAAAGGTTTCAATGGTTGGTTGCGCGCGCTTTATTAATCCCGCAAGAGTTCCTGAAGGTGGCAGTTCAATAATTCCAGTTACTCCAGATTTTGCCATGGTCTCCATGCAAAGATCCCAACGAACTGGTCCAGCAATCTGACCAACAATTCGATCTAGAACTTCACGACCATTATCAATAATCGCGCCATCTTTATTTGAGATGAATGGAATTATCGGATCTTTTGCATCAATCTTCTTTGCAAGTTCAGATAAGACTGGAACCGCAGGTGACATCGTTGATGTGTGGAAAGCGCCAGAGACTGCAAGTGCGCGCACTCGAGATCCTTCTGGTGGATTTTCGGCCAATTTTGCAAGTGCAGCTAAAGATCCAGCGGCAACAATCTGACCAGCGCCATTTTCATTTGCTGGAGTTAAACCAAGAGCGAGGAGGGCGGCCACAACAACTTCTCGATCGCCACCTAAAACGGCAGACATTCCTGTCTCTGTTCCATCGGCTGCTTTAGCCATCTCAACGCCGCGAGTACGAACTAATTGCATTGCAGTATTGGCATCCATTACTTGCGCCAGACTTGCGGCGCCGATTTCACCAACGGAGTGACCTGCGAAGTAAGAAATATTTGAGTAATCACCCTGGAAGGTCCAAGCTGCGCCCAACAGCGAGCCAGCAACAAGAAGTGGTTGGGCTACTGAAGTTTCGCGAATTTCATCGGCTTCGGCAGTTGAGCCAAGGCGCTTTAGGTCTAAACCTGTTACATCAGACCAGATGTTAATAAGAGAGGTAGCGAGCTCTGATTCCAACCACGGGGCTAGAAAGCCGGGGGTCTGGGAACCTTGTCCTGGAGATAGGAGTGCGAGCACGTTGCAGAGTTTATGACGCGTGGCGCGATACCGCCGAGTATTGGTAGCGGTTTTGGTTACTGGTCAGTAACATTGCCCACATGCGAATTGCCGTCTGCGTTAAGCAAGTGCCTGATTCATGGGCAGAGAAGAAGATGAATGGCCAGGTATTAGATCGCGCTGGAGTAGATGCGGTTCTAAATGATTTAGATGAATATGCCATTGAAGAAGCCCTTCGTATTGTCGAAGCAAATTCACCAACAAAAGAGGCTGGTGAAGGAAGTGGCCACACGATCACTTTGATTTCAATGGGTCCAGATCGCGCCACTGAAGCTATACGTAAAGGTTTATCAATGGGCGCCGATGACGCGATACATGTTGTTGATGCGGGACTTGCGGGATCAGATGCGCTCGCAACTTCCTTGGTCCTGGCAAATGTTATTAAGAGCGGAAACTTTGATTTAGTTTTCTGCGGTACTGAATCAACCGATGCGCGCATGAGCGTTGTTCCAGCAATGCTCGCACAACGTCTTAATTGGGCCCAATTAACTTTTGCCGGAAAAGTCGAAGTTGATCCAACGGCGGGGGAAGTAAAGATTGCTCGTGCTACTGAAGTTGGCATTGAAAATATGGTGGCAAAATTCCCAGCGGTTATAAGTGTTATTGAGAAAATTAACGAGCCGCGTTACCCATCATTTAAAGGAATCATGGCTGCAAAGAAGAAGTCGATTGAAACGAAATCAATTGGCGATCTTGGTTTATCTACAGATGCAGTTGGTGCTAAAGCGGCCTGGTCAACAGTTAAAGATGCGCTCCTTCGTCCAGCAAGAAGCGCTGGGGTTAAAGTTGAAGATGGCGGCGATGGTGGCACAATACTCGTAGATTTCTTGGCTGAAAAGAGGGTGATATGAGTTCAGTATTAATTCTCGTCGATGGCGTAAATGGTCAGGTTGCAAAATCAACTGGCGAACTTGCAACCTTCGCAAAGCGAATTGGTGAAGTAACGGCTGTTGTGTTTGACCCTTCACTTATCGCCGGCTTAACTGCTTTTGCTATCGATAAAGTAGTAGTTGTTAACGGCTTTGATGCCACCAAGTTTTCACCAGCCCCAATAGCCGAGACCTTGGCTCAGTTAGCATCAGCAAAGCAGGCGAAGGCGGTCTTGGTTACATCAAGTGCACGTGGCAAAGAAGTTGCCGGTCGCCTTGCGGTATTAACGCAATCTGGCGTAATTACCGATGCAATTGATGTTGATGCTGATTTAATTACAACGCAATCAGTATTTGGTGGAAGTACAACGGTGCACGCAACTGTTACACATGGCTGCGCCGTAATCACACTTCGTTCAAATTCAATTGAGGTTCTTGCTGGAAGTGGCGCACCTGCGCAAGAGGAGTTCACTCCAACAATTTCTGACGGCGCAAAACTGGCCACAGTTACCTCTGTAGAGCCAGCAGTCAAAGGTGGACGTCCAGAGTTGACCGAAGCAACAATCGTTGTTTCTGGCGGTCGTGGAACTAATGGCGATTTCAAGCCAGTTGAAGCATTCGCAGATTCACTTGGAGCCGCAGTTGGCGCATCAAGGGCAGCAACTGATGCCGGCTGGTATCCACATACCCACCAAGTCGGACAGACTGGAAAGACTGTTAGCCCACAACTTTATGTAGCTTGCGGAATTTCTGGCGCGATCCAGCATCGTGCTGGAATGCAGACCTCAAAGTTAATCGTTGCAATCAACAAGGATCCAGAGGCACCGATCTTTGAATTGGCAGACTATGGCGTCGTGGGCGACTTATTTAATGTGCTTCCGCAGGCTACCGCGGCAGTTGCTGCCAAAAAATAAGCCACCATTCTTTAAGTATCCTTAAGGCATGACGATTTATCTTGATCATGCCGCCACGGCTCCGATCAACGATCTGGCTATTGATGCTGTCGCAAAGGCGATGAAGAATCTCGGCAACGCCTCTAGCGTTCATAATCATGGCCGCGCGATTCGCAAAGATGTGGAAGATGCCCGACATGCAATCTCTGAATTAGTAGGTTCTGCGGCAAGTGAAGTCATCTTTACTGGTTCTGGTACTGAAGCAAATAACTTGGCGATCAAAGGTTTTTACTGGAAGGCAATTGCAGGAGATCCAAGGCGTAAGGTAATTGTTACCTCAGCTTTTGAACACCATGCGATCTTGGATCCAATTGAGTGGTTAGTCGCGCATGAAGGCGCCGAGCAAATATTGATTCCAATCACCAAGACTGGTTTTATCGATTTGGAATTTTTGGCGGATTTGCTTGCAAAGCGTGGTTCTGAGATTGCTGTAATTAGCGTGATGCACTCCAATAATGAACTCGGCACCCTGCAACCAATAGCAGAAATCGTAAAACTAGCCGGTGACATTCCCGTTCATACTGATGCAGTACAAAGCTTTGGGAAAGTCTCCTTTGACTTTGCAAAACTTGGCGTTACTGCGGCAACCATTAGCGCGCACAAAGTTGGCGGTCCACTAGGTGTTGCAGCCTTAGTTCTTCAACGTGGAATTGATTTAGTTCCAATTTTGCACGGTGGGGGACAGGAGCGAGAGATTCGCTCTGGAACTTTAAATGCGCCAGCCATCGTTGGGTTTGCCGCCGCCGCAATTCATGCCGTTGATAATTGCAATTCAAACTTTGCAAAGGTTCGCGAACTTCGCGATTATTTCATAGCCGAGTTGAAAAAGAGCGTACCGGATTGCGTTATAAATTCGGCTTCCGATCCAGCGCTTCCAGGAATAGTGAATGTAACTTTTCCGGGAACTGAAAATGATGCGATGTTGTTATTGCTAGATTCTGAAGGTATTTCCTGCTCTGCTGGATCGGCCTGCAGCGCTGGCGTACCAAGGCCTAGTCATGTGCTGGTTGCAATGGGGCTATCTGAAGAAACCGCCGATGCCTCACTACGAATCTCAATTGGCGTTACAAATACCAAGGCTGAAATCGATCAGGTTATAAACATTTTGCCAAATGTAATTGAAAGAGCTCGCAAGGCCCTTGAAGTTAGTAAGTTGGCGTAATGAAGTTAATTGCCGCAATGAGCGGTGGCGTTGACTCCGCCGTTGCTGCAGCCCGCGCAGT
>CANBVR010000043.1 GCA_947372965.1 Actinomycetota bacterium
CTAACTTCTATTCTCGTTCTACTTGCCTTCCCACCACTAGCAGCTGCTTTCCTTGGGTTGGAATCAGATCGAATCTTTGGTTCGCACCTCTTCGATCCGGCAAATGGCGGAGCGATGTTGTGGCAGCACCTCTTCTGGTTCTTCGGACATCCAGAGGTTTATATTCTTGCTCTGCCATTCTTTGGAATTGCAACTGAAATTTTGCCAGTCTTTAGCCGCAAGCCAATCTTTGGTTACAAAGGTTTGATTGCCGCAACAATTGCAATCTCAGCACTTTCAGTTTCCGTATGGGCGCACCATATGTTTGCAAGTGGACAAGTTCTACTTCCATTCTTCTCATTCATGACCTTCCTTATCGGTGTTCCTACCGGTGTTAAGTTCTTTAACTGGATTGGCACGATGTGGCGAGGTTCGGTCTCATTTGAAACCCCAATGCTCTGGGTAATGGGATTCCTGATCACATTCCTCTTCGGTGGCCTAACTGGCATCATCTTGGCTTCACCTCCACTTGATTTTGCAGTTTCTGCTTCCTACTTCGTAGTTGCTCACTTCCACTACGTGTTATTTGGAACTGTTGTATTTGCCATGTTCGGCGGCTTCTATTTCTGGTGGCCAAAGATGACTGGCCATATGCTCAATGAGCGCCTAGGAAAGATCCATTTCTGGACTCTTTTCTTTGGTTTCCATTTAACCTTCCTCGTGCAACACTGGTTAGGAATCAAGGGATTCCCTCGTCGTTATGCGGATTACCTCTCAACTGATGGCTTCACCAACTTAAATACAATTTCAACAATTGGTTCTGGTCTACTCGCACTTTCAATGATTCCTTTCTTTGTAAATGTTTGGATCTCACGTAACAGTCCAAAGGTCACAGTTGATGATCCATGGGGCTACGGTGCATCCCTTGAATGGGCAACTTCTTGTCCACCACCTCGTCACAACTTCACCTCTATGCCACGTATTCGTTCAGAACGTCCGGCATTTGATCTGCATTACCCACATATCAAGACGGAAGGTCACTAATCCATGAAGGCCGGATATCGTCTCTTTGGAGGGCTAGCAGCCTTCTACTTCCTTGTAACAGTTATTTATTGGCAAGTTGGCGGTGAAGCAGTTGGCATCACAGCTATTTTGTTAAGCGGCGGCCTAGCAGCTCTTATTGGTTACTACCTTTGGTTCACCAACAAGCGCCTTGGTGGCGCTCTTGTCGAAGATCGCCTCGAAGCTGAGATTTCAGATGGCGCTGGCGAACTTGGTTTTTACTCACCACATTCATGGTGGCCGTTGCCAGTTGCACTTTCAATGTGCGCCGCTGGTCTTGGCTTGTTAATTGGTTGGTGGCTAACTCTTATTGCTGTTGGTGCTCTTGTTGTAAGTATTCTGGGCTTTGTTCTTGAATATGAAAAGCCTGGTCTAAATACTCACTAATTATTGTTATTAGTAAGTCGCTTTGCAGTAATCCCGATCGCTAAAAGTGCGATCGGGATCGTTGCCAGAATTCCAATGTAAGCAGCATCTAGATCGCTTCCAAGCTCGGCGAGATTTGCAAAGAGCAATGAAACTGAAAGTCCTAGGGTTGCAATCATTCCAACGCTTAAAAGATCTCGCCCGGAAATTAACTTGTTACCGGAAGCCCTCATCGCCAATTCGCCAAAGATCATGATCCCAAGTGGCTTGCCAATGATCCGAGCCAAAACCAGCGCAATAACAATCGTGGTCGCTCTAGTTGTTAGATGTAGGTTCCACGGAACCCAGAGCGCGGTAATTATAAATAAAGGAACAACCAGATAATTTACTATTGGAGTCAATTTCTTGATTAGCCATTCCGATTCTTCGTGATTAAGGCAAAGGCCGAGCCCAACGCCTATAACGGTTGGGTGAATGCCCGAACTCTTAAATAGAAACCAGGTTGCAAAGGCAATAAAGATGGCAGCACGTGGCAATTTTGGAGCAAGCAACCAGAAAATCGTCAAGAATATGAGACTAAAGAAGAGCGCCAAGAGATCAATATGTTTGTGATAAACAATTGCTACAACAATGATTGAACCAATGTCATCAGCTATTGCTAGGGCAAGTAGAAAACCACGGATTCGAGAGGCAATCTGGGTGGTGAATATTGAAAGTGCCAGTAGTGCAAGTGGCAGATCAGTCGCCATAGGAACGCCCCAAGCAGAGCTATTGACCGAGAAACCTTTGGCAAGAATGAAGTAGAGAAGAGCTGGGATCAACATTCCGCCCAGGGCGGCGCTAAAGGGAATTAAAAAAGTATTTCTTGCGCGAAATGCGCCATCTATTAGCTCTGCTTTTAGTTCAATTCCGGCCAATAGGAAGAATAAAACCAGGGGACCGGTGGCAACAAAATCTCTAAGCGCGTTCAACTCTTGGCTAATTTTTCTAGCGCGGCGCCATCGACGCGCATTACTGTCCATTGATCTTGCGGCACGGCGCCAATTGAAAGATAGAAATCAATTGAAGGTTTATTCCAATCTAGAACCCACCATTGAAAGCGGTGATATCCACGATCGATGCAGATCTTTGCAAGGTGTACAAGCAGCGCTTTTCCATAACCTTTGCCTCGGGCAGCTGGTTCGACAAATAGGTCTTCTAAATAGATACCGTGTGTGCCCGTCCAGGTTGAGAAGTTCAGGAACCAAGTTGCAAAGCCAACGACCTTGCCAGAGTCGTCTTCAACAAAATCGCAGAAGACTGCCGGGTTGGCGCAGAAGAAGGCCTGGTTTATTTGTTCGAGAGTTGCAACAGATAGTTGGTCTTCCTTCTCATAGATCGCAAGGTCACGGATCAAATCGACTATTAATTGGCCCTCATCAGGCCGAGCTGATCGAATAAGCATGTGCTTAACCTACCTGCTACTTAGTTAGTGATGTCCGCCTTCAAGAGCTTTGGCCTCTTCTTGTGAAGGTGCTGGTACTTGTTCGACGTGCGCTTGGCTCATACGAGCACGTAGCTTGCCCTTAATTCCTTGTGGATTGCGAACACCCGAGCGATCAGTTGTTGGAACTTCAAGTGCTTGAGGTTGTTCATGTTGAGTAAGGGTGAACTTCTTTTCCGCAGAAAGTTCTTCGTGAACCTCGACGAACTCACCATTTGGCATCATTACTAGGCGGCCAGTCTCGCGTCCGTGAAGAACAATCTCACGATCAGCGCGCTGGAGTGAGAGGCAAAGACGCTTTGTAATAACAAAGACAATTGGTGGTACTACAAAGACTGCAATACGTGTGAACCACATAATCTGATTAATCGTTAGATGGAAGTGAGTGGCGATTAGATCGTTGCCGCCGTTGATCAAGATAACCAACATAAATGCCAGTGACATTGCGCCAAGAGCGGTGCGGTTTGGATTATTTCGTGGTCGATCAAGAAGATGATGTTCGCGCTTATCGCCAGTCATCCAAGACTCAATGAATGGATAGAGCGCCATTCCAGTAAATAAAATTCCAGGAACAATAAGTCCAGGAATCAAAATGTTCCATGAGATTGTGTGGCCAAAGGCATGCGTCTCAAGTGGGGGAGACATGCGAACAAGTCCATCAAGCCAACCCATATAGAAGTCTGGCTGCGATCCTGCAGAGATCTGACCTGGCGTGTAGGGACCGTATAACCAAATTGGGTTAATTGATGCAACAGCGCCAAGTAGTGCAGTTACTCCGAATACGATGAAGAAGAAGCCACCAGCTTTTGCCATGTAAACCGGCATCAGTGGATAACCAACAACATTCTTCTCCGTGCGTCCTGGACCTGGATATTGCGTGTGCTTCTGGTACCAAACCAACATCAAGTGGACAGTTATTAGCGCTAGGAATATTCCTGGTAACAATAAGACGTGAACTGTGTAAATACGCGGAATAAATACATGGCCCGGAAAGGCGCCGCCAAATGCAAAGAAAGCGAGGTATGAACCGACTACCGGTATTGCTTGCAAAATCGCTTCGGCAATACGGATACCTGTTCCAGAGAGAAGATCATCTGGAAGTGAATATCCAAGGAATCCTTCGACAATTCCAAGAGTTACCAGGCCAACGCCGATTAACCAGTTAGCTTCGCGTGGCTTTCGGAAAGCACCTGTAAAGAAAATGCGCATCAAGTGAGCGATCATCGCTGCCATAAAGAGCAAAGCCGCCCAGTGGTGAATCTGACGCATCAAAAGCCCACCACGAACATCAAATGAGATGTGAAGTGCCGATGCGTACGCCGCAGACATCTTTACATCAGCAAGTGGTGTGTAGCTACCGTTGTAGACAACATCACGCTGAGATGGGTCAAACCAAAATGTCAGGAAAGTTCCTGAAAAAAGCAAAATTATGAATGAGTAAAGTGCAACTTCACCAAGCATAAATGACCAGTGGTCTGGGAATACTTTAGTTAAGTTCTTCTTTAGCCACTTTGCTGCGCCGGTACGTTCGTCGACGTAATTAGCAACGTTTCCAGCTATCTTCTCAGATTTTTTCATGATGAGCGCTCCCAGAAGCTAGGTCCAATTGGTTCAGTAAATCCTTGTTGTGCAACTAGATATCCCTCGGAATCAACAGTGATTGCAAGTTGTGGCAGCGGGCGAGCAGCTGGTCCGAAGATGACCTTTGCTGCGCGGGTTACATCGAAAGTTGATTGGTGACATGGACAGAGCAAATGCTTGGTCTGTTGTTCGTATAGAGCAACCGCACAACCCATATGAGAACAAATTTTTGAGAAAGCGATAATTCCATCATGTGTCCAGGAAAGACGCTTTGAATCAAGTTGGAATTCTTCAGGACGCAGACGAATTAACAGAACTGCATCTTTGCCAATATTTTCAAGAGTGCGCTCTTCGCCTTGAGCTAAAAATGGAAGTACCTGTGCAACTGAACCAACTTCAAGATCTTCAGGTCGAAGTGGTCGATCACCTGGATCTGTGACAAGTCGAGTGCCGGCTGCCCATGAAGTTGTTTCCAATTGCTTCTTTGGAAGTGGTCCCAAATCACGCAACATCACTAGCGGAGTTATGCCAACTAGGCCTAGCGCCAAGCCAAGTGAACGCTTAATAAGAGAACGCCGTCCAAGTCCAACTGTTCCTGCACGCTCTTTTACGGTATCTACAAAGTCTTTGCGGTCAGCATCTTCAGATCTGAATTCATGTCGTTCTGCAATTACTTCTTCATCTGGCATCAAGCGACGAGCCCACTGAACTGCGCCGAAACCAATGAAGAGAAGTGAAAATGCCAAACCTAAACCGAGGAATAGTTGCTGAGCATCGACATCGCCCATGATTGGTAGAAACACAAACTTGCCGGGCTTTATGAATATGTATGAAGCAACCGTACCTACGGTAGAAATCGCTGAAAGCAAGAAGAGAATTGCAACCTGTTGCTCTGCTCGCTTCTCTGCTTTGGGATCATGATCTGATTTGCGGTGTTGGTGTGCTGGAAGACCAGGATCTTGGAATTTAGAAATTTCGTTAGACATAAGTTATCTCGCCTTCGATGCTAGCCATACGGCAATTCCGATAAGAATTCCCAATCCCATTACCCACGCAAGTAAACCTTCAGTCACAGGACCGGTTCTGCCGAGTGAGGCGCCACCAAGGTTTGGTTCGCTCTGTGCGGCCTTCAACCACTTGATGATTGAAAGCTTTTCAGCTGGAGTAATTGTTTTGTCGTTAAAGATTGGCATTGATTGTGGACCAGTAATCATGGCTTCGTAAATATATTTTGCATCTACGCCCATAAGAGTCGGAGCATATTTACCTTGAGTTAGAGCGCCGCCTTGCCCAGCAAAGTTGTGGCACATTGCGCAATTAGTGCGAAATAGTTCGCCACCTTGCGCTGTATTTCCATCGCGCTCCCAAGAGATAGCCGCTTCATTCACTGAATCGGGGCCGGGGGCGAGGGATGCAACATATGCGGCAAGTGCAGCTGTTTCCTCTGCGTTGTACTTTGGCGTTTTGCGCATGGCTTGTTGGCTCATGTCAGCCATTGGCATGCGGCCGGTACCAACTTGGAAATCAACTGATGCTGCGCCGACTCCGATTAGCGACGGGGCAATCTTTGAACCTTCGGCATTTAAGCCGTGGCAAGAAGAACATCCGCGTTCAAAAATACTTTTACCCTCGGCAACTTGTGTGGACATTGCGCTTTGAGTTGTCTCTTTATTTGCTGTGAGCGCTGATGCGACAGAGAATGTGGAGCCCACTGCAATTAAAGCAACCAACATGAGTGCTGGGGTTGCGAAGCGGTGTCGACGATAGCGGGAGAGTTTATTGATCCCAAAGTTCATCTTGATCTATATACCTATCTACTTGATCAGATAGATCGCTGAGAAGAGCGCGATCCAAACGATATCGACGAAGTGCCAGTAATAAGAAACGACAATTGCTGTTGTGGCTTGGTTATGGCCAAACTTCTGTGCCTTGAAAACACGAATCATCACAATTAGGAATGCGATAAGTCCACCTGTTACGTGAAGACCGTGGAACCCAGTTGTTATGTAAAAGACTGAACCGTATGCGTTTGATGAAAGCGACAGAGATTCACGAACAAGGTTTGCATATTCGTAAACTTGGCCACCAATGAAGAATGAACCCATTAGGAATGTCAGTGCGAACCACTCGCGCATTCCCCACTTGGAGAATTGGAGAATTGAACCAGTGCGTCGAGATTGGAAGCGCTCTGCTGCAAAGACACCAAACTGACAAGTTACCGAAGAAAGTACGAGAACTGTGGTGTTAATTGCTGCGAACTTAACATTCAACATCGACGTTGATTCAAGCCAAATCTTTGGGCCCTGTACTGCGCGAGTAGTGAAGTACATTGCGAAAAGGGCAGCGAAGAACATCAACTCACTAGATAGCCAAACGATGGTTCCTACTGCGACAGCGCTTGGGCGATTGGTTCTCGTTCCAGCAAGCGAAGGGGTATGTGAAGATCCGGCAGTTGTCATGCGGGAGATTATTCCCGATTTCCCCTTCAAATCAGATTCCTTGGGCGTTTGGCGAGCAGTCCTGATGGGTGAGTCTGATCACGCCTAAATGAGCGATTCTTCTGGCTAGACTTGGCGCCATGAGCACCACGGATATGAAGAAAAGCCTGAAGATCGCGGTCTACTCCGACGATCAATCCGTGCGCGCCGCAATTATTACCGCCCTTGGAACCAGGGTTGCTAAGGATCTTCCGGTTCATGAAATTGTTGAATTCGCTACCGGCCCAGCCTTGCGACTTTATGTTGATGAAAAGCGCCAAGTAGATCTCTTTATCCTTGATGGGGAAGCTGTCCCTGAGGGTGGATTGGGCATCGCGCGTCAATTGAAAGATGAAGTTTTCAATTGCCCACCGGTCCTTGCGATCGTTGGTCGCGTTCAAGATAACTGGCTTGCCTCTTGGTCAAAAGCGGATGAAGTGGTTCTTCACCCGATTGATCCGTTTACTTTGGCTGCAAAAGTAGCTGATTTATTGCACACCAAAAACGCAGTAGTCGCCTAATTTGATGGCGGATCTCTGGTCTAACCTTTTTAGCCATCTCCAAAAGAAGGATGACCTAACTCCAGAGTTGGCATCCTTTGTCATGACCCAAATTCTTGAGGGTCTGGCATCTGAAGAAGAGATCAAAAATTTCTTGCTATTGCTAAAAGAGAAAGGTGAGAACTCGACCGACATCGCCCTACTCGTAGAGATGCTCTACAAATACGCGCTTCCGATAAATATTTCCGAAAGAGCCGTGGACCCAGTGGGTACTGGTGGGGATGGAAAAAACACGGTAAACATTTCAACTTCTGCTGCGATTGTTACAACTGCTGCTGGAGCTCGAGTAGTTAAGCACGGCTCGATCGCAGCCTCTTCGAAATCTGGATCGGCTGACGTTTTAGCGGCCCTCGGTATCGCCACCGAATTAACTGGACCAGATGTTGAGAAGTGCGTTTACAAATACGGCATTGGTTTTCTTAAGGCAACTACATTCCATTCAGCACTTCGCCATGCTGCGCCAGCTCGCAGAGCTCTTGGCGTTCCAACAGTTTTCAATATTTTGGGCCCGCTTGCAAACCCCGCAAAACCAAAGGTCATTGCGTTAGGTGTTGCACCACTACCTAAATTATCTGTAATGGCAAAAGTGGTAGCTGACCGCGGGGGCGAGGGATTCGCTTTTAGAGGCGATGATGGAATTGATGAACT
>CANBVR010000044.1 GCA_947372965.1 Actinomycetota bacterium
AGTTATCTGATCTTGATGGCCAAACTGAGCTAGCGCTTTTTCTAATCTCCGTTTGCCGATAAAGCACCAAGGACAAACAACATCAGACCAGACATCGATAATCATGGGCGAATTCTACTTACTTAACCTTGCAATTCGCTCTCTGGCAACTTGTTGGCTTGGCGACTCTGGTCCCAGAATTGCCATAAAGAGATCGAGCAATAACCTTGCAACTTTTAGCCAGCGCCTATTACGTTGCTTTAATCCTAGGATTTGAAGCTCATTTTTATCAAGTGTTGCGATCGCGGCATTTACTAAGACTTTGTAGAAGATTCGCCCACCTAAGCCAAATGGTGGCTTTAAGATAAATTTAACTACACCCAAGGTTTGCCGAACACGGGCCAAGTCATTCTTGCGAAAGTCATCAAGTGTGGCTTCAAGTTCGGCAACAGATTTCGGGGCGCTATCTAGCCCAAGTGGGATGGCGCTTTGACTCCATTCGCGCACGTAGGCATCAGCACCTTTTGCAATGGGATAACCAAGAGCTAAGTGTGCCTTTAAGAATGAGTCGGTAAATGCGCAGTGAACCCACAATAAAAATCTAGGGTCTTCTGCTCGGTAGTTATGGGATTTTCCATCTTTGGCTTGGTACTCCCCTTTTACGTGAGAGTGCATCGCATTTACTCTCATTGCTTCTCGTTGAATCACCTCTTTGCTTGCAAAAGTTGTAATCGTCAACCACTTCGTCGTTCCAGCCAAGCGACCCATCGGGTCACTTTCATACCTTGAATGTTGGGCAACACCAGCAAGTGGCGCTGGGTGCGCAGCTTGCAAGAGAAGCGCTCGGATTCCGCCAACAAGTGTTGCGATTGATCCGTGGACTTGCCAGACCGCACTATCAACGCCAAATAAACCTTCATCTTCGCCAAGGGCAATTGAATTCACCCAATCTGGGCGGCCATCTTTCGAGCCCGAAACATTTTCCCGAAATTTATCCGCCAAGGGCTTGGTTAAAAAGAAGTTATGAAACTTGGGCACCACCAAATCGTACTAATACAAAAGGGCCCCGGTTTCCCATGGGCCCTGATCTATTAGTGAAGTTGCTTATGCAGCAGCACGTGCCTTCGCAGCTGACTTTGCAGCAGCAATTGAAGCTTCCTTTTGTGGAATCAAAGATTCCATTGCAGGAACAATTCCAGCAAGTGTGAGTTCTGCGAGAATTACTTCTACATCAGTTGCACCAAGTGCGGTTGCGAATTGCTTGAGGTAACCGGTTTCGTAGTCCCAGCCGTGGCGAGGTGCGCCCTCAGCGTATGAACCACCTTGTGAAACAACAAAGGTAACTTTCTTACCCTTAAGGCCATCTGCGCCAGATCCATCAAGGGTTCCGGGAAGAATGATTTGATCGATGTAGGCCTTTAGAACTGATGGGATTGCCCAGTTCCACATCGGTGTTGAAATTAGAATCTCGTCAACGCCAGTGATCTCAGCGATCAATTCGTGGCGGAAAGTGTGCTTTGCAACCATGGTTGATGAGCGTTGATCTTCTGGGGTATATCCAGCAAAGATAGCTTCTCCATCTAGGTGTGGAATTGGATTTGCCGCTAGATCGCGAGAGATAACTTTTCCATCAGCGTGCTTTGCGCTCCAGGCAGTCAAGAACTCGGCGCTAATTGAACGAGAGACTGAGTGCTCTCCACCAGGTGATACTTCAATATGCAATAACGATGACATTTACGCTCCAATTATGTTAGTTGAAAGTTCAACTACCTCATAACCTATCTGATTATTCATTTATTCCCTAATCGAATGAAATGTGACCTTTATCCCGAAGTAGAGCAACTAATATCCACATATGAAGATCCTCTTGCCACCAAGTGAAGGCAAAGTATCCCCAAAAAAACTTCGGAATTTAAATTTAAATAAAATTGCATTTGCAAGTGATTTGCGAGATATCCGTGAGCAAGTTCTCCAATCGCATCCAGAAATCGACCAGAAGCGATGCGAATCGGCAATAAAGGTTTACTCCGGCGTCTTATTTCAGGCATTAGGATTTGAGACATTAAGTAAAACTGCCCAGAGTCGGGCCGAAAAATCATTACTTATTTTCTCAGCCGCCTATGGTGTGATTAAACCTTTGGACTTTATTTCAACTTACAAATTCAAACCAAACGCCAAAATTTGGCGAAAAACTCTCGAGCACACACTCGGTGAAATTGAACAGGAATTAATTGTTGATTGTCGCTCATCTACCTATCAGGCGATGTGGAGCCCTGATTTAGAAAATACCGTCGCCATTCGAGTCTTTACAATGGTAGGAAATAAAAAGAAGGTAATTACTCACATGTCTAAAAAAACAAGAGGTGAAGTTGCCAGATTCCTCTTACTACAAAAGATCGCGCCGAAAACGCCCATAGAATTATTTAAAATATTGAAGAAAGGTTTTACTTGTTCATTGGTCTCGGCTTCTACTAAGGAGAGCTGGTATATCGATGTCATCGCAAAATAACCCTTTACTAGTTATCCTCCACGGCGGATATTGGCGCCTGCAACATGGACCTGAACATTTAACTCCGCTTGCTGATTCCCTACGCCGTGAAGGCTGGGAGGTTGAAACTCCGGAATACCAGCGAAAGCCAGGCGACCCATACCTGACTCTAGAAAGCATCAAATCGATCCTTAAGAATTATGAATCTCGTGAAATTATCTTGGGCGGCTTTTCTGCCGGTGGGCAATTTGCACTCCTACTTGCATCTAATTTTTCAAATATCAAGGCCGTTATTGCCATCGCCCCAGTTACCGACCTGGTTAAGTCCGAGGAATTAGGTCTTGGCGATAATGCAACAAAAGAGTGGTTGCCGGAATCTGCAATTAATTATCCAGATTTAAATCCAATCCTTTCAAAAAGTCCATCTATTCCAACAATTGTTATACATGGCGATTCTGATCTTCGGGTACCAATGGAATTAAGCGCCAACTTCGTTGAAAGTAAAAGAGTGTTGGGCGCAGATATTAAACTCGTTCAAATAAAAGATATCGGCCACTTTGAAATAATTGACCCTACTTCTAGCGCCTTTCCAAAAATTCTTAGCGCACTTGCTGCTTTGCGCGATGCTTAGTTTCAATTCCCTCACCAAAATAAGTTCCGCTAAGAATTAGCAGACCACCGATCACGCCCAAGGCAGTTAACGATTCGCCACCAATAATGATTGCAACAAGGACGGCCCAAACTGGTTCAGTTCCAAGTAAGAGACTTGCTCGCGATGGCGATGTTCTGCGAATTGCCCAAGTCTGCGCCAGGAATGCAAAGACAGTGCAAATGAGTGAGAGGTAGAGAATTCCACTCCAGTCATTTGAGTTGTAATTAGGCACTGCGTGAACTACTTGGCGAAATCCGAAAGTAGTAAAAATGATCGCGCAGACCCCACTTTGCACTAAGGTCAATCTGAGCGAACTAAAATCTTTACCTCTGGTCATATGGCCTAACGCCGTAACGTGAGCTGCTCTAGTGAAGGCACAAACTAGGAATAGAAAGTCACCGATATTTGGCGTGCGAATTCCGTGGGAAGAAACCAATAGAGCTACCCCAACAAAAGCTACAAAGGTGGCTATAAAGAATGGTCGAGGCAAGAAGTGTTTAGCCCAAATTCCATCCATTATTGGAGTCAGGATTATCGCCAGGCTAATTATCAAACCACCATTTGATGCTGAAGTTTTAGTGACCCCAAAGGCTTCCATAAAGAGAATTAGGGCTTGGGTGCAACCAAGTAAGAGCCCGACTTTCCATTCAGCTTTAGTTATTCGCCCTTTGGAGAATGCCCAAAGAATAAGCATTCCTAAAGTAGTAATAAGGAATCGACTTGAAAGAATTGCCAGAACCGGAGTGTGCTTAGCTAAATCCTTTACTGCTAAATAGGTAGAACCCCAAGAGATTGCCACTCCCATAAGGACGGCATCGACTTGGCGAGATTTAATTTAGGCAGCCTCTAATTTGGTTTGCATGGTCAATTGGATGCTTGGCATAGCTCTCAAACCACTTAGCAACTGTGTAGGGACCAGATTCTGTGTGAACGCCAGCAATTTGAAGTTGATCATCTGTCATTCGCTTTATCGTTGCCAAGGTTGAAGCGCGAGAAACTTTAAACATTTCAAAGGAAGTTTCGATTGGCAGTTCGGAGTAACCCAAAGTTTTGTTGTTTGCCCAAAGATTCTCGTCATAGCCTTGAATTATTGTGCCGGCAGGTTCAGAGAGCAGGCGACGAAGGCGGGCGTTAGATTGCGATTCGCTATCGGCCATGTGGTGAACAACTTGACGCGGAGTCCAGCCTTCAGAGTCTGATTTATCCAAATCTGATGGGGAAAGTGATTCAACTACCGAAATGAATTCCTTGGTTGCCTCTTCATATTTCGCAGCAAGGTCAGCAATAGACATTAGAGACTCCCAAATGCTTCATCCAGAACGCTCATTGCATCTAACAATAAGTCCTCTGTTATAACGATAGGTGGCAAGAATCGAATTACATTTACATAAGTTCCGGCAGTTAGAACCAATACGCCCTTGCTTTGGCAGTACTTAACGACTGCTTGCATCGCAGGAGTATTTGGCTGGTTTGTTCCCGGAACAACTAATTCGATCGCCTGCATTAATCCGCGACCACGCACTTCGCCAATAATTGGATACTTCTTCTGCAACGCTAGAAGTGAATCGGTTAGTACTTTGCCGAGCGTATTTGCTCGTTCTACCAATTTTTCGGCTTCGATAGTTTCAAGTGTTCCCAGAGCCGCAGCGCAAGCAACTGGATTACCACCATATGTTCCGCCAAGGCCAGATACGTGAACGCTATCCATTATTTCGGCGCGACCGGTTACTGCGGCAAGTGGCAAACCACCAGCAATTCCCTTTGCGGTGATGACCATATCTGGCTCAACACCTTCTTCTTCGCAGGCAAACATATGACCAGTACGTGCAAAGCCAGTTTGCACTTCATCGGCGATAAATAAGATGCCGTGCTCTGAAGCAAATTTTGAAAGCCCAGGTAGGAATCCCTTTGGTGGAACAACAAAGCCACCTTCACCTTGGATTGGTTCAATCAAGATTGCCGCAACATTGTGTGCGCCAATCTCCTTTTCAATCTTTCCGGTGACAATTGCGAGCGCATCTTCGGTGATTGTTGCCTTATTTCCAATCCAATGGAATGAATAAGGCATCGGCACGCGGTAAACCTCTGGAGCAAATGGTCCGAATCCTTCTTTGTATGGCATGTTCTTTGCTGTTAGCGCCATCGTCAGATTTGTTCGTCCGTGATAGCTATGTTCAAATACAACAACTGCGGGGCGCTTTGTGTAATGGCGCGCAACTTTAATTGCATTTTCAACTGCTTCGGCGCCAGAGTTAACGAGAAGAGACTTCTTTTTAAACTTTCCCGGAGTGATGCGATTTAAAATCTCGCATACTTCGATGTAATTCATATAAGGGGCAACCGTGAAGCAAGTATGGGTGAATGCCTGAACTTGCTCGATTACTCGATCAACGACGCGAGAGGCAGAGTTGCCAATATTTGTAACACCAATACCCGAACCAAGGTCGATAATTTGATTGCCATCGATATCGAGCAAAATTGCATCAGATGCGCGTTCGATAACAACCGGAATTGCCATACCTAGTCCACCAGAAGTCGCCTCAGTACGACGCTTTAGCGCCTCTGTAGATTTTGGTCCTGGGATCGCAGTAACCAACCGACGTTCTTGCGGCAAATTGGTGAGTGTGGTCATGGCTTAATAGTAAGGCTCATTTCACTCCCCTTCGAATTAAAAGTAGGCTTGCGCTATGAGTTCTACTGGTGAGTTACGTCTAAGTGCGCCACTGCTCGACGCTTACCTTTCATACTTTGAAAGCGCCAGAACTCCCTTCACAATTCCAGGGCACAAGCAGAAGGCTGCTCGCCTAGATGCCGGACTTGGCCAAGTAGTTGACTCCGATACTCCGCTCTATGGTGGTTTAGATGAAATCAAATTAACCAACCAAACCCTAAAGGCGGCTGAGAACTTAGCAGCGAAGTTATGGGGCGCAGATTACGCACGCTTTTCAACTGGTGGCTCTACCCATGCCAATCAGGCAATTATTTTGGCTCTCGGTAAACCGGGTGACAAGATCGCAATTTCTAGAACTGCGCACCGTTCTGTCTTGAGCGCATTAGTCCTTGCAGGTCTTGAACCACTTTGGCTCTCGCCAGAAATTGATTCCACAACAGGTGTTCCGATTGGAATCTCGGTAGCTGAATTTAAGAAGGTGATCGACCAAAAGCCGATCGCACTGTTACTTACTGAGCCAGGCTACTTAGGAACGCTTTCTGATCTACCAGCACTGATTAGTGAGGCACATGCCCACAAGATCCCAGTAATTTTTGATGCCGCTTGGGGTGGCCATTTTGGTTTCCATCCCGATCTACCAAAGCATGCCTTTCAACTCGGAGCAGATGCCTTAATTACCTCTACACATAAGGCCTTGCCTGGCTACAGTGCTTCGGCCTTACTTCTAGCAAAGGGAACTTATCTAAATTTTGATCGTATTGAACAATCCTTTGAAACAACCCACACAACTTCACCTGCCGGAGCCCCACTTGCATCGATTGATGGCACGCGCGCCCTACTTCAAACTAGAGGAACTGAATTAATCAGCGCACTCCTAGAAAACATTAAATTCTTTAAATCCGCTGTCCAAGCTAACTTTGATTTGCCAATCTTCTTAAATGAACCTGATTTTCCTGCCAATAGATTCGATCCGACAAAGCTCGTCCTTCGCGCCCAACAACTAGGGGCATCTGGCGTTGAGATCGAGAAAGCTCTTGGCGAGCGCAATATCCGAGTCGAAATGGCTGATCGAGATACCGTCGTATTTCTGGCCACACTTGCCGATGAGAAAAGTGATTTTGAAAAACTCGCAGCAGTGCTTGTCCCGATTCTGAAAAAACTTCAAACCACTCCACGTCAATCAGCAACTGCCCTAAGTTGGTCAGTAATCCCAACTCGTGGAATTTCTATGCGAGATGCCTACTTTGCAACCACCGAAATGGTCGAATCCAATAAAGCGATTGGCCGAATTTCTGCCGATCTGATTGCGCCATATCCGCCTGGAGTCGCAGTTGTTGCGCCCGGAGAAGTTCTCACTGAACAGATTGTTAGTGGACTTAAGGCATCAAAGGACGCCGGGGTACGAATTGCTTATGCAACCGATCCTAGTCTGACTACTTTTCGGGTAGTGGCATAAAATGAAAAAATTTTCAGCTGCTTTCTTTATTGCTGAATTGCTCCTGACTTCATGCTCGAGCAGCACGATATCCAAAAGCACTATTACTTACTTCGCTCCTACAGATTGCGCAAAAACTTCAGTTTTAGCAGCACTACCAAAAGATATTCCAAACCCAGTTCTGATTAATACCCCATGGCAACCTGCCCCCGGTACCGAACTTGCAGATGTTTTAAACAATGGAGGCATCGCTTGTAGCTTTGGAAACCAATCCGCAGAAATTGGAGCCACAATTTTTTGGGTCAATGACAATGGTTTATTTGATAAGCGGGTGGCTGGCTGGACTACAAGTGGTTATGA
>CANBVR010000045.1 GCA_947372965.1 Actinomycetota bacterium
TGTTATTGCCACGTCGTTCATACTCAAGATTTATGGGCAGAATTCTTCATGATCAAACAGCTGAAGCAATTGCTGCACCGATCTCGCAGCTTTCCCGAGTTGTTGCAACAATTATTCCTTTCGATGTTGAAAAGATTTTGGAAGGCACCAGCGAACAGCTAACTCAGGCAAAGGTTCTGGTCCCTGAAGTAGTTGCACCAAAACCTGTAAAGACACCTGTTGCACCAGCAACGTCAATAAGTGTTCCGGTTTCGCATTATGATGAAAATATCTTGCCTATTGGCAAAGCAACTTGGCGAAAGCGCGCACACGTTCGTGGCCAAGTTACTTCAATTAGAACTGCCCCATCGGGCGGTGCACCGCGCGTTGAAGTTGAAGTTTGGGACTCTACTGGTGGCATTACCTTGCAATTCTTAGGTCGACGCGAAATCGCTGGCCTTGATGTCGGTTCCACTATTTGTGCAGAGGGAATGGTTGGCGAGGCAGAAGGATCGCTAACAATCTTGAATCCTTCATATGAGATCGTTATTTAATTTCAGATGCCTTTAGCTTTTAAGACATTTTCAGGTACCGATGTTGGTTTGCAACGTACCGGCAATGAAGATGCGGCTCTTGTTTCTCCAAAGTTAATCGCAGTTGCAGATGGGATGGGCGGCCATGCGGGCGGTGAGGTTGCATCTAGTCTTGCAATTCATACTTTGGCGGCAATTCCCCAAGCAGAGCTAGGTGAGCGCTTTATCGGTATCTCTTCGGAGATTGATCGGGAAATTTCAGCAAAAACCAAGGTAGATCAGGCACTTTCAGGTATGGGCACAACCCTCACGGCGCTTCACTTAACAAGCGGTGGAATTGAATTACTACATATTGGTGATTCTCGTTGTTATGTATTTTCAGATGGAAAGTTACAACAATTAAGTACCGATCACACCGTTATGCAGGAGTTGTTAGATCAGGGTCGTTTATCGCCAGAGGAAGTAATTAACCACCCACAACGATCACTCTTAACCCAAGCACTTATGGGCGACTCTGGAATTGATCCAGAAGTAATGCTCTACCCAGCAAAACTGGGGGATCAATTCTTATTGTGCAGCGATGGACTTACTGGCGTTCTCTCTGATTTAGAGATTTTGGAATCTGTGCGCAGCTTTGATGGTCAAGCTCTAGTAGATAAATTAATTGAATTAGTAAGAGCAAAAGGTGCGCCAGATAATGTAACGATTCTTTGGGCAGAGGTTGTTGATGTTGCGGTAAATGGACAGATCCAATTTATCGGTGCTGCAGGTGAGTTAAATGAATAAAGTTTTTGGTGGCCGTTATCAAATCGGCGAGATGATCGGTACCGGTGGCATGGCTGATGTTTACATTGGTGAAGATGCGCGCCTTGCTCGCAAAGTTGCGGTGAAGGTGTTGCGTCAAGATTTGGCAAAGGATCCATCATTCCTTGCACGTTTTAAAAAAGAGGCACTTGCTGCCGCTGGTTTGAATCACCCTGGAATTGTTGCGGTCTATGACTCTGGTGAAGAAGATAATAATTCTTACATCGTCATGGAACTTGTTACAGGTGTAACCCTTCGCGAAATATTGATGAGTGGCCCGGCAATCGAGGTAAATAGAACACTTGAGATTATCTCTGGAGTTCTGGCTGCACTTTCTTATTCCCACGAAAATGGCATTGTTCACCGCGATATCAAGCCGGGAAATATCATGCTCACCGATTCCGGCGATGTGAAGGTGATGGATTTCGGCATTGCACGCGCCACCGATGATGCCGGCGCCACCATGACAAATACTTGGAACATCGTTGGTACGGCGCAATACCTCTCACCAGAACAAGCAACTGGTGAAGTTGCCGATCATCGCTCTGATATTTATTCTGTTGGGTGCTTGATGTATGAGATGTTAACTGGCCAACCACCTTTCACTGGTGATACTCCAGTTTCTATTGCCTACCAACATGTATCAGGGCAATTAATTACGCCTTCAACAATTAATCCAGAGCTTGATTCAAACTTAGATCGAATTCTCGCTGTTGCTCTTGCAAAGGATCCAGCTTCGCGTTACCAAAGTGCTGATTTAATGCTGGGGGATGTTTTGCGGGCGATGAGCGGCCAAGAAGTAACTACCAAGATAAAGCGAATAGTTCCGCGTAAAAGCGCTTGGATAATGGCAACTAGCGCGGTTACTTTCGTAGCTCTCTTAATAGGCGCCTTCTTCCTGGCACCAAAATCATCTGGTCCGGCTTATCAAATTCCAAATGTGGTTGGATTGACGCAAGATCAAGCAAAGGAATTATTAGCTGGATACACCATCAATTTCCAACACGCACCAGATTCTAGAATTCCAAAAGATCGAATTGCATCCCAACTTCCTCTTGCAACAACTGCGGTGAAGAAGGGATCTAGCATCACTTTGACTATCTCGGATGGTCCGGGAGATACGACTGTCCCAACAAATCTAGTTGGCTTAACTTTGGAAGAAGCTCGAAATGAGTTGACCGCAGCTGGTTTGGTTATTACGCAAACCGTTGCCGTTGATTCGAGTTCAGAGCCAGGAAAAGTTTTGAAAGTAACACCTGATGCCGGTTCTGTGATTGCTGCGGGAAGTGGCGTAGTTCTGCAAATTGCGAGCGGCAATGTACAAGTTCCAGTCGTTATCGGAACAAATGGAATTGAAGCTGAAACGATATTAGTTCAAGCTGGTTTCTTAGTAAAAGTTATAAACGCTTATGACTCAACGCAACCACTTGGTGTTGTTCTTGCTATGGCACCGAGCGCTGGAACGGCACAGACAATTGGTTCGCAAGTAACAATTACAGTTAACAAACAACCTTAAGCTTTATTAATAACTGGCGATAAACCTGCGCTACGTGCGCGAGCGCCACTATCCCCACAAGCGACCAGCCAGTTACCTAACATCTGATGTCCATATTCAGTGAGAACAGATTCTGGGTGGAACTGCACTCCAGAAATTGGCAGAGTTTTATGTTGGATCGCCATAACTACATCGGAATCAGTTTTGCCAACAATTTCTAAAACATCTGGCACGGTATCTTTTTCAATCGCAAGTGAGTGATATCTAGTTGCGGTAAATGGATTTTCAATATCTTTCAATATGCCATGTCCGTTGTGATGCACGACTGAAGTCTTACCGTGCAATAGCTCTGGGGCTCTAGAAACAGTAGCGCCGAATGCAACACCGATGGCTTGATGGCCAAGGCAAACACCAAATAATGGAATCTTCTTTTCAGCACAATATTTAATCACCGGGATACTTTGGCCAGCTGCTTGCGGCGTTCCAGGTCCTGGAGAGATTAAAACTCCGTCATATTCATCTGCCATCTGCGGAGTTACTTCATCGTTTCGAAGCACGGTGCAATTGGCGCCAAGTTGCCCAAGGTATTGAACCAGGTTGAAGACAAAGGAGTCGTAGTTATCGACTACCAAGATCTTGGCGGGAGTATCGGACACTCTCATATTGTGGTGTAATCTTTGGCCATGCCTAAATCACGAGTGCGCAAGAAGAAGCACGATATCGACCACTCAACGGAGAAGTTCGCCCATGTGGTCCCAGCTCCGACTGAAAGCCCTAAATGGCTCGCCCCAACCATGGTTGGCGCCTTTATCGCTGGTCTGATCTGGATCGTAATCTTCTACATCTCGGCTACCGCCTATCCAATTCCGCATATCGGAGCTTGGAATATGGTCGTTGGCTTTGGATTTATCGCTGCCGGGTTCACCCTGGCAACTAAATGGCGCTAATTAACCTAATTACACGACTGTAATTCTCCACATCGGTGGATAGAGCCTGTGGGTAACCCGGCTTCTTTAAAGATCTAGCGGGCGCACAGTTGACTCTCAGGAAACTCCCAACTAAGAGGATAATCCTTCAGGTATGAACACACTGAAAGAGAACCCAAAGATGGCCCAATCAAACACAGCTTCTACCCAAAGAATTCTCGTCGTAGATGATGAGACCAGCATTAGCGATCTAATCGCTACCAGCCTTCGCTTTGTTGGCTTTGAGGTTCGCACCGCAGCTAGCGGCTCAGAGGCCCTTCGTGTTGCCGAGGAATTTAAGCCTCATGCACTAATTCTTGATGTGATGCTTCCAGATCAAAATGGTTTTGATGTCTGCCGCCAACTTCGAGTTGATGGCCACAATGTTGGAGTTCTCTTCTTGACTGCCAAGGACACAACTGAAGACAAGATTCAAGGTCTAACAATTGGCGGCGATGATTATGTAACAAAGCCATTTAGCTTGGAAGAGCTTGTTGCTCGCCTACGCGCACTTCTACGTCGCATCGGCGCAGTACTTCCAGAAGTTGATGATGAAAAGATTCGCTTTGCTGATTTGGAATTGGATGAGGCTACTCACGAAGTTCGCCGCGCAGGAAATCTAATTGAACTCTCCCCAACTGAATTCACATTACTTCGTTATTTGATGATCAACGCCGATCGGGTTGTGAGCAAATCACAAATTCTCGATCACGTTTGGCAATATGACTTCCGCGGAGATGCGGGAATTGTTGAAACTTATGTTTCTTATCTTCGCAAGAAGATCGATACCTACGAACCTGCGCTTATCCATACTGTGCGTGGAGTTGGATACCGAATGCGACTTCCTGCCCAGAGCTAACGATTGGGCAGTAAACTTTCCAAATGAAATTCCGCCTCTCTAAATGGTCGCTTCGCAACCGACTTATTTTGGCGACTCTAGCCTTAAGTGCTGTTGCGATTATCGCTTCAGACTTTGCGGCTAACACTCTTCTCAAAAGCTTCTTGATCAAGCAGGTTGATTCCCAACTTGAGAATGTAACCGGCAACTCTTTAATGCGGTTAGACCGCGCTGGTATCGATAATGGTGGCGGTGAAGAAGGAGGCGGTTTTCTTCCAGTGCGTCCACTTGGAAGTGTTCCAACAACGGTAACCCTCACGCTCCTTGATTTAACTGGCGCAGTTACCGGACAAATCGGTGGCGAGTTCTCGCATACCTCCTCAACAAATCTTTTTAAGGATTTAACTCCGGCTGAAGTTGTTTCCCACCAAGGACAACCATTCACAATTCACGGTGAGGGTGAAAATCCAGATATCCGAGTTGTAGCAAAGCTTTTGCCTTCGGGCGTAGGCACCGTTGTTGTCTCTGTTGCCCTAGATAGCGTTGACCGAACTCTTGGAAAGCTCACCGCGATCTTCTTTTTAATTACCTTAATTGTTTTACTACTTATCGCTGGAATCTCACGCTTTCTGATTCATTTAAGTCTGCGACCACTCAATCGAATTGAAGACACCGCTGCGCGAATAGCCGATGGAGATCTCTCCGCCCGTTTGCCAGAAGTAGATGAAACTACCGAAGTTGGTCGACTTACTGGATCGCTTAACACGATGCTTTCGCGCATTGAAGAATCATTTGCGGTGCGTACTGAATCCGAAGGAAAGTTACGACGCTTTGTTGCCGATGCCAGCCACGAACTTCGCACCCCGCTTACTGCAATTCGGGGTTTCGCTGAATTACATCGCCAAGGCGCAGTGCAAGGCGAAGATAAAGTTAAAGAACTAGTTGGAAGAATTGAAAAAGAATCTATTCGAATGAGTTCGCTAGTTGAAGATTTGCTCTTACTTGCTCGCTTAGATCAAACTCCAAAGGTTGCAACTGAGCCTGTTGATATCAATCATTTAGTCTCCGAAGCTGTTGAATCTGCGCGTGCTGCCGGTCCGGGCCATCCAATTGAAATTATCAAACCAAGGGAAGATGTCTTTGTTCTTGGCGATTCCCAAAGAATTCACCAAGCAGTAGCAAATCTCTTAGCCAATGCCCGCACACATACTCCAGTCGGAACGCCCATAACAATTGTTATTGAGCAAAGTGATTTAGAATCAACAATCTCAGTGACTGATGTGGGCCCAGGGCTATCTCAAGATGATCAGAGTCGAATCTTTGAAAGATTCTTCCGTGCTGATCCAGCGCGCGTACGCGTAAGTGGTGAGGGAAGTGGTCTTGGTTTAGCAATTGTGGATGCGGTGATGAAAGCTCACGGTGGATCAGTAAATGTTGATTCAGAATTAGGAAAGGGCTCTACTTTTACTCTGCACTTTCCAATGCAAGATATTTAATTACTTGGATTAGCTTCCATCGCGCGCAGAGTTGCTATTCGCTCTGATAGTGGTGGGTGGGTGGCAAATAACTTCGAGACTGAAGATGAATCAAGCGGTGACTCAATCCAGATGTGAGCAACTGCGGTAGATCTTTGATGAACAACTGTGGAATCTCGCTCAAGTACTTCCAAAGCTTTGCGTAGTCCTGCCGGATTTCTTGTAAAAGAAACAGCGGTTGCATCGGCGAGGGATTCTCGGCGGCGCGAGATTGCCGAGCGTAATAGGAGCGCTGCTACTGGGGCGAGGATTAGAACAATTAATGAGGCAATAAGTGCGAGTGGGTTTTGATTATTGTTCTCATCGCGATCTCGTCCGCCGCCAAACCACATCATGCGCATTATGAAATCACTCAAAAGTGCGATTGCTCCAGCAGTTGTAGCCGCTACTGCAGAAACTAAAGTGTCGCGGTTTGCAACGTGTGACATTTCATGTGCAATCACACCTTGCAATTCATCGCGATCCATCACCTCTAAAATTCCAGTGGTGAAAGCAATCAGGGCTCGATCTGGATTTCGCCCGGTTGCAAAGGCGTTTGGCGCAGTATCGTCAACTAGAGCAACTTTGGGCATCTTCAAACCACTTGCGATGCAAACTTCTTGGACTAAATCAAAAAGCTTTGGATTTTCTTCATAGGTGAGCTCTTTGGCGCCAGTCATTGTTAGAACAATTGAATCTGAAGCCCAGTAAGAACCCCAAACAGAGATAAGAGATATTCCCACTGCAAAGGGAACTAAACCAACACCAGTTTTACCAAAGTAGGTAAGAGCCGCGTAAATAACAACAAAAACCAATACCGCAAGGCCCAATAACAGGCCAAAGGTTTTGCGTTGATTTGCTAGCTGAAGTTTGCGGAAATTTTGCATCCTAGAACTTTACGTTTGGCGCCTTACGATCCTCTGGATCTTCAACTTCGTAAAATTCGCGGGATACAACTTTTGCAATTCCAGCAAAAATATTTCCAGGGAAAGTTTTTACTGATTGATTTAGCGAGCGCACATTGTCGTTATAGAACTGACGTGCGAAAGAGACCTTGTTCTCGGTTGTAGCAAGTTCTTCTTGAAGTGAAAGAAAGTTTGTAGAGGCCTTTAAATCTGGGTAAGCCTCAGAGACCGCGAGTAAGCCGCGAAGTGCTTGCGTTAGTTGGCCATCAGCCGCAGCAACATCCGAAATTGTTGATGCAGAAGTTGCCTTTGCTCGGGCGTTTACAACGCTCTCTAGCGCACTCTTTTCGTGTGAAGCGTAACCTTTTACCGTCTCGACTAAATTCGGAATTAAATCAGATCGACGCTTTAACTGAACTTCGATTTGGGCGAAGGCCTCATCGACATTTACATTCAAGCGAATTA
>CANBVR010000046.1 GCA_947372965.1 Actinomycetota bacterium
CTTTGCCCGACGATGTTGTCGCCAAAACCCAAGAACGTTATGAAACTGCGTTTAAATTAATTACCGGGAAGGCTTTTTAAATGGCAACTATCGTCGTTGAAGTTATGTTGAAACCAGAGATATTAGATCCGCAAGGACAAGCAGTCGCCTCAGCTCTGCCACGTCTTGGCTTTAACTTTGCTAAAGCAGTTCGTCAAGGAAAGCGTTTTGAAATTGAAATTGATGGCGAACCAACACCAGCACAGATAGCGCAAGTTGAAGATGCTGCACATAAATTACTTTCAAACCCCGTAATCGAAACTTATGTAATCAAGGTTGAAAAGTAATGGCCTTTCGCATTGGCGTAGTTACTTTCCCAGGTTCGCTAGATGATTTTGATGCCGCTCGCGCGGTAGAGATGGCGGGCGGCACGGCCGGTCCACTCTTTCATGCAAGTGATGATTTAAAAGAAGTTGATGCCGTTGTTTTGCCTGGCGGCTTTTCTTATGGTGATTATCTTCGTTGTGGTGCAATCGCGCGCTTTGCGCCAATTATGGAATCAATCATTGTTGCCGCCGAACATGGCTTTCCAGTATTAGGAATCTGCAATGGCTTCCAAGTTCTATGCGAATCTCATTTACTCCCAGGTGCGCTAACCCGAAATCAAGGATTACATTTCTTATGTCGCGATCAAAAGTTGAAGATTGAAAATACTAAGACGATTTGGACCAGTGGCTTCACTGAGGGCCAAGAGATTGTGATTCCATTGAAAAATGGCGAAGGTTCTTTCCAATGCGATGATGAGACTCTAGATATGTTGGAATCGCAAGGTCGAGTGATTGCTAGATATGTAGATTTTGATCCGAATGGATCACGCAATTTAATCGCTGGAATTACCAATGCCCGCGGCAATGTGGTCGGGCTGATGCCGCACCCAGAACATGCGATCGAATCCTTAACTGGCCCAAGTGAAGATGGCTTGATCTTCTTTACCTCTGCCCTACAACAACTAGTGGGACGCTGATGAAATTAGATACCGTTGCAAACGCGACTGCTAATCCCGATACACCGCAGCCTTGGGTAGAACTAGGACTTAAAGAAGATGAATATGCGCGAATCAAATCAATTCTCGGGCGTCGCCCAACTGCATCAGAGCTCGCGATGTATTCCGTTATGTGGTCCGAGCATTGTTCTTACAAATCATCGAAAGTGCATTTAAAACAATTTGGCGAAAAAGCACCAAAGTCTGACGCCCTATTAGTAGGTATTGGTGAGAATGCTGGCGTCGTTGATATTGGCCAAAATTACGCGGTAACTTTCAAAGTTGAATCCCACAATCACCCATCATTCGTTGAGCCCTATCAAGGAGCCGCAACGGGAGTTGGTGGAATTGTTCGAGACATTCTTACGATGGGTGCCCGGCCAATTGCAGTAATGGATCCGCTGCGTTTTGGTTTAGCTGATGCACCAGATACTCGCCGCGTGCTTCCAGGAATTGTTGCTGGTGTTGGTGGCTATGGAAATTGTTTGGGTTTACCAAATATTGGCGGCGAAATTGTCTTTGATGAAACATATGCCGGCAATCCATTGGTAAATGCGCTCTGTGTTGGCGTCATGAAACATGAAGATATTAAATTAGCTAAAGCCCATGGTGCGGGAAACCTAGTTGTTTTATTCGGTGCTAAGACTGGTGGCGATGGAATCGGCGGCGTATCAGTTCTGGCATCGGAAACTTTTAACGAAGCAAAACCAACCAAGCGTCCATCAGTACAGGTTGGCGATCCATTTGCCGAAAAAGTATTGATCGAATGCTGTTTGGAGATCTTTAAAGCTGATCTCGTAGTTGGAATTCAGGATCTTGGTGGCGCCGGATTATCCTGTGCCACATCTGAATTGGCTTCGGCTGGTTCAGGTGGAATGGAAATCCAATTAGATAAAGTGCCACTGCGCGATCCTTCACTATCACCTGAAGAGATCTTGATGAGTGAATCACAAGAACGCATGTGTGCGATCGTCGAACCTAGCAAGGTAAAACAATTTCTAGCGATTTGTAAGAAGTGGGATGTCACCGCAACTGTTATCGGTGAAGTAACAAGTGGTGAAAGACTTCATATCTCTTTTAATGGCGAGCTCATTGTTGATGTACCACCTCGCACAGTTGCCCATGATGGTCCGGTCTATAACCGCCCAATTGAAAAGCCCGCCTACATCGCAGAACGACAAGCGGTGACAATAAATATTCCAATGCCAACATCTTCGACAGAAGTTAAAGCTGCAATTCTAAAATTGATTGCTGCACCAAATATCGCGGATAAATCTTGGGTTACTTCCCAATACGATAAATATGTTCAGGGCAATTCTGTTCTAGCCCAACCAGAAGATTCCGGAATGATTCGAATTGATGCCGAAACAAACCTTGGTGTTGCAGTTTCTACTGATGCAAATGCTCGCTGGTCTTATCTCGATCCATACGAAGGCGTAAAGTTGGCACTGGCTGAAAGTATGCGAAATATCGCCACAACTGGCGCAAAACCATTGGCCGTAACTAACTGTTTGAACTTTGGCTCTCCGGAAGATCCCGGCGTTATGTGGCAATTTGCGGAAACCGTTCGCGGTCTTGCCGATGCGTGCTTGGAACTCGGTCTACCTGTAACTGGTGGAAATGTTTCCTTCTATAACCAGACTGGCAGCGTTGCGATTTTGCCTACTCCGGTAATTGGAGTGCTTGGGGTAATTCAAGATGTTCGAAAGCGCACCAAGATGGGTTTTGAAAAAGCGGGCCAAGATATTTATTTAATTGGTGCAGTTGATTCAAATATGTCTGGAAGTGAATGGGCCTACCTACATGGTGAAATTGGCAATCACGCACCTAAATCTGATCTCGCAATGGAAGCTCGCCTTGTTGAATTATTACTTGAAGGTCAACCAATCTTTGAAAGCGCCCACGATGTTTCAAATGGTGGCTTGGCAGCAACACTTGCCGAGAGCGCCTTAAAAAATAATATTGGCGCAAAGGTCGAATTAGAAAACGTTGCTGTTGCATTGTTCTCTGAGACTCCGGGCCGAGTCGTAGTTTCAATTAATGAGTCAAGTACTAATTCGATTATTGCCTTGGCAGGCAAGTATCAAATTCCTGTCACCAAGATCGGTATGACAGGTGGAAGTGAATTGATAATCAATGAGACACATATTTCATTAACCGAACTATCAAAAGCTCATACCGAAACTTTCCCGAAGCTCTCTGGATAAGTAATGCGAGATCCCGAAGTTATGCGCCAAGTTAAAGAGATCCTTGCGCAAATTTCCGAGATCGCACCAGGTCACGCCGTTGAACTTCGAATTCCGCCTTACTCTGCGATTCAATGTGTGGATGGACCAAAGCACACTCGTGGCACGCCCCCAAATGTTGTGGAGATGAGCGCTGATTCATTGGTCGCACTTTCCAAGGGAGAAATCTTGTGGAGTGATGCGATCAGCGATGGGCGCATCCATGCCTCAGGTGAGCGCTCGGATATTTCAGATCTATTTAGCCAACTCGCGAGTAGAAACTAGGATTAACTCATGAGCCGCCGCCCTGATGGAAAGCTAACCTTCGAACTATTCGAAGGCGACAAGGCGCCGCAAGATGAGTGTGGTGTTTTTGGCGTTTGGGCACCTGGCGAAGAAGTCGCAAAGTTAGCGTTTTACGGGCTCTATGCACTGCAACATCGCGGTCAAGAATCTGCCGGAATTGCTACATCTGATGGTGAACGAATCTTTGTTTACAAAGATATGGGTTTAGTTTCACAAGTATTTACTGAAAACGATCTAGCAACATTGACCGGAAATCTTGCAATCGGTCACTGCCGATACAGCACAACCGGATCATCAACTTGGAATAACGCGCAACCAACCCTTCGCGCAACCAATCACGGCACTTTGGCTCTGGCTCACAATGGAAATCTCACAAATACCGGAGATCTTGCCGAAGTACTTTCCAAGATTGATACTGATGCAAAAAATCATGGCAATCATGCAACAACTGATACCGAAATTATGACCGCTTTAATTGCAGCGCAAGAAGGAAAGAACTTTGAATCATCGGCTATGGCGGTTCTTCCAACTCTTAAAGGAGCTTTTTCTTTAGTCTTTATGGATGAGCACACTTTGTATGCTGCTCGCGATGCACACGGCGTTCGCCCGCTGGTAATTGGAAAGCTAGAACATGGTTGGGTAGTTGCATCTGAATCTGCTGCCTTGGATATTGTTGGAGCATCTTTTGTTCGTGAAGTTGAACCTGGTGAATTTATTGCAATTGATCAAGAAGGTTTACGTTCTCATCGCTGGGCCGAGCCAACACCCAAGGGTTGCATCTTTGAATATGTTTATCTCGCGCGTCCCGATACCTCAATTGCTGGTCGCAATGTTCATGCAACTCGTGTTGCCGTAGGTGAACAACTTGCCAAAGAACATCCAGTCGAAGCAGATTTAGTTATTCCAGTTCCTGAATCTGGAACTCCAGCAGCTGTGGGTTATGCCAAAGCCTCTGGAATTCCTTATGGCGCAGGTTTGGTTAAGAATTCATATGTCGGACGAACATTTATTCAGCCATCCCAAACAATTCGCCAACTCGGTATTCGCCTTAAGTTAAATCCACTTCGCGAAATAATTGAAGGCAAAAGAATCGTTGTTGTTGATGACTCGATTGTTCGTGGAAATACTCAACGCGCTTTAGTTCGAATGTTGCGCGAAGCTGGCGCATTAGAGATTCACGTTCGCATCTCTAGCCCCCCAGTTAAGTGGCCGTGCTATTACGGAATCGACTTTGCCTCCCGCGCAGAATTAGTAGCGGCTGGCTTGGAAGTTGAGGAGATTCGCCGTTCAATTGGGGCAGATTCCTTGGGTTATGTCTCGATGGAAGGCTTGGTTGCGGCAACCACAATTGCTGAAGATAAGTTATGTATGGCTTGTTTTACCGGTGAATATCCAATTCAAATCCCAGCAGACCTCTCTGCCGGAAAGAATTTATTAGAAGTTGTGAATAGGTACGAGTAGAGAGACTATGAGCACTTACCAAGAAGCTGGCGTAGATATTGATGCGGGAGATCTAGCAGTTCAATTGATGAAAGAACATTTAAAGAAGGCCCGGCGCCCAGAAGTAATTGGAGAAATCGGCGGCTTTGCTGGTTTGTTTGATGCTTCCGCCCTTAAAAAATATGATCGCCCACTTCTTGCAACTTCAACCGATGGTGTTGGAACCAAGACCGAAATTGCCCGCGCAATGGGAAAGTACGACACGATCGGTGAAGATTTAGTTGCGATGGTCGTTGATGACCTAGTTGTTTGTGGCGCTGAACCTTTATTCATGACCGATTACATTGCAGTTGGAAAAGTTATTCCTGAACGAATTGCGCAAATAGTTTCTGGAATTGCCAAGGGTTGTGCCAAGGCGGGAACCGCACTTGTCGGCGGTGAAACCGCCGAGCATCCAGGTTTGTTGGATGAAGATGAATTTGATATTGCTGGCGCCGCAACTGGCGCAGTTGATCACAAGAATTTATTGGGAGAGCATCTAGTAAAAGATAGCGATGTAATAATTGCAATGCCGGCATCTGGCCTGCATGCAAACGGATTTTCCCTCGTGCGACATATTTTGAAAACTAACCACCTCTCTCTTCATTTAGAGTTAGAAGAGATCGGAAAAACTTTGGGCGAAGTACTACTTACCCCAACTGAAATTTATTCACTAGATTGTTTAGCCTTGATTAATTCTATGGGCGCAGATCTTCACGCTTTTTCACATATAACTGGCGGTGGAATAGCCGAGAACACTGCGCGCGTAATCCCAAAAGGCCTCCGTGCAATTTATGACCGCAGCACTTGGTCACTTCCCTTTGAGATGGAATTCCTTGCCACCCAAGGCGGGGTGCCACAAGGCGATATGGAACGCACCTGGAATTGTGGAATTGGCATGGTCGCGATCCTCGCCCCACAGGCTGCCGAGCGCACGATTTCCAGCCTGGCCGCCCGCGGGATGAAGGCTTGGGAGTGCGGAAAGGTCATCAGCCACGCTCAGGCGGGGGCTGCATTGGAAGGCACTTACAAGAACCGATAACCTACGCCTTACGAAGAATTCATAATTTATAGAGCAAGTAAGGAGGTCACGCGCATGGGGCGAGGCCGACAAAAAGCAAAAGCCACACGAGTTGCTCGTGATTTGAAATATTCAAATACAGAGATGGACCTTGAGCGTCTTTCGAAAGAACTTCACGGTGAACCAAATTCTGATGCCGAGAAAAACGATGATGACCCGTTCGCAGAGGGCAACTACATCCGCCGAGCTTAATTATGCGACCGACTCCATATGTTGCCTCGCTTCGGATTTACGAACCAATAACTGCTTTTGCACCAGCTGAAAGGCTGCGTTGGGAAGCAATTCCAATTACTTCATCAACTGGTTTAGATGAACAATCTCGCGCACTTCGTCGTGTAATCATTACCGAGCCTCCTGCTCTAAAGCCAGATGGTGCACACATCTTGGAATGGGAAGGCCAGAGATATGTCTGCCCATGGTCGACTGCGGCAAGATGTTGGGCTGCACTAGGCGATTTTAAAAACTCACTTCCTTCATCAGTAATTAAATTTTTTGTACCACAAAATATTGAAGACGCGATCAATATAAACTCTGAAACGATTGAAGATAAAGTTCCACACATCATCACCGAAACTTGGATGATTCCACCACGCTGGTTTGGTTTATTTGAACCCGATGAAAGACTTCGTGGCCAATCTGAAGATGGTCCTTTTACCGTTATGCGAACCTCAATTGCGAATGCCAAGAAGCGTTGCCTGTTTACTCACCAAACAGTTGTTTCATCATTTGGAAATGGTCCAATCGAAGAAGAGATTGCCGACTTATTAGAGTGGATGTCACTCTTCCATCCAGAATCAATCGTGGAAGTTGATTACGGCGGCCTTGCCACATACCTAGAGCGCTCATCGATCGAAGATGGCGAAGAAGGACTTGAATCTGATACTTCAATCGAAGATATTCAATTATCGTTAAGTGGCCTCTCACAAGGCGATGGAGCACGTGCGGGAGTTGGCTATGAACGCCTTATTTCACGCTGGCGGCGGGTAGCGGCCTATGAACAAGCGACTTAATCAGGTTACGATTCATGCATGAGCGCCGAGCAAGAAGTACTTCTTACTCCATCTGAAGTAGCGGCCCTTTTTCGCGTAGATCCAAAGACAGTTACTCGTTGGGCGAAAGCCGGAAAGCTAACTGCAATCAAGACTTTAGGTGGCCACCGCCGCTATAAGGAATCAGAAGTCAAAGCGCTATTGAGTGCAAATAATTCTGAAAGTAATTAAAGGAGAATCAAATGACCGAGAAGAA
>CANBVR010000047.1 GCA_947372965.1 Actinomycetota bacterium
ATCGCACGCCAACTTGCTTTTGAAGGCTCCAAGGCATGCAACAGGAAAGTTGAACTTCGCCCGCTTCTGGGCTAGTTGTAAATTAATTAAAGAAGGCGATGATTGCGCCAGCGATTGTTAAATTGAGCGCATCATTTGATGTTTCAATAATCCAAACCTTTAGGTTCTCTCCGCCGAAAAGTCGGTGAGAGAGTGAAGAAGCCATAGAAATTCCAACACCCAAAGCCAACCCGATTGCGGCGCCAGTTCCGAGACCAACATGTACACCAGCGTGTTGAAGTGAAGTAATAACTAATCCAAGAGTGAGAGTTTGGATTAACACACCAATGATTGTTGAACCAAACATTAACGCTGGCTTGTTCTGGTTTTCATTTAGCTGTCCAGAAGCAATTCCGCGTGCTTTCATCCAGATTGGATAGAAAGTCTTTGGCCCAAACCAAATACCTCCGCTCACAAAAGAGAAACCAAATGCAACAAGTATGCCTACGAGATTGAGCCCAGAAAATGTCATGGGGAAATTGTACGTGAATGGCATACTTTTCCCATGAAATTCCTCATCTCAGTTATTGATGATTCAACTAATTCTGGAACTCCAGCCGAAATGTCTGAGATAGATAAATTCAACGATGCTTTGCGCAAGAATGGGCAGTTCATATTTGCCTGGGGCCTAGAGGATCCGTCTACTGCAACAGTTGTAGATAATCGCAGTGGGGCAGGCACAGAGACTGGCAAGCCACTCTTTGACTCAAAGGAGAATGTGACTGGATTTTGGCTCGTAGAAGCCGGAGATCAATCTGTAGCTCGAGCACTTGCATACGACGCTTCTCGGGCATGTAATCGCAAGGTAGAGCTACGCAAACTGCACGGCAATTAGTGTGAAGAGAATTCCCAAGGCTGTAGCCGCATATTATTTTGAAATTAAGGAGCCCCACAGAGAAACGCTCCTTGAAATGCGCGCGCGGATACTTGACGTTGTGCCTGATGCAGAAGAGATTATGAAATACGGAATGCCAACATTTGTCATTGACGAGATTGCATTTGCGGGGCTCTTGGCTAATAAGCAGCACATCGGCTACTACCCATATAGCGGTTCAGTATTAAATGACTTTCCAGAGATATGCGAAAAATACAAGACAACAAAAGGTGCCCTGCATATTCCAATCGGCAAACCTATGCTGAAGAGTGAAGTGAAGAAATTAATTAAAGCTCGTTTAGCCTTGCTTTAACCATCGCCTGCAGTAACTTGGAATCGACTTTCCAGTCGTTAGGAACTCCAATGGTCTTTTTATTAACATCAAAATCTTTTAACTTTGGCGCAAATTTGGCCAAGACATCTTTGCTCCACGGCGCGATGAGTAAGTGGTTGGTGGCTGCCGAAAGTCCAAATACGTATGCTGTGCCACTCTTTAGCATCGGCTGATTCCAGGCGATTACAAGTTCAAGTTCAGGGAATTTGCTGGTGATTGCTTTGAAAATCGCTTTGGCAGTCTTGGTTTGCTTGGGATCTAGAGTCTTATAGAAATCGGCTTGCTTATTAAAGCGCTTGGCAGATTTTGAGCCACGGGAGTACATGACCAAAGCGTTGGCATGGGCTTGGCTAAAACCATAGTTCTCTCGAAGATAAGCGATCTGCTCTGGATACTTCTGGCCTTCGAGATCTTTCATAACGGCAAACCAATAGGACATGGGTTGCTCGTACTTCTTCTCAATAGCGGGGAAGTAGGACTCCCTGTCCGAGCTATTTGCTGCCATAGGCCAATAGTACTTGCAGAAACTCAAGGATCTGCTAGATTGCTCATATACCCCTAGGGGTATATGAATTTAGACGAAGGAGTCTATAAATGGCACGTGTTGTGATCATGGGAGCTGGAATTGCTGGCCATACAGCCGCTCTTCATGCCAAGCGACTTTTGGGTAAAGAGACCCAAGTTGTTGTGATTTCGCCGAACTCGAACTGGAACTGGATTCCTTCAAATATTTGGGTTGGCGTTGGGAAGATGCAAAAAGAGCAAGTCATATTTCCGCTGGGCCCTATTTACAAACGAAAAGGAATTGAATTCCACCAGGCGCTTGCTAAAAGTATTTATCCGGAAGGAAACTCCGAGACCCAAAATCCATTTGTAGAAGTTCTCTACACCGACCCATCTCGCAAGGATCAAATAGGTCGAATTGAATTCGACTTTCTAGTTAATGCCACTGGACCAAAATTGAACTTCCAAGCAACGCCTGGGCTAGGACCAGATGGTCATACGGTTTCAGTGTGTACGGCAAATCACGCAGTTGAAGCCGCAGCCTCTTTACAAGAATCAATTTCACGAATGAAGGCTGGCCAGAAGCAACTTATCGCAATCGGAGTTGGCCATGGAACTTGTACCTGCGAAGGCGCAGCTTTCGAATATACGTTTAATGTTGACTACGAACTTCGCCAAGCGGGAGTTCGCGACATGGCGGAAATTTGTTACATTACAAATGAATTTGAGTTAGGTGATTTTGGTGTTGGGGGAATGATATTTACCCAACAAGGATTTCAAACCACTAGCAAACTTTGGACGGAATCTCTTTTTAGAGAGCGAAATATTAAAGCGATTCTTGGCGCTCATGTTGAAAAAGTTGAGGCTGGCGCAATTCACTACGAATTGGTCGATGGCACAAAATCAATCTTGAATTTTGATTTTGCCATGTTGTTGCCTCCGTTTAGAGGAGTAGATCTTCAGGCCTTCAACAAAGCTGGGGAAGATATTTCTTCGCAAATTTTTGCAACAAGTGGGTTTATGAAAGTCGATGCAGACTACTCCGGTAAGCCTTACGAAGAGTGGCGGGCAGAAGATTGGCCAAGTACCTATAGAAATCCAAGCTACCCAAATATTTTTGCCGTCGGCATTGCATTTGCGCCACCACACCAAATATCAAAGCCACGCAAATCTCCAAATGGAACTTTGATTGCACCTTCTCCTCCTCGCACTGGAATGCCATCTGGAATTATGGGCAAGCTCGCAATTATGAGCATCAAGGAATTAATTAAGAATGGGAAAGACGCAGAAGTTCCAACTGCTTCTATGGCAGATATGGGAGCGGCATGTGTTGCTTCAGCAGGTTCAGGACTTAGAAATGGTTCTGCAGCATCTATGACGATGTATCCAATCGTTCCCGATCGAGTTAAATACCCAAATACCGGAAGAAGCATTCCCGATACCTTTGGAGAAATTGGCTTGAGTGGCCACTGGATTAAATTGCTTCTTCATTACATGTTTATTTATAAAGCCAAGGCCCGTCCGGGCTGGTCTTTGATTCCGGAATAAGGAGAGAAAAATGGAAAACCCAAATGAGGCAATAGCCCAAGCTCCACTACCAACTGAAAAGACTCTCAGATTTCGACGAAACCCTTTGATTCAATTTTGGCGCTTTACTGCGATAAATATAAAAATGATCAAGATGATTCGTAAGGGTCACCATCCGATGGAGCGTAAATAAGAATGGCCACAAAGAAAGTTACCCACGTTTTATCTGATCAAGAGCAAGTAACGGCCATATCAAAGCGAATCAAACGAGCTCAAGGTCAACTTGGAGCTGTCGCAAGAATGCTAGATGAGGGTCGCAATTGCGATGAGATTGTCACACAAATGTCGGCAGTTTCAAAGGCAGTAAATACTGCAGCCTTCAATTTGATATCTGCCAGCCTTAAAGAGTGCATTATCGAAGGTAAGACAAATTCTGATGCAGTTACTGCCCAACTTCAAAAACTTTTCAACTCACTAGCCTAAGGATGAAAATGAGAAAGAAATTACTAGCGACTTTATTCGCAGGCACCCTTGCATTAACCGCATGTGGTTCAACTTCGACTGCCACAAATCTCGATCCAAAGGCCTTTTCTGACAAAATTGCCGAATCTGGCGTTGTTACTTTGGATGTTAGATCAGCCGGTGAATTTTCTGCTGGCCACATTGCAGGTGCTCTGAATATTGATGTTGAGGGAATGCAATTTGATTCTGATATCGCCAAACTAGATAAGTCAGTGACTTATGCGGTTTACTGTCATAGCGGTCGCCGCTCTGGAATTGCGGTAGAGAAGATGACTAAGGCAGGATTTAAATCCTTATTTAACTTAACTAATGGCATAGCTTCTTGGAGCTCTGCTGGAATGCCAATAACAACCGCATGAAGATCGTAATTATTGGTGGAGTTGCTGGTGGGATGTCTGCGGCGACCAGACTTCGTCGCCTTGATGCGAACTCGGAAATCATAGTTTTAGAGAAGAGTGGATTCGTTTCCTATGCAAATTGTGGTTTGCCATATTTTGTTGGGGGAGTTATCGCAGAGGAAAAGGATCTATTACTTCAAACCCCTGAGAGTTTGCACGCAAGATTTCGCTTAGATGTTCGTATCCACAGTCAGGCGCTGAAAATTGATACAAGAACAAAGACTATTCTTGTAAGAAATTTAGAAACCTCCGATGAATATTTATTGCCCTTCGACAAATTAGTCCTGAGCCCTGGTGCATCTCCAATCGTTCCTCCTATTCCGGGGATCGAGCGCGCACTAACTCTACGAACGGTTGAGGATGTTGAGCGGATCGTTGCATCTGTGGCGACTAAGCCAAAGAGCGCTCTGGTAATTGGCGGTGGATTTATTGGCGTTGAAATTGCCGAAAATCTTGTTCACAAGGCAATCGATACGACCGTTGTAGAGGCGGCTGATCAAGTTTTGGCCCCACTTGATCCAGAAATGGCAACTCTTGTAGCCGATGAAATGCAATTACATGGAGTCAATCTCAAATTGGGAGTAAGTGCTGTTTCACTAACAGAATCTTCGGTCATGCTTTCAGATGGCTCAGAAGTGTCAGCTGAATTAGTAATTATGGCAATTGGAGTCCGACCAGATGTAGAACTGGCTTCGCAGGCTGGCTTAGTAATAGGAATTCGAAAAGGCATTGCCGTAGATGAATTTAATCGAACAAGTGACCATGATATTTATGCAATTGGTGACGTTGCTGAAAAGACCGATGCCCTTGATGGTTCTGCAACGTTGGTTCCCCTAGCCAATATTGCAAATCGACATGGAAGAATTGTTGCCGATCATATTTCTGGTCGCTTAACCCGCCCGGTTAAGACTATTGGCACTGCAATAGTTAAGGTTTTTGATCTGACAATTGCCACCACCGGGTGGAATGAGAAAAAGTTGAATTCATCAGGACGTGCTCACATGAGCATTCATACTCACCCAAATTCCCATGCGGGTTATTACCCAGATGCAAAACAAATGACTTTGAAATTAATATTTGATTCAAAATCAGGTGAAATACTTGGCGCACAAGGCGTTGGCGTAGAAGGAGTAGATAAGCGCATCGATGTTCTCGCGACTGCAATTCGAGGAGGTATTACAGCACCTGAGCTTGCTGACCTTGAACTTGCCTACGCGCCTCCTTTTGGTTCTGCGAAAGATCCAGTAAATATGTTGGGCTATATAGCTGAAAACTTACTATCTGGCTTGGTTGAAACGGCTCAATGGGATCAAATACAGAAATACCAAGAGCATGGCTATCTATTAGTTGATGTGAGAAGTCCTGCCGAATTTAGAAATGGAAGTATTCCTGGGGCGATCAATCTTCCAGTTGATGAGATTCGAGAGCGTTCAGGTGAATTGACGACTAAGAACCTTTTGGTCAATTGCCAGGTTGGCCAGCGTGGTCATACTGCAACCTTGCTGCTAAATGAGTTGGGTTTTCACGCATTAAATTTGGATGGTGGCTATCAAACCTGGAGTAAATCTCCTGCATCCAAAAAAGAATTAATAAAAAACTAACTACGAAAGAAAAGGAAGAAATATGTGCAGCAGAACTACCTGTCGCAAATGTGGCAAGCCAAGTTGGTCTGGATGTGGCAATCACGTTGAGATCGCGCTTAAAGGCGTCGCTAAAAAAGATCGATGCCAAGGACATGCAAATGATCCAAAGGAACCAGGTTTATTTTCACGACTATTCGGAAAGAAGTAGGTAAAAGCTATGTGTAGCGCTATCAATTGTGAAAAATGCAAAAAAGTAACTTGGTCAGGATGTGGTCAACATATCGAGGAAGCGCTTGCAGGTTTTCTCGATGACCAGTTATGTAAATGTGACGCTGATCTGTCATCCTGGGTACCAGGCAAGTAATATAAAAAGTAAATCCGCTACAGTCGCGTATGCATAATAAATCTGGCACAGCTTGGCGAGAAGAGATGTCCCTTTGGGCTATTCCTAAAGAAATTCTTGACCAAGCCCCAGAAAGCCCATGGATTCACCCTCCGGCGATGTTTCAAATCCCTGATCAAATTGAAGATTCAATTTCACATCAACGCGCAAGAGAAGTTATTTCGGCTGGTGGATCGATTCTCGATATTGGATGCGGAGGTGGAATTGCCGCTTTTGCTGTGACGCCACCTGCAGCTTTGGTTATCGGCATAGATCACCAAAGTGAAATGCTTGAAATGTTTTCTGAAAATGCCAAGGTACGTGGTGTTACTTCACAAGTATTCGAAGGATTTTGGCCGCAGGTAGCCGCACAAGTTCCGGTGGCAGACGTGGCTGTTGCACACCATGTTATGTATAACGTGCAAGAAGTTGAGGATTTTCTACTCGCAATTAACGCGCATGCAAAAAAGCGTGTAGTTCTAGAACTCCCTCAAAGACACCCTCTCTCAGCTGCCACACCACTTTGGAAACATTTCTGGGGAATTGACCGACCAACTGGCCCAACGCCAATTGATCTAATTGAGGTTCTTGCTGAGTTGGGAATCAAAGCAAATCTTGAACTTTGGGATGGTCAGATGCGACAAGAAACTGATCTCAAGATGCAAGCGCACTATTCAAGGATCAGGCTATGTCTACCTGCCGAAAGAGAAGGCGAGGTTGTTGAATTCTTGCGAGAACAACCACGAGAACAGATTCGAAACTTGGCCACAATTTGGTGGGACGTTAAATAGTTTCTTGTAGAACTTATTGCGCCATGATCGCGTCATGTACGAATTGGGCAAGTCCGCGAACACGGTCATCGTAATATTTTCTAAAGCGGGCGTCCTCAACATACATTTTGGCTAGGTTTTTCTGCATTTCAACCGAGCAGTCATAAAACCATTTTGAGATGGCTTCACGATGGGCGATAACTGCAGTCTGTGCTTCTGCCGACCTGATCCCTAGGCTATTTCCAAAGGCGTAAGCAAACTGTTCGGTTGCAGCTTCTTGATCAACCTTTGCGGCTTGAAAGTCGGCATGCGAGTACTTAGAAGTTTTTGCTTGTGATTGTCGAAAAGCTTCGGTTTGACCCCAACGCTCTTGGGCCTCGTCTTCGTACTCGTTCACAACTAAATTTTAGGGCA
>CANBVR010000048.1 GCA_947372965.1 Actinomycetota bacterium
TTATCTGGCCAAGAGTTTAAAGGCGCAAAGCGTTGCATTCCAGATCCGCCGCCTCCGCGACCATCTGATGTGCGATATGTACCAGCGCTATGCCAAGCCATGCGAATAAAGAATGGACCATAGTGACCGTAATCTGCTGGCCACCAATCTTGGGAACTCTTCATCACGCTCTCGATATCGGCCTTAACAGCGTCAAGATCGAGGGATTTAAATTCTTTTGCATAATCAAATTCTTCGCCCATTGGGTTGGCTACAGGTGAGTTTTGTTGAAGGACTTTGAGGTTTAACTGATTTGGCCACCAGTCACGATTGCTAGTTCCGCCTGAAGTGTGGCTTGAACCGGTTACTGGGCATTTGGCTTGATCAGTCATGAATCCTCCGTCGTCGGTTATCTCTCTAGGTAAACTCTAGTCCAAATTAAACTACGCCGATACGATCGCGAAATGGATTGGAAATATTCGAGGGCTAGAAATAGCCCTATGAATGCTCTAGATGAATTCCTGATTGACGGGATTCCAACCCGCGATTTGGAAATGCTCTGGGAGACGATCGGGAAGATCGGCACTCATGGTTTTATTTCGCGAGCAAAACAGCGCGATCTCTATCTTTCGATGCAAGGAATTACCTTCACCTTATCAGGGGTAGAGCGTCCTCTTCCCGTTGATCTTGTTCCACGAGTTATTGCAGTAAGCGAATGGCAAAATCTAGAAAGAGGAATCAAGCAGAGGATAAAAGCACTCGAAGCTTTTCTGGCGGATGTTTATGGCGATCAAGAGTTATTTAAAGATGGCATAGTTCCAAAAGCGCTAATTCAATCTTCGGAACACTTTCACCGTGCTGCTCATGGAATCAAGCCAGCTAATGGTGTTCGCATTCATGTGGCAGGTATCGATTTAGTTCGCGATCAGCATGGGACCTTACGAGTTTTGGAAGATAACCTTCGCTCCCCATCTGGCGTAAGTTATGTTTTGGAAAATCGCAGAACAATGGCTCACGTAGTACCAGAACTTTTCAATGGTTACGCAATTCGATCAGTTGATGAATATCCAGAACGATTAATTGCCGCTTTGATCGCAGCTGCTCCGTCTGGGGTTAGCAATCCAAACGTTGTAGTTCTAACACCTGGGGTACACAACTCTGCCCACTTTGAGCATGCATTCTTGGCGCGACGTATGGGCGTTGAGTTGGTGGAGGGACGCGATCTGTATTGTCGTAACAACAAAGTCTTCATGCGAACCACCCAAGGTTCGGAAGAGATTCATGTGGTCTATCGCAGAATTGATGATGATTACCTGGACCCAATCCACTTCAAGCCAGATAGCTTGCTTGGAATCCCGGGAGTCCTTAATGCTGCGCGGGCAAACAATGTGACCATTGCAAATGGCGTTGGAAATGGAATTGCGGACGACAAGGCCATCTACGCGTATGTTCCAAAGTTAATTGAATACTACTTAAATGAAAAAGCACTGCTTCCTAATGTTGACACTTATGATCTAAAGGAAAGCGATCAGCTTGATTATGTAATGAGCAACTTATCCGAGCTTGTAGTAAAACCCGTCGCCGGTTCTGGCGGCTACGGAATCACCATTGGGCCAAAAGCATCGAAGAAGGAACTAGAGGTCGTTGCCAAAGAAATAAGTACTAATCCTAGAAATTGGGTTGCCCAGCCCCTGATTGCACTTTCAACAATTCCAACCGTACAAGAAGATGGAACTCTCTCCCCGCGCCACGTGGATCTTCGACCTTTTGCAGTAAATGATGGAAAAGAAATTTGGGTGTTACCAGGTGGGCTAACCCGAGTGGCCTTAGTTGAAGGAAATGTTGTTGTGAACTCTTCGCAAGGCGGAGGAAGTAAAGACACCTGGGTCTTATCCGATGAGACGCAAGCCCCGGCACCTGCAATCGAAGTTGCCGTCTTGGAATCAGATCCCCTAAAGAGCGATGTTGTCCCACAAATGCAGGGGCCAGATGTGCTTCCCATTAGTCGATTGCACCAACAAGAAGAGCAACAACAGCAATCGCCTAACACGGAGGTTAAAGATGCTTAGTCGCTTAGCGGAATCCTCTTTCTGGCTCGGTCGTTACTTAGAGCGCACCGAAGGCATTTCACGACTCTTACTCGAATTTCACCAACTTTTAATTCAAGATCAGCGCTCCCATATTGCTCGTGGTTGTGCCCTTCTCACTCACGGACTGGGCCTTGAGATGAAAGCTCAGAATTCACAGACTCTTGTCGAAATTGTCTTTGGCGAAGATTCAAACCCATCGACGATTCGTGGCGCACTTCAGGGAGTTAGATCAAATGCACGATCAATTCGCGACACCTTACCCAGTGATTTCTTTGAGTCAATAAACCGCCTAAATGCCGCAGCCGAGAGTTTTGATCCAAAGTCTCCCGGAAGTTCACTAAAAAATATCCTCGACCGTCTGGCAGTATCAAATGGAATCTATGAATGGCTAGCCCCATCAGATGAATCTTCACATTTCTTCAAGCTGGGACGTTCACTTGAGCGAATGGATTTAGTAAGCCGTTTACTCTCGCTGAAGATTGAAAAAGAGTGGCGCGATCAAGGTCCCGCAACAACTCTTCGCGCCGTCGGCGGCTTAAGTACTTTCTTGAAAGCGCGTGTTCCTATTACCGCTGAACGAGTGCGACATTTCTTAATCAACGATCCCTCATTCCCAAGATCACTCTTTGAATCTGGGAGGATGGCTGAAATTTCGTTGCGCGAGATCGCGCAAGTTAATCGAACTTCAGCAGATACAATTCTTAAGCCAATTGGTTTACTTGGCAGTCAGATTCACTTCCTTGGTAATGATGTTGAAGAAGAAGAGCGAATAATCGCTCGCACCCCTTTAGCTGTTGAAGAAACCTCCGAAGCTATCAGGACCGCCTTTTTCCGACCAGTCGGCTCAATTGTTTGGAGCAATTGATGACTTGGCGCTTGAAGGTAATTCATACAACTAATTTCCAATATGAGTCAGAAGTTACTGCGTCTTTTAACGAAGCCCGAATGTCCCCCAAAAACGTTGATAACCAATTTCTGATCCAACATAAATTCAAAGTCACGCCGAGCGCCTCCATATATGAATACGTTGATTACTTTAATACCACCGTTAATTCCTTCGATGTCCAGACGCCGCATACCGCGCTCAAGATTGTTGCGGAAAGTGTTGTCGAAACTCAAACTCCAATCGAACCAACTAGATTTATTACTTGGGCCGAATTGGATTCCCAAACAACTCAAGATAAATTCGCGGAATATCTAGAACTTACTCAACTGGTTGATCAAATTACGACAAGTTTCGCCTTGCGGGATCAAGATTCACCACTTGCGGCGGTTCATTTCTTAAATAATTCCATGCGCGAGCAAATTATGTACACCCCTGGCGCAACAAATGTTTATTCTCCGGCAAGTGAGGCATGGGAAAAGCGCGCCGGCGTCTGTCAGGACTTTACACACGCATCTCTGTCGATCCTTCGCGCATCTGGAATTCCTGCGCGTTACATCTCGGGCTATCTCTATCACGGAGACGGGGATATTGGAGAAGTAGTTGTAGGTGAATCACATTCATGGGTAGAAGCATGGGTAGGGCAATGGCTGCCATTTGATCCAACAAATGGTCGGCCAGTTGCCGAAGACCATGTGATTGTGGCGAAAGGGCGCGATTACCATGACGTCTCTCCACTCAAAGGAATCTTTAGCGGCGGTGCAAGTCGTAAAACCGAAGTCACGGTGGCTCTTACTCGTTTAAGTTAGTATTCCTATGTGTCTGGATCACAATTAGCAAAAGAGCTAGAAGCCCTGATTGGTTCTGCAAATGTGCGTTCTGATGCCTCTGCCCTCGCGGCCTATAGCCACGACGCCACACCACTCTTTGATGGAATTCCAGAAGTAATTGTTACCCCCCAATCGACTTCCGATGTTGTAAAAATTGTTAAATATGCCGCAGAGAGCAAGACGCCAATAATTCCAAGGGGCGCCGGAAGTAACCTTTGTGCTGCAACCGTTCCCCTTAAGGGTGGAATTGTTTTGAGTATGACTTCCATGAGCAAAGTCTTAGAGGTAAATAAATCAGAGATGCTTGCGGTAGTTCAACCTGGCGTAACAAACCTTGAATTAGATCAATTAGTTGAAAAGGAGAATTTACGCTTTGTGCCAGATCCAGGTTCTCGAAATGTCTCGACACTTGGTGGAAATGTAGCAACCAGCGCTGGTGGTCTGCGCGGTCTTAAATATGGAACGACAAAGAATTACATTCTTGGCCTAGAAGCTGTCCTAGGAACTGGCGAAGTTGTTCGCACGGGTGGACGCCTAGTCAAAGATGTTGCGGGTTATGACGTGACTCGACTTCTAGTTGGAAGTGAAGGAACTCTGGCAGTCTTTACAGAAATTACCGTCGCGCTCGTGCCACGCCCAACTGATTCAAAGTATGGGGTTGCTTATTTCGATGATCTGGCATCTGCTGCTGCCTGCGTAGATTCGATTATCTCCTCAGGTGTTTTGCCTTCCACTTTAGAATTTCTAGACAACACCTGCGTGGTTGCGGTTGAAGAGTTTGCAAATCTTGGACTTGATACTAAAGCCGGGGCGCTCTTGTTATTTGGTGATGATGGCGAAGGCGATGTGGTTACCCATACCGTTGAGAAGATGGCAAAGATCGCAGAAAAATCTGCCGGGATTCGTGGTGTAACTCTGGCGCAAAATGTTGCCGCAGCCGAAGCTCTTCTTTATGCCCGCCGTTGTTCCCTGCCCGCTCTTGCAAGACTTGGTTCACTTTCAATTCTCGAAGATATCGCTGTTCCGCGCCCAGCAATGGCGGAAGTTGTAAGGCGGATTGAAGCTATCGGCGCAAAGTTTGAACTACGAATTGGCACATTTGGCCATGCTGGAGATGGAAATCTTCATCCAACAATCGTTATCAATAAAGATGACTCGCAAGAAGTTATCCGAGCCGAGCAGGCGCTTGCAGAGATCTTTGCGTTGGCAATCGAATTCAATGGAACAATTACTGGTGAACACGGAGTTGGAAGTGCCAAGTTACCGTTTCTTGAAGGCAAGATCGGTAAAGCAAATATGGATCTACAACGTTCTATAAAGTCAGTCTTTGATCCGGCAAATATTCTCAACCCAAATCGCCTTGGCTCATGAGCGAAAAATTTAGCCAAGATAAATTAGATCGCTGCATCTCCTGCGGTTATTGCCTACCTGCCTGCCCGACTTACCAATTAACTGGCGCAGAAGAATCATCTCCACGTGGTCGCATTACTTTGATGCGCGCAGTTCAGTCAGGAAAGTTAGAGCCAGAAAATCTCCTGGCTGAATCTGGTTTCTGTCTTGGTTGCCGGGCATGTGAACCCGTTTGTCCTGCCGGAGTTGAATATGGCGTTTTACTTGAAGAGGCGAGAGAAATTTTATGGCAAGGAAAGAATCGACCTTTAATTATCCGTGGTCTTTTCTTAATAGTAGGTAATAAATTAGGAATGAAATTGCTGGGACTTCTCTCCCCCATGGCGAAAGAGCGGAAATCAAACCCTGAACTTCACTTAATGCTCGGCTGCTTTGAGCGCCGTTTATATCCAGATGTAAGTAAGGCTGCGGCAAAACTTGCTCCAGAGGTTTCGGTCTGCAAAGAACAAGGTTGCTGCGGAGCACTTCATGCACACAATGGCGAACTTGAAAAAGGCAAGGAGATGGCTCGCCAATTAGGTGAGCAACTTCCGGGAACCATCATCACGACCGCAGGCGGCTGCGCCGCACATCTATCATCTGTGATTGGTCGCGATCGGGTTAAAGAATTTTCCGAATACTGGAGCACTAAAGAAAGTTCGGTATCTAAGGTTCAAAACAATGGCCACACAATTCGCGTTGGCCTTCAAGACTCTTGTCATTTAAGAAACGGCATGGGAGTCACCCAAGAACCTAGAGAAATTCTCAAGCAACTTGGCGACTACGTTGAGATTCCAAATGCTGGTGGCTGTTGCGGGGCTGCGGGAAGTTATTCACTTTTACAAAAGCCAAATAGTCGCAAAGTCGTTTCACAAAAAGTAAAAGATATTGCCGCTCTAAATTTAGATTATGTAGCAACCGTTAATCCAGGATGTACTCGCCAACTTGTGACCGAGTTACGCCGGGCCAAAGTTAAGACCAAGGTAATCCATCTGGCCGAACTCGTTGCCATGGGAATTAAGTAAAAATATGGATTTAGCGCAATTAAAGGGAGTTTGGAATCAGGTTCTAGATGCCCTTCTTGAGGAAGATCGCATCGCATGGCTGGCATATTTCGATGCACGCTTGGTCAGCCTTGATTCTGGGAAATTACTCCTAAGTTTTGCTGATTCGGAAAAATTTGGTGGTGATCACAACTACAAATCTGTAAGAAAGCCAGAGCACACTGCCAAACTAGTCTCTTGTATTCATGCAGTAACAGGCCAAACTCTGGAGGTGATTGAGTAGTGAAGCGTTCGATCCTGGCACTCTCTATCGCACTTTCATTAGTCGCCCACTCTGCATTTGCCGCGGCTCCCGCTTCGTTAGTTACAACTGGACCTGGTTCTCGTATCCATGGCGTTGATATCAGCAGGTGGCAACATCCAAATAACAAAGCAATCAATTTCACCAAGATGGCCGCTGCTGGTGTTCGCTTTGTTTTCATTAAAGGTTCTGATGGCCATGACCCGGCAGATTCCCAAGCAAAGAAATATTTATTACTAGATCGCCCAGCAGCCCAAGCAGAGGGTTTGTATACGGGTTTCTACCACTATGCATATTTGCCAGATACGACAGATACAAAGCAAATAGTTACCGATGCAAAAGCCCAAGCGCAAAAAGTTATCTGGCGACTTGCTTCAATTGGCGGCTATACCAATCAAGATTTACCAGTCGCTTTAGATATCGAAAACAATTGCGTTCGATCATCCGGTGGCGTCTGTAAGCGATATATGAATAAGAAGTATGTAACTCTCTGGGCCCAGACTTGGTTAGATGAAGTTGCCTCAAAAACAAATCGAAAGCCGATGATCTATTCCTACCCACAATTCTTGCAGACTGCGATGCTGCGCTCTCCCGAGTTGGCAAAGTATCCCCTATGGATTGCGGCATATGGAAAAGATCCCGCGGTTGCAACAAATGTTCCTGGAATGAAAAAGGTTGGTTGCTTTGCCCACTCATGGACTAAATC
>CANBVR010000049.1 GCA_947372965.1 Actinomycetota bacterium
ACGATTGCGGTAATTAGTTTCATCTCTGCCTGGTTTCTTATTTATCTAGTTGTGTATGGATTAATGTCATATGCAGATTCTGCATGTTGGGTGGTATCAAGACCTTCTAATTCGAGGTTTCGATTAACTCGGAAGCCAATGGTCTTCTGGATTGCGGTTGCGATGAGCCAGGTTGCGAAAAATGAAAACGCGGCGACAGAAAGTGCAGCTATTAGTTGCTTCCAAAGCAAAGTTGGGGAACCCGAAATAAAGAGGCCTTCACCGCCAAATTCATTTACAGATTTGGTTGCAAGCAATCCAATTCCGATCATTCCGACAAAACCACCAATACCGTGAACTCCAACTACATCAAGCGAATCATCGTAGTTGTGCTTGTATTTGCGAGTAACGCCCCAAGCAGATGCAATGCCACCAATGAGCCCGATAACCAGTGCACCAAGTGGAGTAACAAAACCGCAGGCAGGAGTGATCGCAACTGCGCCAGCAACTGCGCCAGAGGCAACGCCGAGAGTTGTTGCTTTACCACCGTGATATCGCTCGTAAACAAGCCAAGACATCGCAGCAGCAGCCGTTGCAATTTGGGTATTGATCATGGCAGTTGCGGCCAAACCATTTGCTGCGAGCGCTGATCCGGCATTAAATCCAAACCAACCAAACCAAAGCATTCCGGCGCCAAGTAAAACTAGCGGCATATTGTGTGGACGCATTGGATCGCGCTTGAAACCTTCGCGCTTTCCTAATACAAGGGCGAGTGCGAGCGCAGCAGCACCCGAGTTAATTTCAACTACAGTTCCACCAGCAAAATCGAGTGCGCCTAAGCGATCAATGATCCAGCCACCTTTACCGCCTTGGGATGCAAAGGCCCAGTGCGCAACTGGGGCATATACAAAAGTAATCCAAAGGGCCGTAAATAAAACCCAAGAACTATATTTTGCACGATCGGCAATTGCGCCAGATAAAAGCGCCACAGTGATAATTGCGAAAGTAAGTTGGAACATTACAAATGCCAAAGATGGAATGGTATGACCCTCTGGGCCAACAACCTCATTAATTGTCTTCGCTAGACCAAGATGATCAAAGCCGCCAATAAATGAATTGCCCTTTCCGAAAACTAAAGAGTATGCATAAAGAATCCAAAGAATTGTGGTCACACCAATTGCAGCGAAAGACATCATCATCATATTTAAAGTGCTCTTGGCCCGAACCATCCCGCCATAAAAAATCGCCAAACCTGGCGTCATGAAAAGGACTAGGGCGCCACTCATCAGCACCCAGGCAGTGTCACCTGTGTTAATTGAGTTCATTAATGAATTTTATATCTTTCGTAGGAAGCTTGAATTTCTGAAATAGCTTCTGCCTGACCAACCCATTCTCCACCGTGTACTTCTTTACCTGGTTCTAGGGTTTTGTAAACTTCAAAGAAGTGCTTGATTTCTTCTAATTCGTAATATGGAACATCAGCAAGATCATTTAGATTTGATTTACGAATATCTCCGGCTGCGACGCAAAGCAACTTGTCATCGCCACCTTTTTCATCAGTCATGCGAAACATTCCGATGGCACGACAGGAAACTACGCAGCCAGGAAATGTTGGTTCATCCAACATAACTAGGGCATCTAGTGGATCGCCATCGTTTGAAAGAGTGTTCTTAACAAAGCCATAGTCGTGGGGAAAGCGAGTGGCGGTAAAGAGCATGCGATCTAGGCGGACTTCACCAGTGTTATGGTTGATCTCGTACTTATTTCGCGACCCGGCCGGAATTTCGATAACTACGTCGAAGATCTTTGACTCCACGTGTTAACTCCTGACTAGGTTGTTGGTGCCCATAAGTTGGTGCACATGGCTACTTAAAAAAGTGGGGTGAACGACGGGGCTCGAACCCGCGACATCTCGGACCACAACCGAGTGCTCTACCAGCTGAGCTACGCCCACCATGTGGGGCTAATACTACGGGAAAGGGTAGGAGCCCCGAAATTAGATCGGGCTAGTTATGTGGGACTAGTTGTTTGGCAGGAAGATATTTGAACGGTAATAGTCCAATTCTTCGATCGAATCGCGGATATCGCCAAGGGCTCGGTGGTTACCGGTCTTCTTAGGCGCGGCAAAGTAAACGCGTGGATACCAGCGGCGCGCCAACTCTTTGATGGAGGAGACGTCGACGGTTCGGTAGTGAAGGTAGGAATTAAAGATTGGCAGATCTCTTGCGATAAAGCCGCGGTCAACATAAACCGAGTTTCCAGCAAGCGGTGACTTTGCAGCACCTGGCGCATATTTCTCAACGTACTCCATGATCTGTTTTTCGGCTTCTTCAAGAGTGACCCCATTTGGAATCTCGGTAATCAAGCCTGAATCAGTATGCATCTTGGTAACGAAATCATTCATGCCATCAATTTTTTCTTGGCTTGTTTTGACTACGAGGTCAACACCTTCACCCAATATGTTTAGTTGAGAGTCTGTAACCAGGACTGCTATTTCAACGAGCGCGTCATTTACGACATCAAGCCCGGTCATCTCGCAATCGACCCAGATTAGGTTGGGGGAGTCACTGGATTTTGATGCCATTCGGGGAGCCTAAACCAGAGCGACCCCCAAACGGTAATTTCACCTTTCGTTCACCTTCTCGTAACCAAAGTTCCACATATCAAGGGTCTAGAGGCAGCAATATCGCCCTGTGAGTTCAACTCTTTTAACCCGTGGCCCAATCCCTGAAAAGCGGACAATCACCACCAAGCCGCGGCCCTCTGACATCTTATTCAGAGGAATTCTTACGGTGATGAGTATGTCATCACTTTTAATTTTAACTTTGATCGGCCTTTTCTTATCAGTTAGAGGATTCCAAGCTTTTCAAACTCAAGGCTTAGGTTTTATTACCAAAGTTGACTGGACCGCCGGAGTAGATGGCGGAAAAGATTCATTCGGCTTAGGTGCGATGATTATCGGAACGTTAGTTATTTCGGCAATCGCACTAGTTATTGGTGTTCCACTTTCTGTTCTAACCGCACTTTTCTTAACTTTCTATGCACCTGAACGCATTAAGAAGGCGCTCGTAACTCTTGTCGACTTAATGGCATCTTTTCCATCAATCCTTTTTGGCCTCTGGGGTTTCATTGTTCTAATGCCCATGGCTGAGTATTGGGCAAAGTTAATTCACAAATATGTTGGTTGGATTCCATTATTCAAAATGCCATCACCTGCATATACGCGCTCGCCCTTTATCGCCGGTGTTGTTCTTGCCATCATGATTATTCCAATCGTCACATCTGTTTCCCGTGAAATTTTCGGACAAACTCCGCTGGATCGAATCCAAGCGGCCTACGCTCTTGGCGCAACACGTTGGGCGATGATCAAAGCAGTCGTACTTCCATTCGGAGCATCAGGTGTTGTTGGTGGCGCAATGCTTGGACTCGGCCGCGCACTTGGTGAGACAGTTGCGGTTTACTCAGTATTAAATATTGTCTTCAAAGTAAATTTCCAAGTTCTTTATGGATTTGGTGGAAATATCGCATCGATGATCGTCGGTAAGTGGGGCGAAGCATCACTATCTGAGTCAAAGGCGCTTCTAGCCGCTGGCTTCGTACTGTTCGTTATGACTTTACTTGTGAATCTTCTTGCGAACTTCATTGTGCGCCGGACAGTAAAGACCGGTAAGTAAAATGACAATTCTTTCTAATTCCACACCGGTAACTCCACAGAAGCCGTGGAAAGTATCTAAAAAACAGCAACTCCCAAATCTTTTCTTAATTGCTGCAGCTGTTGTTGCATCCTTTGTAATAGTTGCCGCCACGCCAATGAAGGGTAAGTTGGCTTACCTGCTGCTTTTCTTCGTAATAGGAACAACTTTCCAACTAGCCCTGAGTTGGTACAAACGTGGCCGAGCTGCCGCTGCAGATACGGTCGCTGGCGCTGTAATGATGGCCGGTGCTTTTATAGTATTTCTTCCGGTTGCAAGCCTTTTAATCACAACAATTGTTAAAGGTTCAAAAGGTTTTCGCCCACACATCTTTAATCACACCATGGCAGCAACGTCTTATAGTGATCCGCTAACTAGCGGTGGATTAATCCACGCAATAATTGGAACCCTTTTCTTAATCGTGATCGCAACTGCAATCAGCTTGCCGCTTTCAATCCTAACGGCGCTTTATTTGACCGAGATTAAAGGGAAGGCTTCTGGCTTTATCCAATTCCTAGTTCAAGCAATGTCTGGTGTTCCATCGGTTGTGGCTGGAATCTTTATTTATGCGGCAATTTTATTAACGACAAATCTTCGTGGCTCAACATTTATTGGCGCACTTCCTCTTGCCATCTTGATGATTCCGACAGTCACTAGAACCGCGCAAGAAGTTCTAAATCTGGTACCAAATGAGTTGCGTGAAGCAGGACTTGCCCTAGGTGCAACACAATGGAAGACGGTTGCAACAATTGTGGTTCCTGCGGCGCGAAACGGTTTAATCACCGCAGTAATCCTGGGCGTGGCTCGCATCGCAGGTGAGACCGCCCCACTCCTTTTCACCCTAGGAACTTCTGACAAAATTAATTGGAACCCGTTCTCCGGTGGTCAAAATGCCCTTCCGTATTACATCTGGTCTGGCTTAAGAGATGGTACCGAGGGCGGAATTAACCGCGCTTGGACTGGCATCTTGGTGCTCCTAATTCTGGTGCTTAGCCTTTTTGTTAGCGCCCGTATCTTTGGAAGCCGGAAGGTGAAATGATGTCAACTGTGAACTCAAATAATGAAGAAAACAATGGAGAAGATATGTCAATTACGACACCATCAACTAGTTCACTCTCTAGCGTTGCGGCAAACCATGCTTCACAGCGCCAACCTGGAAATGCACCACTTGGTTCTGGCCTAGAGGCTCGAGGAATTCACGCTTGGTTCGGCAAGCACCATGCGCTAGAAAATGTTTCACTTGATTTCGCAGCTGGAACTGTAACCGCGTTAATTGGACCTTCTGGTTGCGGTAAATCAACTTTTATTCGCACTCTAAATCGAATGCACGAATTCATCCCATCCGCTGCAATGGCTGGTGAAGTTTTACTAGATGGAAAAGATATTTACGAAGCTGGAACTGATGTCACAAAGATTCGCCTACAAATTGGCATGGTTTTCCAGAAGCCAAATCCATTCCCATCAATGACTATCGGACAGAATGTCTTGTCAGGTTTAAAATTGGCTCAGATTAAGAGTCCAAAAAATAACGATGATTTATTAGAAGAATGTTTGACTCGCGCCGGACTTTGGACCGAAGTTAAAGATCGCCTAGATGCCCACGCAGGTGGCCTATCAGGTGGCCAACAACAGCGTTTGTGTATCGCTCGCTCACTAGCAGTCAATCCAAAAGTACTTCTAATGGATGAGCCTTGTTCTGCACTTGACCCAGGATCAACTCTTCGTATCGAAGACACCATTGGTCAATTAGCCCAGACCATGACAATTATTATCGTGACTCACAACATGCAACAAGCAGCTCGCGTGAGTGATTACACCGCCTTCTTCTTATCTGATGGTGGTCCTGGTCAAATGATTGAAGTTGGACCAACCAACGAGATGTTCTCTCGCCCTAAGGATCAACGCACAGAAAATTACGTTTCCGGCCGATTTGGTTAACCATCTGTTCACTTTGATTTAGTCAGCCATTCAGCAGGTAGAAGCCGTAGGTTTCTTGTAAAAAATAGAGTTCCTTTCACAAAGACGAATCAGTCTCTCAATTGAAAGGTACATATGAAGCTATCACGCTCACTTGCAGCTGTTACCGCAGTTGCTTCAGCAGCTGTTATTGCGTTTGTTCCAAGCGCGCAAGCAGCATCAACCCTCGTAGTAGGCGGCGCTTCCTCAGTCGCAACAATCGTTGGCGATTGCAAAGTTGCATACACTGCAAAGACAGGCGATTCATTCGCATATGCATCATCATCTTCAGGTCAAGGCCAGAAGGATATGGAATCAGGAAAGAATGATTTCTCATATTCAGATTCAGCTCACCTAACATCACAATCAGGAACAGCTATTCCTGCATCAGAAATTCATATCCCAGCATGGGTATGGCCAATCGGTATTCAATATAAGGATTTCGCATCAGGTCGCAAGATTGCAATCTCAGCAAAGAACCTTGCACTTATTTTCGCTGGAAAAATCAAGAAGTGGAACGATCCACTACTACAAGCAGATAACAACCGCACACTTACTCGCACAATCTTCAAGACTGATGGTGCCGGAAATGCAGTGAAGGACAAGACAGGAAAGCCAATAATCCTTAACACTGTTAAATACACCCAGAAGATCACTCTTCCATCTCAACCAATCACTGTTATCTACCGCGCTGATTCATCAGGAACAACCGGAAACCTTCTTGCTGCATTTAGCAAGATCGATCCGACAAACTGGGCAAATGCTTCAGTAACTGGTGGAACAAAGGTATTCGCATCATCAGATGCAAAGGCAGCAGTACTTGCTGACCCAATCCACTTCCAAGGTGCTTCAGGTTCAGCAGGCGTTGCTCAATTAGCTGCGAAGACTCCTTACTCAATCACATACGCAGAGACAAACTTTGCAACCCTTAACAACTTGGGCCTTGCAAATATCATCAACGCTCACGGTGACTTGGTTCAACCAGATGATGCTGCAGCAGCTGCACAAGTTGCATCAGCTTCAATCTCAGACAAGGGAATCGTTACTCTTGACTACGTAAACCAAGCAGCTGGTATCTACCCATTCACAGTTGTTACCTACGCTCTAGCACTTACAAACTATGGAAATGCAACAAAGGCTGCAGCTGTTAAGAACGCGATTGAATGGCATGCATTCAACTGCCCAGATACAGCTCCAAACGACGGCTTCATCAAGATCGACAAGACATCTGCTCTTGGCGCAAAGATCGCAGCACTCGTTGCAAAGCTTGGTGCATAACTAAGTTAAGTAGTAAATAAAAACCGGGC
>CANBVR010000050.1 GCA_947372965.1 Actinomycetota bacterium
AATTTATTAAATGATTTTGGGTATACCCATGATGAGCTAGCAATAAAGGTTGGAAAATCTCGTCCTGCAATTACAAACACCCTTCGCCTCTTAAATCTTCCAGCAAGTGTGCAACGCAGAGTTGCTGCCGGAGTTTTATCTGCTGGTCATGCCCGAGCACTTTTAACTTTGACTGACGAGGGTGAGATTGAAAAGCTTGCCAATCGAATTGTTGCTGAAGGGCTAAGCGTTCGTGCCACAGAAGAGATTGTTGCGACTCATCAAGGCGCCAAGAAGAGCTCGGCGCCAAAGGCTGCAAAGTCACTTGCTCCAGCGCTAAAAGAACTTTCAGATGAGCTCTCCGACAAGTTAGATACCCGCGTTAGCGTGGAATTGGGCAAACAGAAAGGCAAGATCACTATTGAGATTGCCAATTTAGAGGATGCATATCGCATCGCTAAGTTAATCTAAATTAATTTAGTTCTAGAACTTCTAACTCGGTCGCCAGGACCTTACCTAGAGATTTAATTCCATCCCGAATACGTTCTGGAGTTGGATAGCAATATGAAAGGCGCATCTCTCTAGCACCAAAGCCATCAGCATAGAAAGCGCTACCTGGAACATATGCAACCTTGCCAACAATTGCCTTTGGCATTAAAGCTTTAGTATCAATTCCTTCTGGAAGTGTGGCCCAGACATAGAAGCCACCACCTGGTTTAGTCCAAGTTGCACCTTTAGGGAAATATTTATCGAGTGATTCCAACATCGCATCGCGGCGTACCTTATAAAGCTGTGTGAATGAAGCAATCTGATCTCGCCAAGGTTGATCTGAGAGATAACTTGAGATCGCAAGTTGGGTGAAGTTTGAAGGACAGAGAACTGAGGACTCTAGGGCAATTACAAGTTTTTCCTTGAGTGCTTGTGGGACTAACGCCCAGCCAACTCGGAATCCTGGAGCAATCGTCTTTGAGAAGGATCCGAGATAAATAACATTCTCTGAATCTTCAGCCCGCATTGCATTTGGCGAAGGACGATCAAAACCAAGTAGACCGTAAGGATTATCTTCAACAACAAAGATATTTTCCTTATTACAAATTTCTAAAATTTCAGTTCTGCGTGCCGGTGAAAGTAGAACCCCTGCTGGGTTTTGGTAATTTGGGATTAAATACAGGAATTTAATCTTTCGCCCCGCAGCGCGAGTTGTTGTGATTGCCTCTCGGAGAGCTTGTGGAATTAGCCCGTCGTTATCCATCGCAACGTGCACAACCTGAGCTTCGTATTGCGAGAAAGTTCCAAGGGCGCCTACATATGATGGTGCTTCGGCAAGAACTACATCGCCTGGATCAATAAAGATACGAGAAATTAAATCGAGCGCTTGTTGTGATCCAGTAGTGACAATTACATCGTCAGGATGCGCCACAATTCCTTCAAGGGCCATAACATCACAAATTTGCGCACGTAACTTCGGGTGACCTTGACCGCTGCCGTACTGCAGTGCTTCTTGCCCATTTTCTAAAATTAATTTTTCAACTACTGATGCCATCATCTCCATCGGGAAGGCCGAGAGATTTGGCATGCCACCAGCCAAAGAGACGATATCTGGGCGAGAGGCAACGGCGAATAGTGAGCGAATCTCTGAAGGCTTCATCATCGCAGCGCGATGGGCAAAGCGACCGGTCAGGTTTTGGGGCACCCCAGTGTGGATGCGGGAGATCTCTTCGCTCATCACAGAATCATCCCACAGAGGCTCATCTGGGAGCGAATCAATTAATCTTTTCTAGTCTTTTCTAATGCCAGCACGACGGAGATCTGAAATCTTTAAAGTCCCAGTCTTTGCATCATTTTCAGCCGATAAGTAAAGGCGTTGAATTGCAATGGCGATCGATTCAACAATCGTCTCGCGAAATTGCGGATCATCTAATCTGGCAGCATCCCCTGGGTTTGAGAGATAACCAAGATCTAATCGAACTGTTGGGGATTTGGTCAGGCGCAAAATATCCCAAGTCTTTGCATGGGTCCGACAATTTAGTAGGTCTGTGCGAGCGGTGATTTCTCGTTGGACTAAGGCAGCAAATCTCTCACCAATAACTGAGTGCGCACCATGTAAATCATTTCCATAGTAATAGGTAGCTACACCATGGGCGCTATTGTTTTTGTAATTATCGGTATGAAGTGAAATTACAAGATCAGCGCCAGACTTATTTGCTAAATCAATTCGCTCATTATCACTTGGAGTTTTATTTGAACTACGGGAAATTAAAACGGTAACACCAAGAGCAATCAAACGTCCTTCAAGTCTTTGGGCAATATCAAATGCAACCGCGGCATCATGCGCATCAGAACTCGGATCTAAAACAATAATCTTATTTGCCAACGCTGGACCTCGAACGGCTCGATGAGCGCTATCGCGAAGTGCAACTGGCGAGCCACCAGAAACAGTTTTTACCAATCTAACTAAAGACATAACCGTGGCAGGGCCACATAAGCCATCTGCTTTTTCACCAACGCTTTTCTGAAATTCTTTCACGGCAGATTCAGTTCGTGGTCCGAAGATTCCATCGGCTCGACCACAATCAAAACCCATCTCAATCAATCGAGTTTGAAGAGTTGCAACATCATCACCACGCATCATTTTTTGTGGGTTATAAGAAAGTCCGCGATCACCTAATTTCCAACGCGCCTCTTCAATTGCGCGAAGAGTCATCTCATTTAAATCACCACTAACAACAAGGCCGCGTTCCTGTTGAAATGCCTTTACTGCATCAGTAAGAACCGCATCAATTGAAGTTGCTGCGGTTGTTAGTAAGCCAAGGCGGACAAGGGTATTTGTAACTTGTGCAATCACATCACCTTGATTATCGCTCTGCATTATTTATTCTAATTTTAATTTAGGTGAGCCATCACTTTTTAAATAAAAGCTTCGAGCTCTTTGAGAAGCGCTGGCTTTGGTTTTGCACCAATTACAGTCTTAACAACTTCGCCATTTACATAAACATTAAGAGTTGGAATTGATGTAATTCCATACTTGATTGCGATTGCAGATTCCTCATCGGTATTCAACTTCACTACCTTGATCTTTCCTGCATACTCTTCGGCAATTTGGTCCAAGATTGGTCCAACAGCGCGGCATGGGCCACACCATTCCGCCCAGAAATCAACTAATACTGGCGTGCTTGACTTTAGAACTACTTCATCAAAAGTAGCGGTTGTTACTGGTTGCGCTGCGCTCATTTATTTTCCTCTTCTAGTTTTATATTGGTAATTGTAGTTATTTAAAGATTAATGACCAGATAAGAATCGCTCGGCATCAAGCGCGGCAGCACATCCAGAGCCAGCAGCGGTAATAGCTTGACGATAGGTGTGATCAACCAAGTCACCACAGGCAAAGACGCCCTTTTGGTTGGTATTGGTTGTTCGGCCTTCTACCTTTACATAGCCTTCGCTATCAAGATCGATTTGGCCGGTGAGCAGTTCGCTACGAGGAACGTGTCCGATTGCAACAAAGAGCCCATCAAAAGCTTTTTCAGAGACTTCATTGGTAACTAAGTTGCGAAGCTTTAGCCCTTCGACCTTATCGGCGCCAAGAACATCAATAACTTCGGTATTCCAAATGAATTCAATCTTTGGATTAGCTTGCGCGCGCTCAGCCATAATTTTTGAGGCGCGAAGTGAATCACGACGATGAATTAAATAAACCTTTGAGGCAAAGCGAGTTAAGAAGTTTGCTTCTTCCATTGCCGAATCGCCACCGCCAACAACTGCTAGGACTTTCTCTCTAAAGAAGAAACCATCGCAGGTTGCACACCAAGAAACACCGCGACCAGAAAGGCGCTTCTCATTCTCTAAGCCAATTTCTTTATAAGCAGAACCGGTTGCAAGAATTACAGATTTGGCCTTTAAAGTATTTCCAGAGCCATCCTTCAAAGTTTTTATCTCGCCAGATAGATCCATTTCAACAATGTCATCAGTAATTAATTTGGCACCAAATTTTTCAGCTTGCTTGCGAAGTGAATCCATTAACTCTGGGCCCATAACGCCTTCTGGAAAACCAGGAAAATTTTCTACCTCGGTAGTGTTCATCAACGCACCACCTGCAGTTACTGAACCTTCATAAACTATTGGCGAGAGTTCTGCCCGCGCTGCATAAATAGCTGCGGTATATCCGGCTGGACCAGAGCCTACGATTACTAATTCGTGAAGATCACTCATTTATCTACCTTTTCTTTTCCTACTAATTAATTCAAAAATATTAGTGATCTCATCAACTTTGAAAGCTTTTGCTAGCACTAGGTAACCAAAGCCACCTACTCCTAGAACCACCACTAGTCGCAGAGTATTCCCACCCGGAAGTTGGTTTTCTAGCAGCCACAACGGCACAGCCGTGACAAGTGAGAATAAAGCTAGTTTTAGATAGAAGCCAACAACTTCCCCTAAAGCAATTCGTACTTCATATCGCTTTAGCATCCTGGTGGTGAGCCAGGCTCCAACAAAATAGCTAACTGAAAGTGCCGCAGCCAAACCGACAGTTACCCACTTGGCTGGCAGCGCCAAGGCAAGTGCCACTGAAAGCGCGGCAGCAACTGCATTCATGATTGCATTACTTAGAACCTGCAATTTCACATTCTCAAAGGCATTTAAACCGCGAAGCGCAATTAAATTCAAGCTCATGGGCGCTAAACCAAGAGCAAAGGCAGAAAGAACAAAACCTAAATATTGGCCATCATCTTTCGAGATTCCAAAGAAGAGCGTCTGGGTAATAAGCGGACCGAAGAATAAGAAGGCGATTGAACTTGGAATAGTGATGATTCCAACTAAACGCATTGCTCTAACTAATTGGTCGTGGATGTCGCTCAATTTCTTCTCATGAGCAAATTTTGATAGCGATGGCAGAAGTGCTGTAACAACTGAAATAGTTACAACCGAATGGGGCAACATAAAAACAAATTGAGAGTAGGTGTACGGCGTATAGCCAACACCAGTCTTGATTCCCTCTTTAAGTGCTCGCACTGCAGCTCCCGTAGAGAGATTTACAGTAAATAAATAACTCAATTGTGAAATTGCAGCAAAGGCAACAGTCCAGCTTGCCAAATGAATTGATTTCTTTAACTCCGGATCACGCCAATCAAAGCGAGGACGAATTTTAATGTGAGTCCGCGCAATTACTGGAACCAAGATTAACGCCTGGACTACATAACCAGCGGTTGTGCCAATTCCAAGCCAGATGATTTCGCTATGTGAAATAGATGCAACAGTTGGGTTTTTAACTGCATGTAAGAACCAGAGCAAGACTGCAATACCAACTAAGTTATTTAAAATTGGCGCCCACATCATTGGGCCAAACTTTCCTTTAGCATTTGCAATCTGGCTCAGTAAGGCGAAGAGGCCCATGAAGAATATTTGTGGCAGGCAGTAACGCATAAATAGCGTTGTGACTTGAAATTCTGGACGCCCAACATAACTTGTAGCAAAAATTCGAACGAGAAGTGGCGCGATCAAAACTGCGATCAGAACAAGCCCACCAAGAAATACTGATGTTGCAGTAACCAGGCGCGAGATAAAAGCAGATCCCCCATCTGCGCCATTAGTTGCACGAACAATTTGTGGAACGAAGACTGCAGTTAGAGCCCCGCCAATTAACAAGTTATATAAAATGTTAGGCATTGTGTTAGCAACATTGAAAGTATCACCAAGCAACGTGGTTCCAAGCACTGCGACAAGCAATAAACCACGAATCAAACCAGTAACGCGAGAGAAGATAGTTCCAACCGCCATCACGGTAGAAGACTTTAAAAGCGCTCCGGTATTCACTTATTACGCTTTCTAATTCTGCGAGCACTTTGAATTAAGGCGGAGATAAAGAGCAGGAGCGCTGCGCCAGTTGTAATTCTTGTTGCGATCGGACTAATTACTCTAAGTTGCAGCGGATAGAGCACCGAATCACCAAGCGGATTGCCTTGGGGAGATTGAAATCCAACGGATAAGACACTGGAGCCAGAAGTAAGTACTTGTACCGGAATTAAAACCTGGATCTTTGATTTTCCAGGAACGGTTTGGGTTGGCACGCTCTGGGCAACAACCTTGCCGTTCAAGGTATCGACTATCAGGTTTACTTTTACTGGGCCAGGAAAATCATTAATAACTGTGATTGGCAATTTCTGATGCTCTGAAGAAACGGTAAATTTTCCGGGAGCCAATCTAATTTGGTGGCGCAAGAATTTTGTTGTTGTGGCGAGATCCAAGTCCAGAAAATCGCGAAGCTCTCTACTCAAATTTGGGTTGAATACCGATGCTATTCGTGAATGCAAATTATCTAATTCTTTTGGATCCATATAACTTGCCGTTGATTGAATTGCAGTTTGGGCATCGGTAAATGCCAAAATAGTAAGTTGGTCGAGCTTGAAATATGAATTGCTTGGATAACTTGGAAGGGAAGGAATCTGGCGCCCGAAGAACTTTGATAAGCGAGTTGCACCTACAGTTAAAAAATAATTTTCGTTGTGCGGAGAGAGTCGATTGATCCAATAGCCAGAGGCATTTCCATAAGGAAGTGCGTAGATTGCATCGCCACGAGTAACAGATTTCAGTTGTGCGAGCCAGATCTGCGCAGTTAACTTTCCAATTCCC
>CANBVR010000051.1 GCA_947372965.1 Actinomycetota bacterium
TAGTTCCAGCCATTCACTTTTGTGGAATTTTGGGTCAAACGAAGTTATTTCAAAATTATGGGGCGTTGTTGGGATTTCAGTTTTTAGCGAACGATGAAGCTTGAGGATGTGGCGCATTAGTTTGCGTTGACAGGTGACTCTTTACCTGAGGCTGGTGCCGTGAATCTATATCCGACGTTTCGGACGGTGCCGATGATTGCTTCGTATTCTGGGCCAAGTTTTGAACGAAGGCGACGGATGTGAACATCGACGGTTCGGGTGCCACCGAAGTAGTCATAGCCCCAGATCTCTTGGAGAAGTTGGGCGCGTGTGAAAACGCGACCTGGATGTTGGGCAAGGAATTTAATTAGTTCAAACTCTTTGAAAGTTAGATCAAGTGCGCGGCCTTTTATTTTTGCAGTGTAAGAATTCTCATCGATTACTACTTCACCGGTGCGGATTTCTCTGGCGCCGGGATCGTTAGAGAGGCGATCAACTTCTAGTTGTCCGACTGAGATACGAATGCGTGCTTCAACTTCTGCAGGACCTGCGGTGTCGAGAATGACATCGTTAAAACCCCAATCTGCGTTCATGGCAGAAAGAGAACCTTCAGTTGCGATTGCAATGATTGGTGCGTTCACACCGGTGGTGACGATTAATTTCATCAAGGCTTTAGCGGCTGGAAGATCTTTACGGGCATCTAAGAAAAGCGCGTCGACTTCTGGGACATCGATAAGTACTGAAGCCTCTGCTGGGAGAACGCGTACTTGGTGTTGCAAAAGGGCAAGGCTTGGCAAAACTTCGGCGCTGGCGCCAAGTGTGTTGGTCAGGAGAAGAATGCGAGCCATAAGACGTGCAAGGATACTCTCGTGAAAACCTTTCTCCCACTTGCGATTGTTCTGGTGCTGAGCTCTGGCTATGGCGTTTGGTATCGAACTTCTCGTGGGCGGATTAAGGGCAAGAGTGGGGCGATGGCCTTGATTTCATCGGCTGATATTGATGGCAGTTCATTTGGGTCGCGAGTTACCTTGCTCCAGTTCTCCAGCGCCTTTTGCAGTCCCTGCCGGGCAACTAGAGCCCTGCTCACAGATATAACCGCTGATATGGCCGATGTGGTCCATATAGACCTAGATGCCGAGGGGCACCTAGAACTAGTTCGCCGGTTAGATATCCGCTCTACGCCGACCACGTTGATTCTGGATGGCAATCAGGTCGAGGTTGGCCGAGCCGTGGGGGCGCCCAAGCGGGATCAGGTTACTAAGGCAATTGCTGCGGTGGCGGCTGTCCATAACTAACCAGTAACGGTTAGTAAGTGCGAGATGTTCGCAATTAGTCTTATTGATTTTGCTTCTTTACTATTAGCAGGTGCTTACAAATCAACCAGTTCTACTTACAAAGCGTCGCGTAATTGATTTCGCGCGCCTTGCTGGTTCTTTGTGTCGAATGTCTAAGTAATTAGCTTTTTAATTACATACGACAACCAATTCGACTTCTTCTAAAGAATAAGCAAAGGAATAAAAAATGGCAATAATTAATCAGGCAGGTGCAGTGGCTCCAAGTGGCGTTAAGTTAATTGATGCGCGTGGACCACGTTTTGGTGCAGCGATTACTACTTTCGTTTTGGCGCTCGCACTTGTTACACACTCTGTAGTTGTAATTGCGTTTCAGTTGGTGGTTTTTGCAATCGGTGCATTCAGCGGACCCGCAAAGACCCCATATGCTTTTGCCTACAAGAAGTTTGTGAAGCCACGTCTTTCTGGTGATGTTCCTACCGAAGATGTTCGTCCACCAAAGTTTGCCCAACTTGTTGGATTTGGCTTTGCTTTGGTTGCCACTGTTGCTGGTCTTTTAGGTGCAACAACTCTCTTCAGCGTTGCGGTGAGCTTTTGCTTGGCTGCTGCATTTCTAAATGCCGCCTTTAATTTCTGCCTTGGCTGCGAGATCTATCTCTTAGCTACTCGTGCTTTCAAGCGCGCTTAATTTCGTTAAATAACAATCAAAACTATTTAGGAGAATAAAACTATGTCACGTGCTACATCCCTAGTTTCAATCGATTGGGTTCAAGAGAACCTTTCAAATCCAAAGGTCGTTTTAGTCGAAGTTGATGAAGATACCTCGCTTTATGAGAAGGGCCATATCGCAGGCGCGATTACCTTCCATTGGCGCAATGACCTGCAAGATGGTCTGATCCGCGATCTAATTTCAAAGGAAAAGTTTGAGGCGCTACTTTCAAAGAGCGGAATCTCAAATGGCTCAACCGTTGTTCTCTACGGTGGCAATAACAACTGGTTTGCTACCTATGCCTTCTGGTATTTCAAGATCTACGGACACCAAGATGTTCGCTTGATCGATGGTGGCCGAAAGCTCTGGGAACTAAAGGGTCTGCCGCTAACAACCGATCTGCCAAAGCGTGAGGCATCACGTTATGTGGCGAAAGAGCGCGATAACTCAATCCGCGCATTTAGAGATGAAGTTGTTGCCGCAATTGGGGTGAAGAACATTGTTGATGTTCGCTCACCACAAGAATTCTCTGGTGAATTAGCTGCCCCAGCACACTTGCCACAAGAAGGCGGACAGATCAAGGGACATATTCCAACTGCAAAGAACATTCCATGGTCAAAGGCGGCAAATGAAGATGGAACTTTCCGTTCAAATGAAGAGCTATCAGAGCTCTATAAGGCTGCCGGTGTTGACTTCACCAAGGAGACAATTGCTTATTGCCGTATCGGTGAGCGTTCTGCATTCTCTTGGTTTGTTCTGCATGAACTTCTAAATCTACAAAACGTTGTTAACTATGACGGTTCATGGACTGAATACGGTTCACTCGTTGGTGTCCCAGTAGCAGTTGGCGCATAAGGCATGAGAACTTGCGGTGCAACTCCAGGTGGTCCGTCACTTGACGGCGTTGATTTAAAAACTCAGTATGTAATTCAAGGCGCAGTACTTCGTGCTGGCGTGGAAGATGGTGTGCCAAATGGTGCGCCAGTTGGAAACGCTTATGTGCGTTTGCTTGATTCATCTGGTGAGTTCACTGCTGAAGTTCCAACAAATGATGAAGGTCAATTTCGTTTCTTCGCTGGCCCTGGGCAATGGACCGTTGTGGTTCTTGCTCATGGCGCACGCGAAGAGATCATGGTTTCCCCGCAAACAGGAACCCCGGTCGACCTAGTTGTTCAAATTTAAGTAGGGTTATCACATGGCCGAAAAGCACGAACTACGCGATAAAGGACTTCGCCTCACGCCACAACGTGAGTTGGTTCTTGCTGCAGTTCGCGAATTAGGACACTCGACTCCAGAAGAGATTGCCGAGAAGGTTCGCCTGACACATCCAGGTATCAACCTTTCAACTGTTTATCGAAACTTAGAAACTCTCGAAAACGTTGGCCTCGTGCAACATACTCACTTGGGTCATGGCGGTGCGACTTATCACGCAGCTGAAGAGTTAACTCATCTTCACCTGGTCTGTGGCAAGTGTGAATCAGTTGGTGATGCGCCAATCGATGTCGCAGCAAACTTCGTCCAAAGCCTTTCCGATGACTATGGCTTTAAGACTGATGTAACGCACTTTGCCATCTATGGCACGTGTGCAAACTGCGCTGAAAAGAAGTAACTGCGCCTTCTAGGTAGCATTGGCGTATGAGCGCCGTTCTAGTTGAATCCGGTCCCGATCTCGGGGCGATTTGGCATTTTGGCGAACCCAATAAAGAACAGAAATTACTTATTGCTGGTAACGGTTGGGCTGATCTTTCACATCGCGGAGTTATTTCCGTATCTGGTGAAGATCGTTTGTCTTGGTTGCATTCGCTAACAACACAAAACGTCGAGACTTTAAATCCCGGGCTTTGGGTAAGTGGACTGATTCTAGATGCGCAAGGACATATCGTTCATCAGATTTATTTAGTAGATGATGGTTCAGTAACTTGGATCCATACCGAGGCCGAGAAGACAGCGTCACTCTTAGAATTTCTAAACAAGATGAAATTTATGCTGCGGGTAGATGTTCTGGATCGCAGTAATGAATATTCAGTATTGCGGGCTCCGGGAATACCAGATGCAATCGGTGGGCCATTTGCGTTGGTGGCAAAAGAAGAATTAGAAGAAACTATTTCAGCCTTCAACCAAGTTCACACCCAAGTAGGAATGTGGGCACTTGAAGCCGAGCGCGTAGCCGCGGGTCGTGCACGATTGCTTTTCGAAGTTGATCACAAAGCTATTCCAAATGAATTAGGTTTCTTAAATAACGCCGTTCATATGAAGAAGGGCTGTTATCCCGGCCAGGAGACGGTGGCAAAGGTATTTAACTTAGGCCAACCTCCTCGCCGTTTAACTTTGTTGCACCTAGATGGATCAGCTGTTGATCTACCTTCCCAAGGTGATGTTGTTATGTGGGGCGAGAAAGAAGTTGGCTTTATCGGATCGGTCGCCCGACATTACGAACTTGGCCCAATTGCACTGGCAGTAATCAAGCGCAACGTTCCCTTGGAGGAGCAATTAGTCGCCGGTGGTGTAGCCGCTGCTCAGGAGAAGACCCTGAATTAGTTACTGCTAACTCTTCGGGCTTACCCTTAACCCATGGAGAGAACGACCAGCGTGGCCCTAGTGGTTGTAACGGGTTTGGTTGGCTTTAGCTTCGTTGTTATTGGCGTCAGAGGCGTTATCAAAACTTGGAGAGGCGAAAACTAAGTGGCATTTACTATCCCCGAAGGTTTACATCCTGATTTAAATCCACTGGCTTGGCTTGTTGGAACTTGGCGCGGCAAAGGCCATGGTGAGTATCCAGGTGTTGAGAAGTTTCAATTCATGCAAGAAGTAGTTTTTAATCATGATGGGCGGCCATTTTTAAATTACTACTCACGATCTTGGTTGATCGATGACAATAACGAGATCATTCGCCCAGCTGCATCTGAGACCGGTTTTTGGCGCGCGAAAGATAATAAAGTTATTGAAGTAATCCTTGCCCACAACACCGGTATTGCCGAAGGTTGGGTTGGAGTTCATGATGGACCGAAGATTCAATTAGCGATGGATCAAGGCTATTCATCACCATCAGCAAAGATTGTTACCGCGGGTTCACGCTTGTATGGCCTTGTTGAAGGCGAGCTCTTCTTTGCTTATGACATGGCAGCTGAAGGAAAGACTTTGCAGGCGCACATCTGGTCATCACTAGAACGTCAGACCGAGAACTTGATTCAATGAGTACTGACTTTCGTGGAGAAGTTCTTGCTGAGATTGTTCGCAATAACTTAGTAGAGACAATTCATACTGGCCATCTGGTTATGTTGAACGCCGATGGCTCGGTTTATAAGACCAAGGGCTCTGTTTCGATGCCGATTTTTCCAAGGTCGTCGGTCAAATGTTTTCAAGCTTCAGCAATGGTTCGAAGTGGTCTAAAAGTTTCGCAGGCGCAATTAGCTTTGGCGCAATCATCACACTCTGGATCGAAGATGCATCTTGATGCAGTTTTGGAATTACTTGCCTCGGTTGGTCTATCTGAATCAGATTTTATGTGTGCGACAGATAAACCACTTGGTGAGTCAGAGCGCTTGCATTGGGGCGATAAAGCACCAACACGTTTGGCGATGAACTGTTCTGGAAAACATGCCGCGATGCTTGCAACATGTGTAGCAAATGGTTGGGATATTAAAACTTATTTAGAACCAAGCCATCCATTGCAGGTTGCGATTTTGGCTGAGATCGAAGCGATGACTGGCGAACCAGTAGCAAATAAGACTTTTGATGGCTGCGGAGCGCCGTTATTTGCGGTTTCTACAATGGCGCTTGCAAAAGCTATTCATGGAATTACCGTTTCCTCTGATCCAATTCATAAAGAAGTTTTGGCAGCTGCCCGGCAGTATCCAGAGTTGGTTGCTGGTGAAGGGCGCCTAACTACGCGAATGATGCAAGGCGTTCCAGGTTTATTTATGAAAGATGGCGCCGAGGCTGTTTGCGTTCTCTCGCTTCTAGATGGTCGCACCTTAGTATTTAAGATTGCTGATGGATCTATGCGTTCATTTGGAACCATAATTCAAGCCTCCCTTTTGGAATGGGGAATTACAACTCCTGAAGAGCACTTCAATGTTTATGGTGGCCCAAATATTGTCGGTGGGATGCGAGCAACGCTCTAATGTTAAATCGCCGCATTGCAACCTTGATGGTTCACACCTCTCCGCTGGAACAAGCGGGAGTTGGCGATGCCGGCGGAATGAATATTTACGTTGTTGAAAATGCAATCCAGATGGCCAAGGCTGG
>CANBVR010000052.1 GCA_947372965.1 Actinomycetota bacterium
AAAACCCCACATCCAAAATGGATGGGGGTACGTAAATTCTTAAGCGCAATTCTAGCCGTAGAAAAAATGGATTTGGCACCGGCAATAACCTGCAATTATTAGCCAGTGAGCAAACAGATATCACCAGTATCGCCAACTAGCGATCCAGCAAGCGTTGAAGCGCTGATGCCTGCTGATGACGCAGGACTTCGCAGCGATGTACGTCGGTTAGGTGAATTGCTCGGACAATCTCTAGTTCGCCAAGCAGGAGATGAATTATTAAATCTCGTCGAAGCTGTTCGCAAAGCAGTTCGCGAAGGTGGCGGCGAAGAAATTCTCGAAAAACTTTCGGTTGACCAAAGTGTTGATCTCGTTCGCGCCTTTAGTAACTATTTCAATCTAGCGAATATTGCAGAGCAAGTTCACCGTGCCCGGGTTCTTACCGCACAACGAAGCGCTGGTGGTTCTTGGTTGACCCGCGCGGTTGATCGCATCATTGAAGTTCAAAAGGAAACGAAAGAATTTACCGATGCCGACATCCAAGAATGGATCAATAACTTCTCTGTGCGCCCAGTATTTACCGCGCACCCAACTGAGGCGGCACGTCGCTCAGTTCTAAGTAAAATGAATTCAATTGCCGATCTTCTAGATCAACCAGCATCAGTAACGCGTGATCGCCGACTTTCAGAGATGGTTGATCTGCTCTGGCAGACTGATGAATTACGACTTGGTCAACCAGAACCACTTGATGAAGCAACTAATGCCCTCTTCTATTTAGATGATCTCTTTCGTATGACTATTCCGGAAGTATTAGATGACTTTGCGCGAGAATTAGAACGTGTGAATGTAACTGTCTCACCAACTTCTAGGCCACTTAGTTTTGGAACTTGGATCGGTGGTGACCGCGACGGAAACCCAAATATCACTCCAGAGGTGACCAAGGCGGCGATAACTCTCCAGGTTGGTCACTTCATTCGAGTCATGGCTGGAACACTTGATGAATTACGTCAGGCGCTTTCAGTTTCATCTCGAATTGCCGGAGCATCTAAAGAGCTTATAGATTCTGTTGAAGAAGATCTAAGAAGCCTTCCTGAAATCGAGGAACGCTTTCGCCGTCAGAATGTTGAGGAGCCATATCGCCTAAAGGCCACCGCTATTCGTCATCGCTTGATTCAAACTCAACGTCGACATGCAGCTGGTGAGCCACACGTTCCTGGTCGCGATTATGAGAGCACTGCTCAATTACTTGCTGATCTAAATCTTATGCGCGAATCTCTCCTTGCTCACCGAGGTGAATTGATTGCACATGGATTGCTCGAGCGAATAATTCGTACTGTTTCAAGTTTTGGTATTACCCACGCAACAATGGATATTCGTGAGCATTCAGATGCCCACCACTATGCCCTAGAGCAAATTTCAGCCGTAGGCGTAGATAAAATCGATGATCGAGCTAAGAAAACTTTAAATACCTTCGTCGCAATAAAAGAATTGATTGAAAAGTTTGGCCCAGAAGTAATAGAGACTTACATAATTTCTATGACCAAATCGCATGAGGATGTTCTAGCGGCAGTAAAGCTTGGAAAACTTGCTGGACTGCACGGCATGGTGGGTTACGCCCCACTTCTGGAGACCGTTGCCGAACTTCAAGCAGCCGATACTATTTTGGATAACTTACTTTCAGATCTTGAATACCGAGCACTTGTTAAAACCCGTGGTGAAATTCAGGAAGTAATGCTTGGCTACTCAGATTCAAATAAGGATGCTGGTATTGCAACATCACAATGGGAGATTCATAAGGCCCAAAGAAAGCTTCGCGATATTGCCATCAAGCATGGTGTCACACTTCGTTTATTCCATGGTCGCGGTGGTTCGGTAGGCCGTGGTGGCGGTCCAACTTATGACGCTTTAATTGCACTGCCTTGGGGTTCAATTGATGGTCAAATAAAGATGACCGAACAAGGTGAAGTAATTAGCGACAAGTACGCACTTCCTTCACTTGCAAGAGAGAATGTAGAACTATCTCTCGCAGCTGCATTAGAAGCGACAGTATTAAACCGCGCACCAAGACAAACTCCAGAAGAACTTTCAAAGTGGAGCGCCGGAATGGATAGCATCAGTGAGAATGCCTTTAAGGCCTACCGTTCACTGATCGATCATCCAGATCTTCCTGCTTATTTCTATGCCTCAACCCCAGTTGAACAACTTGGAAATCTATTCCTCGGTTCACGTCCGTCACGTCGCCCAGATGCGAGTGCGGGCCTTGGATCGCTTCGCGCAATTCCTTGGGTCTTTGGGTGGACACAGTCGCGGCAAATTGTTCCCGGTTGGTTCGGCGTTGGCTCTGGCCTAAAAGCTGCTCGTGAATCTGGCCAATCCGATGTCCTTAAACAAATGCTAAAAGAATGGCACTTCTTCCGTACCTTTATTTCAAATGTAGAGATGACTTTAGCTAAAACAGATTTAGTAATGGCCCGAAAGTATGTAAAGACTTTAGTTGACCCTAGCCTTCATCACTTCTTAGATACTATCGAAGCCGAATTCGAATTAACCAAGTCAGAGATCTTGCTATTAACAGATAAGAAAGAACTACTTGGCGATCAACCAATCTTGGCCAGAACTTTGCAAATTCGCGATGCTTACCTATCGCCACTTCACTTATTACAAATTACTTTGCTAAATAAGGTGCGAAATGCAACTGACATTGATCAACTAATTAGCCGTGCGCTACTTCTTACAATAAACGGAGTTGCAGCAGGCCTTCGAAATACTGGCTGATTTATTGCTTAGTGAAAGTAAAGTTGAGTAGCTTCGAGCCCTTTTTCAATTAACTTTTCGACAGCTTCCGCACCTTTGGCAATAAAATCCTGTAACTCTTTCTTCTCATTTGATGAGAATGGTTTTAATACATAATCCCCTGGATCTTGTGGCCCATCTGGGCGACCAATACCCATTCGGATCCGGAAGTAATCTGGTGCCGCAAAATGTTGGGTGAGTGATTTCAAACCATTGTGACCGGCATCCCCGCCACCTTGTTTTAACTTAATTTCGCCAAAAGGAATATCTAATTCATCATGAATAACAATTAAATTTGCCGGCGTAATTTTGTAGAAATCTGCCAGAGCTTTTGTTGGAGCGCCACTTTCATTCATGTAACCAGTTGATTTAGCTAGAACAACGGGATGGCCGGCTACTCGAATATCTGCAATTACAGTCTTTGATTTATGTGCTGAAAATTTAGAATTAATAGCCAGATAGTTAATAACCATCTGGCCAATGTTGTGTCTTGTTGCTGCGTATTGATCGCCGGGATTGCCTAGTCCGAGGACTAACCAGCGATCATCGCTCATAAGTAATTTCTTCTTTTAATTTATTCTTTTGCAGCTTCAGCAGCTGGAGCGGCTGCATCAGCAGCACCTTCGGTAGAAGCGGCAGGGGTCTCTTCAACTGCAGTGGACTTCTCAGACAGGTGAACAACGGTCATAGAAGGATCAGCCACAAGAGTTACACCGGCAGGCAGAGTTACATCTGCAGCCGTCTTTGAAGTTCCAGCAGCCATGCCATCAACATCCAATTCAAGGAATTGTGGAATAGATGTTGCTTCTGCTTCAACTTCAATTGTGTTGTGAACATGCTCAAGAATTCCATCAACGTCGTGCTTACCAACCGTGTGTACTGGAACTTCAACTTTAACGCGTTCTCCGCGGTTAACGATTACCAAGTCGATGTGAGCAAGAATTCCAGTAAGTGGGTTACGGGTAACTGACTTAGGAAGTGTTAGTTGGGTCTTTCCATCAATAACAACATCAAGAAGAACGTTTGAGCTCTTCAGGGCTGCGCCAAGTTCACGAAGTGGAAGTGCGACATGCTTTGGCGTTTCGCCATGGCCATAGATGACTGCCGGAACTTTTCCAGCGCGACGATCGCGACGTGATGCACCTTTACCGAATTCGGTACGAGTAGTACCTGTGATTGTAATTTCAGCCATTTTCGTTCTCCCTCTATAAATCTACGAATGTAACCGCCCGAGGAGAAATACTGCCGTCGATTACGGATTGTTAATCCCTCGCCGGAACGAGCCTTAAGCATAACTAACTATGATGAAAGAGCGCAAATCCCAATGTTGTGAACGGGAAAATTAGGGTTGACTATCGAGCGAAGAAAACCTTCTCCAAAATCTCATCGATCAGGTAGAACCACTTTTCAGGATCCATTTGAACTTGAGAAATATCATCAACAACCCTGCCAATTGTGTACGCCTGAGCCATGACTGCGATTGTTCGAGAATCCATAGCGGGATTACCCCAACCACGCTCGATAGATTCGCGGAATAGATCTGCAAGTGCCTCGGTAAGTCGATCTTGTTCAAAACTGAGTTTTAATTTCATTCGTTCATTGTTGACTGCGAAGGCCAAAATGCGTATCCGGTTAAAGCGCGGTTCTTGTATATCTCTTGCTTGGGAAGCGCGAGTAACTTGTTTCAGACCTGAAATTAAATCTTCCTTTGTTTTTGCAATTCTAATAATTTCGGTGAGTGCTTCAACTGAGACATCTACAAATTTTCCAAATCGATATACAAGTGCTGATTCCAGCAAATCTGAAAAATCTTGGAAATGGTGATATAACGAGCCCTTTGATACGCCAGAGAGTTCTAGGACTTGATCGCTATTTATTTGATCTGGATTATTTGTTTCGAGCAATTTTACAAGAGTTTGAAGCAAAACCCTTTTCGTTGGATGAAATTGATCCATAGTTAGCTTTGGTCAATATTTCTTAGCTATGGCCATCAAAGAGGCTAGTAACTGAGCCATCTTCAAAAACTTCGCGAATAGCTCGAGCAAGCAGGGGCGCAATTGAAAGAATTGTTAGATTTTCAAACTGTGCATCTTCTGGAATTGGAAGCGTATTTGTTACGACAACTTCACTCACGTTGGAAGCTTTTAGACGTTCGATTGCTGGACCAGAGAAGACTGCGTGAGTGGCAGCAATAATAACTTCGGTTGCACCTTCGGCATAAAGTGCATCTACGGCCTTTGTAATAGTTCCAGCGGTATCGATCATGTCATCAATAACTACACAGGTCTGGCCTTTAACATCTCCAACAACCTTGCCGGTTACTGATTCATTTGGAATTCTAGGGTCACGCATCTTGTGAATAAATGCGATCGGACAGCCACCGAGTAGATCCGACCAACGTTCGGCTACACGTACGCGACCGGAGTCTGGTGAGACGATGGTTAGTCGAGAGCGATCGACCTTTGACCCGACATAATTTGTTAGAAGTGGAAGTGCAAACAAGTGATCAACAGGACCATCAAAGAAACCTTGGATTTGTGAGGTGTGAAGATCAACGACCATCAAACGATCAGCTCCAGCGGTCTTGAAAAGATCAGCCATCAATCGGGCGGAGATTGGCTCACGGCCGCGGTGCTTCTTGTCTTGGCGAGCGTAACCATAAAAGGGAGCAACAACTGTAATTCGCTTTGCTGATGCACGCTTTAGGGCATCAACCATAATTAATTGCTCCATAATTTGCTTGTTAACTGGAGCTGCATGAGATTGAATTACAAAGGCATCGCTACCGCGAACACTCTCTTCAAATCGAATAAATATTTCACCATTTGCAAAGTCATAAGCAGAAGTTGGAGTAATTGGAATACCAAGTTCAGCGGCAACGCCTTCAGCTAACTCTGGATATCCGCGGCCAGTAAATAAACGCAGTTTCTTTTCAGAAGTAAGGCGAAGTTCACTCATTTACTTAGCTCCCCTGTTCTTCGGTTGCTCCAGCTTTTGCTGCAGCTTCTGCGG
>CANBVR010000053.1 GCA_947372965.1 Actinomycetota bacterium
CCAACGGCAACAGTTTGGTCTACGCCGACAACAATCTTTTGTAGAACGCCAGCAGCTGGTGAAGGAATCTCGGTATCAACTTTGTCGGTAGAAACTTCTAGGAGTGGCTCGTCTACTGCAACAACATCGCCTTCATTCTTCAACCATCTTGTAACGGTTCCTTCGGTTACTGATTCGCCAAGTGCTGGCATAGTTACTGAAAATGTCATGTCAGTGTCTCCCGTTACCCGTGTGCATGTAGTGGTTTACCAGCAAGTGCTAAGTGCGCCTCGCCAACAGCTTCTGAAAGTGTTGGGTGAGCATGAATCAAGGTAGCAACATCAGATGCTTCTGCTTCCCAGTTAAAGATTAATTGTGCTTCGGCCAATAGTTCGCCAACTCGCGCACCAACCATATGGATTCCAAGTACTGGACCGTTCTTCGCAGCCACAAGCTTTACTGATCCGGCAGTCTTTAGAATTTGCGCCTTTCCGTTTCCGGCTAGGTCATAATTTAATTCAACGACATCATGCCCAAGTTCTTTAGCCTTTGCGGTGGTTAAACCAACTGAGGCAACTTCTGGATCTGAGTATGTAACACGCGGAACACCGTCGTAATTAATTGGTCGGGGATTTAAGCCAGCGATCTCTTCGGCAACCAATATTCCTTCGCCAAAGCCAACGTGCGCCAATTGGAGAGTTGGGATCAGATCACCGACGGCCCAAATTCCTGGAACGTTTGTGCGGCATTTGTCGTCGACCAAAACATAGCCACGGTCCATATTTATGCCTTGTTCTTCATAACCAAGGTTTGCTGATACTGGGCCGCGACCAACTGCTACAAGTAGAACCTCGGCTGTAAATGTCTTGCCATCTTCCAATGTAACAGTTACGCCTTGCGCTGATTTTGTGGCAGAAGCGAATCGCACTCCGAGCTCAAAATTGATTCCGCGCTTGCGGTAAGCACGTTCAAGTTGCTTGCTAGATGATTCATCTTCAAGTGCAATCAAATGTGGCAAGCCTTCGATGATTGTTACCTCTGAGCCAAATGACTTCCAGACTGATGCGAATTCGCAACCAATAACGCCACCACCCAGAACTATTACGCTCTTAGGTACTCGGTCCATATGAAGGGCATGTTCGCTGGTGATGATTTGGACGCCATCGATCTCTAGACCAGGCAATGTGCGAGGGTAGGAACCGGTCGCTAAGACAATATTAGTTCCGGTGTATTGCTCACCATTTACTTCAATTGTGTTCTTTGAAACTAAACGTCCATGTCCAGATACAAAAGTTACATTTCGAGATTTAACTAAGCCCTGTAGACCCTTATAAAGTTTTGCAACTACGCCATCCTTGTAGGAGTTAACACCTGTCATATCGATTGAATTAAATTGTGCATTTACACCAAACTCAGCAGCATGACGTGTACTGTCGGCAATTTCTCCTGCGTGTAGAAGTGCCTTTGTTGGAATACATCCACGGTGCAAACAAGTTCCGCCAAGTTCGCCGGCTTCGATCAAGGCAACGCTCTTACCAAGTTGCGATGCACGCAGGGCGCAGGCGTATCCGCCGCTGCCACCACCAAGAATTACGAGATCAAATTGAGCCAACTTTTAGCGCCTTCCCTCAGATTGCAACACGTTCGAGCCTAATCTTGCCATGATTTTGCAGTAGGACTAACTCGAGATTAAGCACAAAAGTGTGACCCATACGACCAGATCGTGGCCTGCTAGATAGATTCGAGAAGGCAGATCAAGGAGCGAAGAGAGATGCCCGTGCCTCCGACCGGGGTATAGCCGTGTGGCTCTGCTTCGTTAAAAGCAGGGCTTGCGATATCTAAATGGAGCCAAGGAGTTTGTGGGTTGATAAATTCGCGAAGGAATAATCCTGCAACCAACATGCCACCCATGCGATCTCCAATATTTGCCAAATCTGCCACTGGTGAATCAAGCGAGGCTCGAAGTTCTTCAGGAAGTGGCATCGGCCAAAATTGTTCGCCCGCTTTTTTAGCAGCAGTTAAAAACTGACCAGAGAATTCAAAATCATTTGTCATGACTGCAGAAGTCCTGGTGCCTAACGCTACGGCTTGTGCACCAGTCAGGGTTGCAACATCAATGATTCCATCTAAACCACCAGAGCTCTTGGCGAATTCTGCAGCGCGCATCAGAGCATCGGCAAGAACTAGTCGTCCTTCGGCATCTGGATTTAAGACTTCTACCGTCTTGCCGCCATAAATTGAAACGATGTCACTTGGACGTTGGGCGTTATCGCTCACCATATTTTCAGCAAGGGGTGCCCACGCATCGATGGCGATCGGCAACTTTAATTCGGCGGCGGCAAAAACGGTTGCGATTACTGCAGCAGCCCCACCCATATCGCACTTCATCGCCTCCATCCCATTTGCTGGCTTAAGTGCAAGTCCTCCAGTATCAAATGTGATTCCTTTTCCAACAAGGGCAATAAGTTTCTTAGCTTTAGCGGGCTTGTAAGAAACTCGAAGAAGTCTTGGGGGATTAGCCGACCCTTGACCAACACCTGTTATGCCGCCATAACCTTTTGACTTAAGGGCTCGTTCATCAAGGATTTCAACTTTTAAACCTAAGCCGAGTGCGATCTTCTTCATGCGAGTTGAAAAAATTGCTGGCGTTAGATGGCTTGGTGGAGTATTTACTAAATCACGAATAATAAAAGTATTCTTCGCCAAAATTCCAGCCCGCTTTGCCAGATTCTTTGCCTCGGCAGAAGTTAAACTTGTTAGAATTTCAATCTCTTGAAGAACTGCTTTCTGTTCTTTCTTAGTTGAACCCCGAAACTCGGTAAAAGAATAAGCGCCTAATGCGCCACCCTCGGCAATGGCAGAAATTTGAGCTAAATCGTTAGCAGGTAATGCAAAGGTTGCACTCTTCTGGCCTTCGAGTGCTCGGGCAGCAGCGCCGGCGGCTCTGCGAAGTGCTTCGTGATCGTAACTTTTTGAACTTTCGCCAAGTCCCGTGAAGATAATTGTTTCTGGCTTTGTATAAGGAACTTTAATAATTTCATCGGCCTTGCCGGTGGCTCCAAGATTGGCAAGAATGGCTTGAATCTTCTTCTCGTCCAATTTGGCAAGACCAGATTCAACTATGAGCTTTCCGTTTGAATGGGCAAGTCCAACCACCAAGAAACTACTTGTAATTTCCTTGGACAACTTGATTGACTTCACATTTACCTCCAGTGGCGAAAAACTAGCTCTCTGGTTGCGAACTTTAGCGTTCTTTTCGCGCTCTTTAGATATCTTTAAACCATGAAATCACCACTCTACGACTGGCATGAAAAACACGGGGCAAAGCTCGCCGATTTTGGTGGGTGGGATATGCCAATCGAATATGCAAGTGGTGTGAATGGTGCCACGGGTGGCACCTTGGCTGAACATGCCTCGGTTCGAGAAAGAGTGGGAATTTTCGATGTTTCTCACCTCGGTAAAATTTCAGTGCGCGGTCCCGGAGCGAAAGATTATATAAATACGCTAATTACAAATGATTTAAGAAAAATCGATTCCGGTAGCGCTCAATACAACCTATTCTGCAATGAATCGGGTGGTGTAGTCGATGACCTTATTGTTTATGAATTTTCGGACTCAGATCTCTTCTTGATTCCAAATGCAGCAAATTGCTCAGCCGTATTTTCGGATATTTCCAGCAAAGCTCCTAACGGAATTGAAGTAAGAAATATTCACCAAGAGTATGCAGTTCTCGCAGTTCAGGGCCCGCTGTCAAATAAGTTAATGCAAAATTTAGGTTTACAACTCGACTTGGATTACATGGCCTTCACCAAGACTTTAATTCCAGGCCATGAGAATCTCGGAGAGGTAATCATTTGCCGTACGGGATATACAGGGGAATTTGGTTATGAACTTCTGCCTTCTTGGCAAAGCGCACCAAAAGTTTGGGAATTGTTAGTTGAGCAAGTTTCGATCTTGGATGGTCGAGTATGTGGCCTTAGCGCGAGAGACACTCTGCGAACTGAAATGGGTTATCCATTACACGGTCATGAACTTTCACTTGATATTTCACCAATTCAAGCCAGTGCAAGCTGGGCAGTGGCGCTAGATAAAACGGAATTTACTGGAAAGGCCGCTCTGGTTGCCGAAAAGGCTGCTGGGGCCAAATTTGTTATGCGCGCTATTAAATGTAGTAAGCGTGGAATTCCCCGCGCTGGAATGGATGTTCAAGATGGCTCGGGGCGCATTATTGGCAAAGTAACAAGCGGTACATTTTCACCAACACTTCGAACTGGCATTGCGCTAGCCCTTATCGAACCAGCTTTCAAAGTAGGTTCAAATGTGGCAATTGATGTGAGAGGGCGAATTAGCAATGGGGAAGTTGTGAAACTTCCATTCGTTGAATCTAAAGTTCGCTAATTTCTCTAGTTCTCTTTTGTCGGCATGATTACTGGACGTCCAGAGTCCAAGGTAAAGACATTTATTCGGTTATCGAAGGCCTTCTTTAACTCAGGAGAGTGAACGACTTCTTGCGAAGTTCCAGATAACAAGATTCCACCTTGTTTCATTACGATGATGTGGTCGGCATACATCGCAGCCAAGGTAATGTCATGCATCGTTGAAACGATTGTTACACCACGATCTTTTAAGATCTCGATGCTATTTAGAATGGCAATCTGATGGTGGAGATCTAGCGCGCTAGTTGGCTCGTCGAGCAAAATTAATTCTGGCTCCTGAACTAAAGCACGAGCAATCAGAGCTCGTTGCATTTCCCCACCGGACAGATGAGAGACCATCTGACTTTGCATGGCAAAGAGTCCGGTCAACTTCAAAGTTTCCGAAACTAGCGCCCGCGAACTTTTAGATTCATTACCCCAGCCATCTTTCTTTGCACGGCCAAGCATCACATATTCACCAACGCTCATTCCAACTGGAATTTGCGGATGCTGTGGAACAAAAGCAACGTTTCTGCTTTGATTTTGGAAAACCTCTTCGCCATTATCCGTTACCGAGCCTGAGTAAGGTGATGTTCCAAGTAGAACTCGAAGTAAAGAAGTCTTACCTGCGCCATTTGGTCCCACCAGACAAGTCCATGCACCTGGGGTGATGGTTGCAGAAATCTCAGAGAGGATTTCTCGCTTGCCAATTCGAACATTTACTTGATCGATTTTTATCATTGATTTACCAATCGCTTACGTCGCAATACAAAGAGAAAGAAGGGCGCTCCGACAAATGCGGTAATGATTCCGATTGGCAACTCAGCTGGCGAAAGTAAAGTGCGAGCACCAAGATCAGCTAGAACTAAGAAAGCCGCACCAGCAATTGCAATTGTGGGAAGGGCACGATTTGTAACTCTATGGGTTAAGCCGCGGATTAAGTGAGGAACAACAATGCCCACAAATCCAATTAAGCCACTCGCAGCAACTGCAGTAGCGGTCGCCAAAGTTGCTGCAATTACTGCAATAACTCTTATCCTATTTGGGTTTATGCCAAGTGAGTAAGCCTCTTCATCTGTAAGCATCAAGCCATCTAATTGTTTTGCAATTGATAGCAAAATTAGAAGAGCAATGCCTATGTATATCGCCGACCACGTAACTACTTGCCATGAGGCGGCGGTTAATTCGCCTAAAATCCAAGAGTAAACCGGACGAAGAGAAGCGCTATGTCGTTGTTGGAGATAGGTTTGAACAGCGGTAGCGAAGG
>CANBVR010000054.1 GCA_947372965.1 Actinomycetota bacterium
GCGCGCAGTGCATCAATGGTTCGGATTGCCTTAGCAAGCGATCCCTTCATTGCACCAGCAAGCTTTGAAAGTAGAACCTCGCGTGACTCAAGGTCAGCAAGCTTCATAATTTCAGCTACGGAAACAGCTTTACCTTCGAAGATTCCACCCTTGATAACTAGGAATGGATTCTCCTTGGAAAAATTCTTGAGGCTCTTTGCGGCATCAATTGGATCACCCTTAATGAATGCAACTGCAGAAGGTCCGGCGAGAAGTGACTCGTCGATATCTACGCCAGCATTCTTTGCAGCGATCTTTGTAAGCGTGTTCTTCACAACTGAGTACTTGGTATCTGTTCCAAGTGATCGGCGAAGTTGCTTCATTGATGTTACAGAGAGACCACGATATTCAGTCAGCACTGTTGCATTGGCTGTACGGAAATCTTCCGTCAGTTCAGCAACTGCTGATTCTTTATCTGGGCGAGCCATTTGGCTTCCTTTCGCTCATAAAATCGAAAAACCTCGTCGCATAAATGCGCACGAGGTTACGTGTGCACCTATGCGGGTTGTCTTTCGACACTTAACTCTTTTACGTTTGTTTACACTTACGTAATCGAGACCTGCAGTCTTTGGTACGGGCCTTGCTGGTCTTGCTTTTCTTACTTATTGATAAGGGTAGGCCCAAGGGCCCACCCTCGTCAAAAAGGGTCAGAATCCTGCTTTATTACGCCTGAACGTTATCTCCGCCATCGCGTGAGATTGTTGGGTCAACCTGAATTCCAGGTCCCATTGTTGTTGAGAGCGTTGCGCTCTTGATGAAGCGTCCCTTTGAAGAGTTTGGCTTTGAACGCATAACTTCTTCTAGAGCTGCTGCATAGTTATCAGCAAGTTGTTCTGCTGTGAAAGATACTTTTCCGATGATGTAGTGAAGGTTTGAGTTCTTATCAACGCGGAATTCAATCTTTCCACCCTTGATATCTGTAACTGCCTTTGCAACATCGGTAGTAACTGTTCCGGTCTTTGGATTTGGCATAAGACCACGAGGTCCAAGTACCTTACCAAGACGACCGACCTTACCCATTAATTCTGGTGTTGATACGACTGCATCGTAATCAAGGCGACCCTTTGAAACTTCGTCGATCAATTCATCTGCGCCAACAATGTCAGCACCAGCAGCGCGTGCTTCTTCAGCGCGCTCGCCACCTGCGAATACAAGGACGCGGGCAGTCTTACCGGTTCCGTGTGGCAAGTTAACAGTTGAACGAATTGCTTGATCTGCCTTCTTTGGGTCAACGCCAAGTACTAGAGCAACTTCAACTGTTGCGTCGTACTTTGTTGTAGAAGTCTCCTTGGCAAGTTTTACTGCTTGGCCAGGTGAATAAAGAACCTTCTGATCAACCTTGGCTGCTGCCTCGTTGTATTTCTTACTGCGCTTCATTTCTTCTCTTTTCTGTTTCTCTTTCGAGTTTTGAGCTGTGGTGTTAACGGAGCAGCGCGCTCCTCCCACTAATTAGGAAGTTTTCCTAATTAACCGACGGTGATACCCATTGAGCGAGCAGTACCGGCAATGATTAGTGATGCTGCATCTAGGTCATTTGCATTCAAGTCAGGCATCTTGATCTTTGCGATCTCTTGAACCTGAGCCATTGAAAGGTTTGCAACCTTTTGCTTGTGTGGAACTGGTGAACCCTTTTCGATTCCAGCAGCCTTCAAGATAAGACGTGATGCTGGTGGAGTCTTGGTGATAAAGGTGAATGAACGATCTTCAAAAACGGTGATCTCAACAGGGATGATCTGACCTTTTTGTGATTCAGTCGCAGCGTTATATGCCTTAACGAAATCCATGATGTTGACACCATGCTGACCAAGGGCAGGACCTACTGGTGGTGCAGGTGTTGCTGCTCCAGCCTGAATCTGCAACTTAATAAGTGCGGTGATCTTCTTCTTTGGTGCCATGGTCTTTTCCCTTTTCTCTTTTTCTTAAAGCTTCTGTACTTGGTGGAATGAAAGTTCTACTGGGGTTTCGCGTCCGAAGATTGAAACCAAAACCTTGAGCTTGCCCTGTTCTGGCATGATCTCTGAGATCGTTGCTGGAAGTGTTGCGAATGGGCCATCCATAACAGTTACTGATTCGTTGATTTCGAAATCAACCATCTTGATATCTAGTTTCTCGCCCTTCTTAACTGGACGTGGTGCCAAGATATTTTCAACTTCAGCAAGAGTTAGTGGTGCTGGGTGGTGCGCGTTGCCAACGAAACCAGTTACGCCTGGAGTGTTACGTACGCAAGACCATGATTCATCGGTTAGATCCATGCGAACAAGAACGTAACCAGGGAAGACATTGCGCTTTACTAACTTGCGCTCGCCCTTCTTGATCTCAACGATCTCTTCTTCTGGAACTTCTACCTGGAAGATGTAATCCTCCATATTAAGAGAGGTAATACGGTTGGCAAGGTTGCCCTTTACCTTCTTCTCGTATCCTGCATATGAGTGAACTACATACCAATCGCCAGCTGCACTGCGAAGTGCGCGGCGGAATTCTGCATTTGGATCATTCTCTTCTTCAGCAACTTCGGCATCAACTTCAGATTCAATCGCTTCGATTGCTTCAGGTGATCCGATAGCTTCGTCAGCAACTACAGATTCGGCGATATCAGTTGCGAGCGCATGAGCCTCATTGAGTGCGGCATCAGATTGAACTAGAGCGGCTTCGAATGCATCTACATTTTCAAGTGTCATTTTTGCGCCCCCTTATCCAAATACCCAGAAAACAACCTTGGTCAAGATGACGTCAAGGATTGAAACAACAGCGATGATGAACGCTACGAAAACTAAAACGACTGCGGTGTAAGTTGTTAGTTGGTTACGAGTTGGCCAAACAACTTTCTTAAGTTCGGCTACAACTTGGCGATAGAACAGGTTGATGCGACCGAAGAAGCCAAGCTTCTCTTCGGCTAATTGGTTGTTGTGTACTTCATCAACCACTTGCGCTACCTCTTTCTATTCTTCTTACAACTAGGTTCAACTAATAAAACTTCTTGCAGGGCAGGAGGGACTTGAACCCCCAACCGCCGGTTTTGGAGACCGGAACTCTGGCCAGTTGAGCTACTGCCCTTCAAGCGTTACCGCGACCACGAAGACGTGCGTCATCATGACCTACTGCAAGCGCCGGAAACGGAAGTCTAGACGTGTGAGTATGGGTTAGTAAAATTCAGTAATTCCGAAGGTGGCATACTCGGCCACTATGAGCGCAAAACCAAGAATTTCACGCAGGATCGCAGCCATAGCTGAGTCGGCAACTCTGGCAGTTGATGGAAAGGCCAAGGCCCTAAAGGCAGCTGGCCGCCCCGTTATTGGTTTTGGCGCCGGTGAGCCAGATTTCCCAACACCTGATTACATCGTCAAAGCTGCGCAAGATGCAGCAAGCAAACCAGCAAATCATCGCTACACCCCAACGCCAGGGATACCTGAATTGCGCGAAGCAATCGTTGCAAAGACACTTCGCGATTCAAACTATGTAATTACCGCTGATCAAGTTCTCGTAACAAATGGTGGAAAGCAAGCCGTCTACCAAGCATTCGCATCAATCGTTGATCCGGGTGATGAAGTAATTCTTCCAGCGCCATATTGGACTACTTATCCAGAGTGCATCAAATTAGCCGGTGGAACAGCGGTCGAAGTATTCGCTGATGAAACTCAAAACTATTGCGTCACTGTCGAACAACTCGAAGCAGCACGCACTGAAAAAACAAAGGCACTTCTATTTTGTTCACCATCGAATCCAACCGGCTCGGTTTATTCACCAGAACAAGTTAAAGCAATTGGTGAATGGGCGCTAAAGCATGGCATCTGGGTTATTACCGATGAGATCTACGAACACCTTCGCTATGACGGTGCTTCTGCTCCATCACTTCCAGTCTTAGTTCCAGCCCTCGCAGACACCACAATTATTCTTAATGGAGTTGCCAAGACTTATGCGATGACTGGTTGGCGCGTAGGTTGGATGATCGGACCTAAGGATGTAATCAAGGCTGCGACCAACTTGCAATCACACCTAACTTCAAATGTTTCTAATGTCTCCCAACGGGCAGCAATCGCAGCGCTTTCCGGTGATCTAACTGCCGTACATGAAATGGGCGTTGCCTTTGATCGTCGCCGTAAATTAATCGTGAAGATGCTTAATGAGATTCCTGGCGTTCAATGCCCAACTCCAACTGGTGCTTTCTATGTTTATCCATCAGTTAAAGGCGTTCTAGGCAAAGAGATTCGTGGCAAGAAGCCACAGACTTCGGCCGAACTTGCAACTCTTATTTTGGATGAAGTTGAAGTTGCCGCAGTTCCTGGTGAAGCCTTTGGCCCATCTGGATACTTGCGTTTCTCATACGCTCTTGGTGATGACGATATCGTCGAGGGAATTACTCGCGTTGCAAAGCTTCTCTCCGAAGCTAAATAGTTACCCCGACGAACTGAACTTCTGGTTCGAGGTTAATTCCAAACTTATCTAGAACTTTTGCGCGCGCTTCTTTAGCCAGCGCTACTAAATCTGCTGCAGTTGCATCACCAGCATTGGAAAGTGCGAGAACGTGCTTTGGCGAAATTTGAGCGCCGGCTAATTTAAATCCCTTTTCCATTCCAGAATGTTCCATTAACCAAGCCGCAGAAGTTTTAACGCGGCCATCTGCTTGTGGCCAACGCGGAGCTTCGGCGGGCAACTTTGCAGCATCATCAGCGGAAAGAATTGGATTAGTGAAGAAAGAACCCGCGGAATCAATTCCGGTGCCAAGCAACATTCCCTTTGCGCCTCTTAGCTTTAATACAACTTCACGAAGCGTTGCAATTGGTACGCGGGCACCAATTTCAACGCCGAGCTCCTTAGCCAATTCACTGTATTGAACTGGCAGGGACTCTTCCCCGCGACGTAATTGGAAAGTTACGTCAAGAATTACATAGCGACCTGGCTCCTTTTTAAATTTAGAGGTGCGATATCCAAATTCGCATTCACTTGCCGCAAAGGTTTTGATTTCACTTAATTGGCGATCAAAGGTGCGTACGCGAGCAATAACTTCTGCTACTTCGTGGCCGTAGGCACCGATATTTTGTATTGGGGCGCCACCAACAGTTCCGGGAATTCCACTTAGGGATTCGAGATTTGCCAGACCTTTTTCAATTGTAAAAGCTACGAACTTATCCCAGTCTTCACCAGCACTTACTGTGAGGGTTCCTCCGCTGCAGGCATCAATCTCAAATGAATTACCACTAGTTTCAATCTTTATTACCGTTCCGGCAAAGCCTTGATCCCCAACCAAAATATTCGATCCGCCACCGAGAATTAGGAGCGGGCTTTTAGTTGAATCAGCTTCTTTGATTGCAGAAATTAATTCATCTTCACTTCGGGCATGCACCAAATTCTTAGCGGGGCCACCAACTTTAAGTGTGGTGAAATCCGAAAGATTTTCGCTGCTCATGGTCTAAGGCTACCTGCGTTCTACCAGGATCTCGTTCTTACCTCTGAAGCGATCGAGAATTCGATCGTAATTCTTCTTTGATTGCTCTTCTCGAAAGGCCGGCTCAGTGTCGTAATAACCATGATGACGTTCCTGTTTCAAAGGTAGATCCATCTGCCAAAGTCGACCTTGGCCTTGACGTAGGCGAAGTGAGAATTC
>CANBVR010000055.1 GCA_947372965.1 Actinomycetota bacterium
CCGATAAGGTTGCCTCAACAACGATCCCCTCTGTAACAAGAGGAAATTCAGGAGGAACATTGAAGAAGTCAATTAAGTTACTCGCAATTATCGCAGCAACCGCATTGGTTGGCGGAGTTGCAGTTGCCCCTGCATCACAAGCGGCAAAGCTAAAGCTTTGCTTAGCACTTGATACCGGCGGCGTGGATGATCACTCATTCAACGCTGGTGCTTGGGCTGGTGCGAAAGCATCAACAGTTGCAACAGCTGAATACCTACCCTCAACATCTTCTGCGGACTTTGCACCAAACATCAAGAAGTTTGTTGACAAGAAGTGTCAACTAATTATCGGTGTTGGTTTTGCTATCTCAGGTGAAATTGTTAAGTCTGCAAAATTAAACCCAGGAATTAAGTATGCAGTTGTTGATGATCAGGCATTGGACCACGGAGCTGACGGTTCTGTTTGGCCAGGATCTCCAGTCGCAAACGTAAAGGGTCTAACCTTCGCAACTGACGAAGCAGCATTCCAAGCAGGTTATCTTGCCGCTGGAATGTCAAAGACTGGCAAGGTTGCTACTTATGGTGGCGCTCCTTACCCAACCGTAACCATATTCATGGACGGCTTTGCAAAGGGTGTTGCTTATTACAACAAGAAAAAGAGCAAGACTGTAAAGGTACTTGGCTGGGATCCAGCGAAGCCTGATTCAGGAACATTCGTTGGTAACTTCAGCGATGGCAATAAGGCGCTAACAATTTCAAATGGCTTCGAACAACAAGGTGCGGATGTAATCCTTCCTGTTGGCGGAACACTTGGACTTTCATATGCCCTTGCCTCTGTCAAGAGCAAGAAGTCACTAACAATCTGGGTTGATACAGATGCTTATGACCAATTGCCACAGATTCGCTCAGTACTTTTGTCAACAGTGGCAAAAGGCTTGGGAAATGCTGTTAAATCAGTAGCGGCAGATGTTGCTGCTAACAAGTTCACAAATGCTCCATATGTTGGAACACTTGCTAACAAAGGCGTTTCAATCGCTCGATATCACGATCTAACCGGACAGGTACCTGGTCAACTTCAGGTTGAAGTTCGTCAAATCGGTATCGATATTGCAGCAGGAAAACTTTCAGTCAAGTAATTTCTGATTGAATCCTTCTAAGTAGGAGGGCTGAGAAATCAGCCCTCCTACTTTTTTGTCGCCAACTTAGGTAGGATCTTGTTGTGTCTCTAGAACTTCGAGCAATTACCAAGCGCTTTGGTGCGCTTATTGCTAACGATGCTATCGACTTAAAAGTCGAGGCCGGGCAGATTCACGCCATCCTTGGTGAAAATGGCGCCGGCAAATCCACCCTAATGAATATTGTTTATGGTCTGGTCGCGCCGGATTCTGGCGAAATACTTGTTGATGGAAAACCAATCAAAGTTACCCAACCAAGTGATGCACTTGATGCTGGTATCGGTATGGTCCACCAGCATTTTATGTTGATACCGGTTTTCACGGTTGCCGAAAATATTATCCTCGGCCACGAAAAATTAAAATCAAATCGGGTTTTAAACTTAGAACAAGCTCGGATCGATATTAAGCGCATCTCTGAGGAGTTCGGTTTTGAGGTTGATCCAGATGCCCTGGTGGAGGAGTTGCCAGTTGGTGTGCAGCAACGAGTAGAAATTATTAAAGCTCTAATTTATGATGCCAAGGTACTGATCCTGGATGAACCGACCGCAGTTTTAACTCCGCAAGAGACTGATGAACTATTAAAAGTCATGCGTAAGTTGCGCGAAAAAGGCACGGCAATCATTTTTATTACGCACAAATTGCGCGAAGTTAAAGCGGTGGCGGATGAAATCTCAATTATTAGGCGGGGTAAAGTAGTCGGCACTGCGCTTCCAACCGCATCCCAAGAGGAACTAGCTTCGCTGATGGTTGGCCGGCCAGTAGACCTAACTGCAAACAAGAGTTCTAAATCAGCCGGTGAACCGATACTTGTTGGACGAGACTTAACCATCAGAGATGCGCTTGGCAGGGCCGTAGTAAATAAGGCTAACTTCGAAGTTCGCGCAGGTGAAGTTCTCGCCATCGCTGGCGTACAAGGCAATGGTCAATCCGAACTCGCAAGAGCCATCATAAATTTGGAGGATCATGTCGAAGGTTCGCTTTCGCTATCCGGAAAAGAACTCGTTGGGCTTTCTATTCACGATTCACTCCACGAAGGAATTGCCTTCATTCCAGAATCTCGTGAGCTCGACGGTTTGGTTGGCTCGTTTTCAATCGCAGAGAATTTAATTTTAGATTTGCACGACAGCGCGCCGTTTTCTAAGGGTATTTCGATTTCAGCAACTGAAGTTTTGGCTAACGCTGAAAAGCGGGTTAAAGAATTCGACATTAGACTTCAATCTATTCAAGATCCAGTTTCTTCACTTTCAGGCGGCAATAAGCAGAAAGTTGTGTTGGCCCGCGAGCTTTCTAGGCCTGTGAAAGTTTTGGTTGCATCTCAACCAACACGCGGGTTGGATGTTGGATCCATTGAATTTGTGCATGAACGAATTTTGGCCGAGCGCGATGCTGGCCGAGCAGTAGTTCTCATCAGTACCGAACTAGATGAAGTAATGGCGTTGGCTGATCGAATTGCAGTTATGTATCGTGGTGAGATTCTTGCAACTGTTGATTCAACCGTAACTCGCGAGGAGCTGGGCTTGCTTATGGCTGGCGTATCTTCTAAAAAGGCTTCGGTCGCATGAAATCATTCCTGAAGAGAGTCTCTGATGTATTGAAGCTGCCGCTTCTATCTTTCTTGCTCGCATTTCTACTTACATCGGTTTTGATAGCTTTCTCTGATGCCAAGGTACTTAAAAATATTGGCTCACCCGGGAAGTTTTTATCTGGCGCCGGATCAACAGTAGGAAACGCCTTTCTCGCGCTATTTCAGGGTTCAGTATTCGATATAAATTTGGCGCGAGGCCATGGTTTCTTTCAGGGTTTCTATCCACTCTCAGAAACCTTCGTTACTGCAACACCATTAATTCTTACTGGGCTCTCGGTAGCGTTGGCATTTAAATCAGGTTTATTTAACATCGGAGCTCAAGGCCAATTTATCTTTGGGGCAATCGGCGCCTCCTACGTTGGGTTCCATTTTCATTTGCCTGCCATAGTTCACGTGATTGCGGCTTTGATAGCTGGCGTTATTCTTGCTGCGTTTTGGGGTGGTCTCGTTGGTTTATTAAAGGCAAAAACTGGCGCGCATGAAGTTATTGTCACGATCATGCTCAATTATGTTGCTGGCTATTTCATTCTTTGGATTTTAAAAACAAAAACTTTTTTAAGGCCCTTTCGCATTGATCCAATTGCACCTGAAGTTGGTGTTAACGCCCGCTTGCCATTAATTGCTGGCGCCAATCAAAGACTTCACGCTGGAATATTTATTGCCCTTGCAGCAGCAGTATTCGTTTGGTGGTTGTTATCTAAAAGCACACTAGGATTTAAATTTCGAGCGGTTGGCGCTAACTCGGCCGCAGCTAAGACAGCAGGAATTTCAGTTCCTTTTGTGATGACTACGACAATGTTAATTTGTGGTGGACTTTCTGGACTTGGAGGCGCAGTTCACGTTCTCGGCAGTGAACATGCGCTAAATGCTGATATTGCTGGATCATTTGGTTTTGATGCAATCACCGTTGCCCTACTTGGCCGAGCCCAACCTTTCGGAACGGTATTGGCCGCAATATTGTTTGGTGCTCTTCGAACTGGTGGCCGCACAATGCAATCGAACACTGGCACACCGCTAGATATTGTCCTGGTAACTCAAGCGCTAATCGTGCTCTTTATCGCGGCTCCGAACTTTGTTCGTTTTGTCTTCCGCCTTAAGAATATTAAATCCGGTGCGGCGCTAACTTCAAAGGGTTGGAACGGATGAGCCAAATTAGATCGATCGCCGAACGCCGGCGCTTGCGTGGGATTTATGTTTTAATCGCACTTTCACTCTTTGAACTACTGATGTTTGGCTTTCTTAAAGCAAGTTCTGAAAAAACTACCTTTGGTTTTGTCTTAGGAAAAGAATGGGTTTGGTTCCACGAATGGGCTGTTAAATCTTCTCAAGGCGCTCAAATTTTCACTCTTATTTCTCTTGCGCTATGTGGTTGGGCATATTTGCGATTTAGAAATGGCAAGACCATTGCCCTTGCCGCAGGACTTGTCTCAGGATTCTTAATTTTGGCTTTCATTGACTGGGCAGCAGCTGGCAAGTTCATTCCACTAACCGGAATGCTGCAAGGTGCATTATTGCTCGCAGCGCCACTAATTTTTGGTTCAATGTCTGGCTTACTTTGCGAACGATCGGGCGTCATCAATATTGCGATTGAAGGTCAACTGCTTTCCGCGGCATTTACCGCAGCGGTTGTTGCCAGCCTCTGCAATAACGTGGTTTGGGGTTTAATTGCCGCACCGATTGCTGGTGCGCTGATCTCGCTAATCCTGGCAACTTTCGCGATCAAATTTGGCGTTGACCAAGTTATTTTGGGTTTCGTAATCAACGTTTTCGTAATCGGCTTAACCGATTTCCTTTACAAAAAGCTGCTAATTCCTTATGGCGCAACTTGGAACTATGGATTAACTTTCTCAGCCATAAAAATTCCATTGCTTTCCAAGATTCCAATAATTGGCCCAATCCTCTTTTCACAATCAATTATTGTTTATTTGATGTACCTGATTGTCGGCCTAATTAATTTTGCACTCTTCAAGACACGTTGGGGACTTCGTACCAGAGCCATTGGCGAACATCCAACCGCTGCGGATACCGTTGGTATCGATGTAAATCGCCTTCGTTTCCGAAATGTATTACTTGCCGGCCTCGTTGCTGGAATTGGTGGCGCCTACTTCACGATTGGTTCGGTTGGTTCATTTGGTAAAGAGATGACATCAGGCGCAGGTTTCATCGCTTTGGCTGCGTTAATTTTTGGTAAGTATCGCCCGATGGGAGCCGTTGCGGCCGCGCTGCTATTCGGCTTCTCAGATAACTTAGGTTCAACCCTTTCAATTATCGGAGTCTCAATCCCATCAGAATTCATGTTGATGGTTCCTTATATTGCAACAATAATTGCAGTCACTGGTCTGGTTGGCCGCGTGCGGGCACCAGCCGCTGATGGAGTTCCTTACACAAGAGGTGAATCACATTGAGTTTAAACATAGATTGGGATCTTCTTCATTCGGAAGCAAAGAAGATTATGGCTAAGGCGTACGCGCCATATTCCAAGTTTCCAGTAGGCGTTGCCGCACTTGTCAGCGATGGGCGAATTGTTAGTGGCTGCAATGTCGAGAATGCCAGTTATGGCCTGGGGCTTTGCGCCGAATGTGGTTTGGTATCTAATTTGATGGCAACCGGTGGCGGGAAATTGATCGCTGCAGTTTGCGTTGATGGAGATGGAAATTTCCTATCGCCATGTGGCCGTTGTCGCCAACTTTTATTTGAACATGGTGGAAGTGATATGTTGTTGATGACTCCTGATGGACCAAC
>CANBVR010000056.1 GCA_947372965.1 Actinomycetota bacterium
CCTAAAAATCGCTTTTTGATTCGATAAGAAAGCGGATCCTTTAGATGGGCATGCTCTTTGAGAGCCATTGGTTCTGGCGCATCATCGGTCCAGGATTTAGGCACGCTTCACTCTTCTCGTAATCGATCAATCTAAGAGCCCTGATTTTACTTCGATAAGCAGGCGTATGCTTGCCTCATGCAATTGAAAACCGACCTTTATATCGATGGCGCCTGGGTAAAAGGCGATGGCACCTTGCCAGTAACCGACCCAGCCACCGGTTCAGTAATTGCCGAAGTCGCCACCGCTGGCGAGAAAGAGTGCGATGCCGCAATTGCTGCTGCCGATCGCGCCTTTAAGACCTGGTCAAAGACTGCCCCAAGAGTTCGCGCGGAGATCTTACGAAAAGCATTTGAATTGATGATCGCCGAGAGCGATAACTTGGCAAAGATCATATCGATGGAAAACGGGAAAGTCTTCACCGATGCAAAGGGCGAGATCGCCTATGCCGCCGAATTCTTTAGATGGTTCTCTGAAGAAGCTGTTCGCACCCCTGGAGATTTCCGCACCGCTCCAGCAGGCGATAAGAGAATTCTGGTAACCCACCAACCAATCGGCGTCTCATTACTTATTACCCCTTGGAATTTCCCGGCAGCAATGGCCACTCGGAAAATTGGTCCAGCGCTCGCAGCTGGTTGCACGATGATTTTAAAACCGGCATCTGAAACTCCGCTGACTGCAATTGCGATCATCGATATTTTAGAAAGAGCCGGCGTTCCAAAGGGCGTTGTTAATTACATCTTGCCTTCAAAGACCGGGGCAATGATTTCAAAGATTCTTCATGACCCAAGAGTTCGCAATCTTTCCTTTACCGGCTCGACAGAAGTGGGCCGAGTACTAATCAAAGAAGCTGCCGATAATGTTTTGCGCACCTCGATGGAGCTTGGCGGAAACGCCCCATTTGTTGTTTTTGATGATGCAAATATTGATGACGCAGTTGCTGGTGCGATGATTGCCAAAATGCGCAACGGCGGGGCTGCCTGCACTGCAGCAAATCGTTTCATTGTTGCAAAATCGGTTGCCCAAGAATTCACAACCAAATTTGCTAAAGCAATGGGCGCCCTAAAAGTTGCTCCTGGTCTTGATGAAGGTGCTCAACTTGGAGCTTCGGTTTCAATTAAAGAACGTAACAAGATTGCTGATTTAGTTGATGAATCTGTAAAAGCTGGCGGAAAATTAGAGCTCGGTGGCAAGACCCCTGATGGTGTTGGCGCTTTCTATCCCGCAACAGTGATTTCTGTTGATGCCAAAAACCCAATTCTTAACAACGAAGTTTTTGGTCCAGTTGCCCCAGTGGTTACCTTCGATACCGACGAAGAGGGAATTGCACTGGCAAACGCAACCGAATATGGACTTATTAGTTACATCTATTCATCAGATCTAAAACGAGCAATCCGCACTGCCGAAGCAATTGAATCCGGCATGGTGGCAATAAACCGCGGCGTTATCTCAGATCCAGCAGCGCCATTTGGTGGCGTTAAGCAATCTGGCCTTGGTCGTGAAGGTGGCTTTGATGGCATTCATGAATTCCTCGAAACCAAATACATTGGCGTTGAGATTTAATATTTAACGCAGAAGCCAGTTTTAATCATTGCTTCAATAGTGGCGATTGATTCAGTTATTTCTTTAATACTTTCCTTATAGTCGCCGCCTACCTTTCCCCGATGATAATTCAAAAATGTTTTCCCACCATCAGGAGAAACTCCAAAAAATGCTTCACCTCGCTTTATCTCATAGCGGTAGAGCGAACCGAATTTTTCTCCTTTTAAAAGTTTTGATTTGAGCAAAAGCTCCGACAAGCCTTCGTAACGTTTCCTATTAAAGAATTTCAAAATTGGAACAAGTGACCAATAATTTAATTTGTTATAAAAATTTATCCAGTCTTTAAAAGACTTTTCACCATCTATAGGTTGATAGTAACTAGTAGAGGTGCCATTTTTCATATTGCAATTGTATTTCAAGTCCCACAAAGAAGGCTGATCTTTAATTTGGATTCGACTTTGTTTGCGTAAACCTTTTTACCGCCAACAAAAGCACTCGCAGTAGCAATTCCATAATAAGTTGTACGCTTCGTATTCTTGCAAATCAGATATATATTTTTTAATTCCACAATTTGATTTGCTGCCACAAAATGGAAATTTCTCTGAAAAAGTGGCCCTGCAGGAAGACTTCCAAGCCATCCAGTTTTCAAGATCTGAACTTTCATAACTAATTTCTCTTGGCTCACATTGCATATTGAGCGGAAGACTATTTTTACTGCAGATCTGGCCTCAAACTTAAGGATATTTTTAGAGATGTGTGCGTTATCTACTTCAAGGCGGCAAGGTGCCTTTATTTCTGGAGTTGCCGCCAATGCACCTGAACAATTTATGGAGAGCAAGAAGATGACTAATAATGCGATTTTCTTCATGCCCCAAGATCGCAAGAAGTGAAATCACGAAAGAAAATCAATCCACATGGTTTTGATTTAACGGTAAAAGTACAGCGCTTAGTAACAAATTAACTACATATCTACTGAAACAGCGAGCGGAGGATGAGGGATTTGAACCCTCGAGACTTTCGTCTACGCGTGTTCGAGACGCGCGCACTCGGCCGCTATGCGAATCCTCCGTCGCAATATTACTAAATTGGGTGAAAACTACTTAATCAAGGTAGATGCAAATATTTGCCAAGCAAGCGCTGATTTAGCAACTAGCGAGAGTGTTATATAAGTCTTTTCACCTCGTAGGTATTGGCTCCATTTGCCAACTTGCTTGTATTGCAGGTACTGAACAACGGCAAAGGTGTTAAATAAAAGAAATAGTGAAATGACAATTCCATAGACAAAAGCAGGCGCCTTGGTATTTCCCGGTCCGCCTATTGCAAAGATATAAAAGACGAGCGCAATCCAAGGAACAATCCCGGCAATACATCCAAAGATAAATGGCAACCAACCGCCATTTCCTGGATTCTCATACTTCTCTTGCAACCAACCAAAGAGAATCATCGATGCATTAACGCCAAAGATTGAAACTATTGCGGCGATATCAGAAATTCCACAGATTTGTGCGATTAAAACAATCATTACTGATGAGCTAATTGAGTACTCAACCCAACGGAAGTAATTTCGATTTGCTGCTAGCCCGGCGCTATATCTAGGGAAAAACTTGGGGCTAATTACAAGGAAGTGAAAGAAAGCTGATAAACCCAGGAAGATGGCAACTGCCAATCCAACTGGCGTTTTCAAAAGAATTACCGGCTCGGCAAAAGTACTTCCCGGTGGCCCAGCCATGTACCTGGCAACGATTGGTAGTGTGAAATCATTGGCGAGCGCCAAAACAACGAGCATCTGTGCCAGGTGAAAAACCCCAGCAATTAGGTTGTAACGACGAATACTTTTTGGGTTTACTTCTTTGCTCATAGGAAGAGGCTACTGATCGGCAATCTTTCTTTTGCGAAACTGGCGGAGGATGAGGGATTTGAACCCTCGATAGGTTGCCCTATACACGCTTTCCAAGCGTGCGCACTCGGCCGCTATGCGAATCCTCCCGAGGGGTGAAGCGTATCGGCTCTAATTACTATGATTGCCCACAGATCCTTCGTACGGCGTTACCGTACTGAACTCCCCCAGGGCTGGAAGGCAGCAAGGGTAGGTCCGCTCTGGCGGGTGTGCGAAGGGTCCCAATAAATTTGGACCCGTTAAGTAGATGAGAGGAGAACGACGATGTCACTAGCTTTATATCGCAAGTATCGTCCCTCAACATTTGCAGAAGTAATCGGTCAAGAACATGTCACCGAACCGTTATCAAATGCACTTTCATCCGACAAAGTTCATCACGCATATTTATTCTCAGGTCCTCGTGGTTGCGGAAAAACTTCTAGCGCAAGAATTATGGCGCGCTCACTTAACTGCGAAAAAGGTCCAACCCCAACTCCATGTGGTGAATGCCAATCTTGTAAAGATCTAGTTGCTAATGGCCCGGGTTCTATCGATGTAATTGAAATCGATGCTGCTACTCACGGCCTAGTTGATGATGCCCGCGATCTTCGGGACAAAGCATTCTTTGCGCCTGTAAATTCAAAGTACAAGATTTATATTATTGATGAGGCCCACCAACTCGGAACTGGCGCAGCAAATGCCCTTCTTAAAGTTGTTGAAGAGCCACCACCACATGTTCTCTTTATCTTTGCTACCACCGAACCAGATAAATTAATTTCAACAATTCGCTCCCGCACACACCACTACCCATTTCGTTTAGTACCACCTGGAGTACTTGCTACTCACCTGGAAAAAGTTTGTGAATCTGAAGGCATCAAAGTTGCTAAGGGCGTAATCCCATTGGTTGTTCGCGCATCTGGTGGTTCAGTTCGTGACGCACTTTCAGTCCTCGGCCAATTACTTGCTGGCGCTGGAAAAGAAGGCGTTACCTATGAAATTGCAATCCAATTACTTGGTTATACCGATGGCGCGCTACTTGATGAGGCAATCGATGCTCTAGCAGCAAGAGATGCCGCAACACTCTTTAAAACAATTGATCGGGTTATTGAATCGGGCCATGACCCGCGCCGCTTTACCCAAGATTTCCTAGAACGACTACGCGATCTAATTATTGTTGCTGCTGTTGAAGAGAACGCCTCCCACATTTTGCGCGAATACCCAGAAGATCAACTAGAACGAATGCGCTCGCAATCAAGCTTTATCGGTACTGCAAACTTAATTAGAAGCGCAGATATCGTCGCAGATGGCCTCACTGCTATGCGCGGTGCAACAGCGCCTCGGTTGATGCT
>CANBVR010000057.1 GCA_947372965.1 Actinomycetota bacterium
AATGAACGTCAATTAGAAGATGTCATTCTGGCTTTCTGGGAACGTGAATTCGATATCTTGGTCTGCACCACAATTATTGAAAGTGGAATTGATATTCCAAATGCAAATACGTTGATCGTTGATCGCGCCGATTCCTTTGGCCTCTCACAGTTGCACCAACTTCGTGGACGTGTTGGACGTTCCAGAGAACGGGCCTATGCCTACTTACTCTACTCACCAGATAAACCGTTGACTGAAATAGCGCATGATCGCCTAACAACAATTGCGACAAATACCGATCTTGGTTCGGGAATGCAGGTTGCACTCAAAGATTTGGAAATACGAGGAGCTGGAAATCTCTTGGGTGGCGAGCAATCTGGCCATATCGCAGAAGTTGGTTTCGATTTATATATGCGCATGGTTGGTGAGGCAGTTGAGGAATATAAAACTGGCTTTGTTCCGCAAAGTGAAGATGATAAAAAGTTCAAGGAATGCAAAGTTGAGTTGCCTGTAACAGCCCACATTCCCACCGAGTATCTGCCATCAGAACGTTTACGACTCGATATTTATCGGAGAATGGCTGATGCACAAAACACTGATGATCTGGCAGCGATCAGAGAAGAACTTTTGGATCGCTTTGGTGAACTTCCAGAACCTGCGGAAAATTTGATGGCAGTTGCCGCACTTCGCACTATGGCAAAAAGTTTTGGCCTTACTGAAGTTGTATTGCAAGGAAAGTTCTTGCGACTTTCACCTTTAGATCTTCCGGACTCTGGCGTCATGCGGCTTAACCGAATTTATCCCGGATCCTTGGTAAAGGCGGCCGTCTCGACCGTATTAGTTGCGCGGGCCACAACCCCAAATTGGATTGGTGGGGCAGATATAGGGGATACTTCAGCTCTGTCGTGGGCAACAAAAGTTCTAGAAACTATCGTTGCACCAACGGCGAAACCTTAATTATGAATGGGGATAACGTGAAGAAGATTGTTGCCGTTGCAGTAGCTGGATTAGCCCTACTGTTAACAGGATGCTCGCAGGTGAATTCTGCTGCAATGGTCGGTAAGACCGAGATCCCTAATTCAACTGTCGAAAAGACGGTTCATGACATTTTAGTTGAACGCACAAAGGTAGATACCCGTGGCATGACACTCACAACTGGTATCGATCTAAATACCAATGCAGTTCGTTTCCACATAATTTCAGTTCTATTTGATGATCTTGGTAAGAAATTAAAGATCGATGTAACTCCAGCAGAGCAAGCTGCCCGTCGCGCAGATATTGTCAATCAGGTGCAAGGAGAAAAGGCTCTTCCTGCCGCTTTGGTAAATGCGGGAATTGCGCAAAAAGATTTCCCGCGCTATCTACGCACCGTTCTTTTAGCGGAGAAGCTTGGCCAAGTTGTTAAGGCTGCTGGTGATACCAGCACCGATGGAAGTGGCATTCAAAAGTTAATTGTTGGGATTTCCAAAGAAGAAAAGGTAACGATGAATCCACGTTGGGGTTCATGGGATTACGCAAACGGAAATATCACTCCAGCAACTGCTAATAACGCTGTAGTAATCAAGTAGCCCAGAACTTTATGGCGCAAGAACCTTCACAGCTTGAAAAGCTGCGCGAGGTGATGGATCGCCTTCGTTCACCCGGTGGCTGCCCATGGGATGCTGAACAAACCCATGAATCACTACTGAAGTATCTACTTGAAGAGTCATATGAATTTATTGAAGCGGTAGAAACTAATGACCGCGAAGCAATGCGGGAAGAACTTGGCGATGTTTTGTTGCAAGTCTTTTTCCATGCTCGGATGGCGGAGGATCATCCAACAGATCCATTTACGGTCGAGGATGTAGCCCAAGTTGTTGCGGATAAATTAGTTCGTCGCCACCCGCACGTATTTGGAGATGTGAAAGTATCTGGCTCGGCAGAAGTGTTAGAAAATTGGGAGGCGCAAAAAGCACTTGAAAAAGGGCGAACCTCCGCCATTGATGGCGTTCCACTTGCACAACCAGCGTTGCCACTTGCGGCAAAATTGATGTATCGCACCGAAAAATTCGGATATGAGCTGCCAATAAATCAACCGGTAAAGATTTCAGCAAAAACCGAAGAGCAACTTGGCGAATTACTTATGGGAATCATCGATCAGGCAATTGCCCTGGGTTTAGATCCAGAAGCCGCCCTTCGTGGCGCTACTAAGGGGTATATCGCCCGGATTACCGAGTACGAGGCTAAAAAGCTGGGCAATTAGTAGTTTGGTCAGACGATAGAATTAGCCAAAGTTGAACAACTTACGAATTCAAAGATGAATGAAGTTGCAAAGAAAATGAGGACCTTGTGGCACTAATCGAAGCAATCCATGCCCGTGAAATTCTTGATTCACGCGGAAACCCAACTGTAGAAGTTGAAGTAGTTCTTGAAGATGGTTCAAGTGCTCGCGCAGGTGTACCAAGTGGTGCATCAACAGGTGCATTTGAAGCTGTAGAACTTCGCGATGGCGGCAAGCGTTATTTAGGTAAGGGTGTTGAAAAGGCCGTTAATTATGTTAACGATGAACTCGCTCCAGCTATTTGTGGCTTTGATGCCCAGGATCAACGACTAGTTGATCAAGAGATGCTTGATCTTGATGGAACAAAGAACAAGGGTCGCCTTGGTGCAAATGCAATTCTTGGTGTTTCACTTGCAACGGCTCGTGCCGCAGCAGAATCAGCAGATCTTTCATTCTTTCGTTATATCGGTGGACCAACCGCACATACTCTGCCAGTTCCAATGATGAATATTCTAAATGGTGGCGCACATGCCGATACCAACGTTGATATCCAAGAATTTATGGTGGCACCAATTGGCGCGGATTCATTTAAAGAATCACTTCGCTGGGGCGCCGAGATTTACCATTCTCTTAAGTCAGTCCTTAAAAAGCGCGGCCTTGCAACATCTATCGGTGATGAAGGTGGCTTTGCACCAAACCTTGAAAGCAATCGCGCAGCACTTGATTTAATTCTTGAAGCAGTAGAAGCTGCTGGCTTTAAGCCAGGAAAAGATATCGCACTTGCGATGGACGTTGCTGCAACAGAATTTCATGATGGTGGCAAGTATTCATTCGAAGGCAGCAAGCGTTCATCTGATGAAATGATTGCTTATTACGCCGATCTAGTTTCTTCATACCCAATCGTTTCAATTGAAGATCCACTTGATGAAGATGACTGGGATGGTTGGGCCAAGATGACCGCCCAACTCGGGTCAAAGATTCAAATCGTTGGTGACGATCTATTCGTAACAAATCCAGAGCGCTTGGCTAAGGGAATTTCACTTAACACTGCAAACGCACTTCTTGTTAAGGTAAACCAAATCGGAACCTTGACTGAGACAATTGACGCCGTTTCATTGGCACATCGCAGCGGCTATCGCTCGATGATGTCGCACCGTTCAGGTGAAACTGAAGACACCACAATTGCTGATCTTGCTGTTGCACTTGAGTGCGGACAGATTAAGACAGGTGCACCTGCCCGAAGTGAGCGCGTTGCTAAGTACAACCAACTGCTTCGCATTGAAGAAGAGCTAAGTGATTCTGCGCTTTATGCAGGTCGCGCAGCTTTCCCTCGCTTCAAGGCATAACTAATAGAAATGTCTTCCAAGCCAAAAGCCCCCCGCAGCAATTCTCAAAAGAATTTGTTGCAGGGGGTTTCTGGTAGGTGGATGGCGGTTGTTTCCGTTTTATTTATTGTTGCAATCACACTGGCGCCACCACTGCAAAGATATTTTGCCCAACGAGCACAGATAAATTCCATTCGCACACAGGTTGCTGATTCCAAGAGTGACCTAGTTAAAGCGCAAGAAGATCTCGCAAAGTGGAACGATCCCCAATATGTTGCTGACCAAGCACGGACCAGGCTTCACTTTGTATTCCCAGGTGAACGCCAATACATCGTATTAAATGCCAAACCAGATGCAGCAGCGCCTGAAGCGCCAGCGGCGCCGATTGCAAATCAAATCCCAGCCGGACTTCCTTGGTACGGCAGATTGCTTGCTTCAATCTCAACTACAAATGTGAATCAATAATGAGTGATAAACCAACTCGAGAAGATTTGGATGTAATCCAAGCGCAATTAGGTAGAACTCCTCGGGATGTTCATGCAATTGCATATCGCTGCCCATGCGGAAAACCAGCTGTTGTTGAAACCCCGCCACGGTTATCCGATGGCACACCTTTCCCTACTTTCTATTATGCAACCTGCCCACGTTTAACTGGTGCAATCTCAACGCTTGAAACAACCGGCATGATGGCCGAGATGCAAGAGCGCCTTTCTACAGATCTAGAAGTTGCAGGTGCATATGCCGCAGCGCATAACGATTACGAAGCGGCGCGAAGCGCGCTTGGCATGGATGTGCCAGAAGTAAAAGGAATAACCGCGGGTGGAATGCCAGATCGGGTTAAATGCCTTCATTCACTTGTAGCACACTCACTTGCCGCTGGCCCAGGAGTAAATCCTTTTGGTGATGAAGCTCTTGCAGCACTTCCAAAGTGGTGGGAATCAGATTCTTGTAAGGTTGAAGGATGAGAGTTGCAGCCATAGATTGTGGAACCAATTCAATTAGATTATTGATTGCTGATATTGATGGTGATAATTTCCGCGAGATTCACCGCGATATGGAGATTGTTCGCCTAGGCCAAGGCGTGGATGCAACTGGCAAATTTGATCCAGAAGCAATCGAACGAAC
>CANBVR010000058.1 GCA_947372965.1 Actinomycetota bacterium
TGGTTACGGAATAAGTATTTTAGGATTTACGAAATAGCGTTAGTTTTCCGCCGCTTGCGACGAGAATATTCTTTACGCCATTAACGGTGATCCACTCGGCTCTTGCTGCTGAATCAAAATTAGAAGTAGAGACTAAATGGATTACTTGATCTGATTTTGAGATTACACAGAGGCGGCTTTGGCAGCCAAATGTTATTTGCTTATCATCAATGGCAATGGGAGATCCTGGCGTTCCAAAGAGATCAGTTGATTTAAGGCCTGGCGCACTAATATTCGTGAGTTGCGACCACTGCACTTGATTTGCACTTGGAAGTGATATTCCAGAAGCCGCAAGCCATGTGCCGTAAATAGTCTTATTTAATTGGAAGAGATTTAAATCAAAGCCTGCAACAACGCTGGTAGCGGTACTGCCCTGCACTACTTGATACTTCCAGTCTTCTGGATAAATAGAATCGCGATAGGCAAGCCGTACCTCACCACGCAAGGCCTGGTGATCTTGGTTAACAGATAAAACTCCGTCATAGAAAACGTATGCTCGATTTCCGATTGCGGTAGCACGCAAATGAAAAGCAACATCTGCTGTTGATCTATCAGCTACTGTGCTATCGCCATCGATAATTTCATAGCGCCAGGTATTCTTATATTTTGTCGCGCCAAGCAAGATACCTTGAGATTCATCTCTGTAGAAAACCTGTAGCCCAGCCGGGGTATAAGCACAGGCATTACTTACGCTGACATCACTTGCCGTGCGAACGCGCGCGCTCTCCTTGTAATCTTGGACTTTCGGACCATCGCCATCAACTGTTGAGATGCTCCACTTCTTTCCGTCATAGACGGCAGTTTTTAGGTCTTTAGTAAGCAGATCGGCATAGAAGAGATTTAAGTTCTCTTTTCCAGAAACTTTGCTCGTACAGACTGAAACAGTTCCTGGGCTAATTGTTTTATCAACAATCTGCGTGCTCCATTTATTCTTAATTAGTGTGGCAAGTTTTAAATAGCCATGGCGGGTATCGGAATATGCAACTACTGGGTTGCTGGCAAAAACTCCAGTAGCCAAATACTTTCCATCAGCGGCCGGATCTAATATCGTGCTTTTCCAAGTATCTTCCGGTGTAATCACATTTGTTTTAATTGGATCAGATAATCCGATTTCATTCTTTGCAGAAATTGCAAAGGTGTAGGAAGTGCCATTCTTTAAGCCAGTTATTTCTGCCGGGCTTGATGTGAAACTACGACTCTCAGAGCCATAAGTTATTACATATTCAGAGACCTGAGCTGTTCGTGCATTTAGAGGGGGATCGAAGGTAATAAGTACAGATTTATCTCCGACAAGTGCCTTTGGATTACGAACTTCCAATGGAAGTCCTGATGGCCTACCTGCAGGCGGCTTTACCAACATATCTTGCAACATTCCAAGTGCGATCGGTCCTGGTGAATGGAAAACCTCACCCGGTGCCAAGTTTGGCGTCATAACAGAATCAGTACTGCTCTGGGAAAAAGTACTTTCATCAAGGTGGCTGACAGAAGATCCTGCCTCCCAAACACTTGGCGTATAAAGCTTTGGCTTTACTCCGTTATTTGCAGCAGTTCCCTTGGCGCCAGACCAAACAAGGGATGAGGTAAGAGCTGTTCCCAATTCAAAAGAGGGAGTTGGGAGATCCATCAATCTCCGGCCATCTGACAATTGTGCATAGGCATCAAATGGCGTTGGCTGTTGGATATTTCCAACTAACGAAATTGGGAAATAATCGCTATTAGATAAGAATCCGAGTCCATGGCCCAACTCGTGGAGAATCATTGACTCCAAGTCATATTGATTGGCAGGACAGTTTCCATCAGTGCCTAGGTAAAGCGAAGAAGCATTTACGGAATTAATGCGAATAGTTACTTCTGGACGTGAGGTATCTAAATCCTTTCCTGCAATTGCGTTGGCAAGCGCTGAGGCATACCAGAGATCTTTATCAGGAATATTTGGAAATCCAGAATGAAATCTTCCAGGACTTGCCGCCGCGAGAACTCCAGCAGAGGCAACTCGCTCCCAGGTCGCATTGATATTAATAGGGACTGCTGAAACGAAATTTTGGGACCAGACATCTACGGCTGCTTGAATTGCGGGGCGGTAAGCATCTGGAATTGTGTTGTAATTAATTACAAAAGTTGATTGCTTCTCGATTGAAGCGCTCTTTGGGATCGCAGGTTTGGAGATTGAAGCGCTAGGATCCCCAGCATAAAAATAAACGAATGGTGCATCAATTGATTTTATTTCCGGGGTTAGCGCAACAGCCGGAGCAACAAGAACTCCACCTAGCAAGGCTGTGATTAAGAGGAAAAGCCGAGTGCGCACAGCGAAAACGTTATCAGTCTGAGAGGATTGCCACCACCTAAAGTATTGGGCAGATGAGGGAGAAATGACGCTAGTAACGCTCTATTCGCGGAGTAATTGCCATCTTTGTGATGTAGCGATGGAAACCTTGACAAATTTGCAAGGTGAATTGAAATTTGAAATTGAAAAGCTATTAATTGATGGTGATGCAGAATTAGAAACCAAATATGGCGAACAAGTTCCAGTAATTTTAATCAATGGAAAACAACACGATTTCTTTCGCGTAGATCCCGAAAGATTTCGCAAGGCAATTAACTCGCTTTAATCCTGATTCTTACTCAGGACATCATCAGCATCGATGATCCGATAGGCATAACCTTGCTCGGCAAGAAAGCGTTGTCGGTTTTGAGCAAAATCTTGATCGACTGTATCTCTGGCAACTACCGAATAGAAACGAGCACCACGACCATCTGCCTTTGGGCGAAGAACGCGGCCCAAGCGTTGGGCTTCCTCTTGTCTCGAACCGAAAGTTCCTGATACTTGAATTGCAATAGTCGCTTCTGGCAGATCGATCGAGAAGTTAGCTACCTTTGAAACAACGAGGCACTTTATTTCACCCTTGCGATAAAGATCGAATAGTCGTTCACGCTCTTTTATTGGGGTATCGCCCTTAATCAGAGGCACGCCAAGTTCTTCACTTAGTGCATCTAGTTGATCTATGTACTGGCCGATAATTAGAACTTGTTCTTCGGAATGTTGCTTTGCAAGTGCAATTGCAACCTTTCGTTTGGTAAGCGTTGTTGCACAAAAACGATAGCGATCTTCTGGCTCGGCTGTTGCATAAGCCAAACGTTCGGCTTCGGTTAGATTAACTCGAACTTCAACGCAGTCTGCAGGTGCGATATATCCTTGAGATTCAATCTCTTTCCAAGGCACGTCATAGCGCTTTGGCCCAATAAGTGAAAATACTTCACCTTCCATTCCATCTTCTCTGACCAAAGTGGCAGTTAAGCCAAGGCGTCTGCGAGATTGGATATCAGCAGTAAATCGGAAGATTGGAGCAGGAAGTAAGTGCACCTCGTCATAAATAATTAGACCCCAATCGATTGCATCAAAGAGATCTAAGTGGGCATAAACGCCTTGTTTGCGAGTAGTCATGACCTGATAGGTAGCAATTGTTACAGGGCGAATTTCCTTTTTGGTTCCGGAGTATTCACCAATCTCATCTTCAGTAAGAGTTGTTTTACGTAACAATTCATCGCGCCACTGTCTTGCAGCAATTGTGTTTGTAACCAAAATTAAAGTTGTGGCTTGGGCATGCGCCATTGCGGCTGCGCCAACGATTGTCTTTCCAGCACCGCACGGAAGTACAACTACGCCAGAACCACCATGCCAAAATCCTTCAGCAGCTAACTCTTGATACTTTCTTATGGTCCATCCATCTTGGACTAAGTCGATTTTGTGGGCTTCGCCATCTACATATCCAGCAAAGTCTTCGGCAGGCCACCCGAGTTTTAAGAGCGCTTGCTTTAGAAACCCACGTTGGCCGGGGTGTACAACGATTGTCTCTTCATCTAATTGCAGACCGAGCATCGGGGCAATCTTTTTTCCGCGAGTAACTTCCTTTAGAACCGCTGGATCATTGGAAGCCAAAATAAGCCCATGAACAGGATGTGCTTCTAAACGAAGGCGTCCATAGCGCGACATAGTTTCGGCGACATCAACCAAAAGCGCATGCGGTACGGCAAATCTTGAGTACTTGAGAAGAACATCAACAACTTGTTCGGCATCGTGTCCGGCTGCGCGGGCATTCCATAAACCGAGAGAAGTTAATCGATAGGTATGAATGTGCTCTGGCGACTTCTCTAACTCTGCAAATGCGGCGATAGCGCGACGACATTCATCGCTCTGTGGGTGATCAATATCTAGAAGGAGCGTCTTATCGCTTTGAACAATTAATGGGCCATCAGTCACGAATGAGTTCCTTAATAAAGGCAGTTAGAAGGGTTACTCGCGACGGAATTGAAGAGAGCAAAATTTGTTCATGTGGTGCGTGCGCGCC
>CANBVR010000059.1 GCA_947372965.1 Actinomycetota bacterium
AGTGGTCGCCATCGAGTTGATACCGCGCTAGTTGCCGCCAAACTTGGTATTGAAAAGTTACATCGAGTTGATGCTGATTATGTGAAGTCTCAATCTGGATTTTCAATTGGGGGCGTATCCCCCGTTGGTTGGATCAATCCCGCAACAATCCTTATCGATGAGGCCTTGAATGACTATGAAGTTGTGTGGGCTGCTGCAGGTCATCCACACTCAGTTTATCCAACGACATTTGAAGAATTAATTAGATGCACCGGCGCCGAACCGGTTTTTGTCGGCGAATAATTAGTTCAGTGCGGCTAAAAACGCCCCAATTACGATCAACAGTAAACCAAGCCAATTTAGCTTTGAATACTTTTCATTAAGAATTAGAACCGCCAATACAACTGCCAGCGGCATACTTAATTTATCTATCGGCGCGATCTTTGAAACACTTCCAATCGCAATCGCTTTAAAATAAAAGAGCCACGAAACCGCGCCTGCAACGCCTGAGGCGCCAATCCAAAAAAGTGGCCAGCCCCTAACTGTTAGGACTTTTGAGCCAAGACCTGAAAGAAAAAGAACGGCAACTAAAAAGATAGTCATAATCAAACTTCGAATTGCCGTTGAAACTGTCGAGTCGACGCCACTGCTTCCTGATAAACCAACTTTTCCAAATATTGCAACTAATGAAGCTGAGGCAGCGGAAATTAGTGCGTAAATTAGCCACCGATAATCCGTCATATCGCAAGGTTACTCCGCAAAGTTTAATTATCGCGTGTAATATGCCATTTCTAATGATTAAGAAATCACTTTGGAGTCAGGCAACAGGAGATGGCGCCCCGCTCTTCTTAATTCACGGCATGGGTTCGGCCAGCACAATATGGAAAGGGATAATCCCAACTCTAAGTAAGAACTTTCAGGTAATAACAGTTGATTTACCTGGGCACGGAAACACTCCGTTAATCGATGGCCAAGAGATGGACCCAATTTCACTAGGTAAATCAGTATTTAAATTGGCAGATGCCTACGGAATTGAAAAATTTCATATTGTTGGAAATTCACTTGGTGGGTGGGTTGCTCTTGAAATGGCTGCGCTGCATCCAGAGCGCATTCTTTCGGTGATCGGTCTTGCTCCAGCCGGACTATGGCTTACTCCATACACTTCTAGAATTCCTGGAAGTGCCGGTTCGAAAATTGTTGCTAGCGCCCTCCAACATCTAGCACCAGCCATGCTTCGCTATGAAAGTATTAGAAAACTTGGTTTTAGTTCTGTAAGTCCAAAGTGGCGCGAACTTTCAGTTGAGACTTGTATCGATGCTTCGATTGCGATGGGGAGATCACCAGGCTATTTTCCAGCTTGGGATGCAATTCTCAAAAAACGTTTCGATAAGGAAATTCCCTCAACAGTTGCCACCACAATTATTTTTGGCGATACCGACAACACCCTTCCAGCACGAACTTGCCAGGAACGTTCCCTCGCCCCACGCCATGCCAAATGGATAGTCTTAACAGAGTGCGGACATGCCCCAATGTGGGATCAGCCAGATGATGTTTGCGCTGAAATTTTTGCAACTACCCAGCGGGCAAAATGATTACCGTTATCTATTTCTGGCGCATTCGCCCGAGTTATTTGCCACTTGCCTTAATACACATGGCAATTGATCGAATAGCCCTTGGCAAAAATAAATCAATTTACTTCTACAAATCACTTGGAACCGGCAAGGGCGAAACTTTCACTCCAAAGGATGTGGATATATCAAGATGGGGTTTGCTTGTAACCCTAAACCAAGGCGATCTTGAAAGTTTTCATAATTCAAGGGTAATAAATTCATGGCGAAAATTTGCGATAAGTGAATACCGCGCTGTTTTAAAACCTATCTCATCGCATGGTAAATGGGCTGGCCTTGAACCATTTAGCCAAGATCAAGAAAAGAGTTGGCACGGCCCAGTGGCGGCAATTACTAGAGCTCGAATTAAACTGCGCCTAAATTCAAAATTTTGGCGCGCCGTGCCTCCCGTTACTACCAGCTTAAAAAATTCACCTGGGTTGCAAAGCGCAATTGGAATAGGTGAAGCACCTATGGGGCTTCAAGGAACCTTTTCGAGGTGGGAATCTGCAACTGCGCTTCGAGACTTTGCCTACGCTGGAAGTGAACATAAAAAGGCGATCGAATTGACCAAAAGCCTAGGCTGGTATTCCGAGGAACTCTTTGCCCGCTTTGCGATAATTGATGAACAAGGTGAGTTCTAACGTTTATTACGGCAGAATTGCCTTATGTCGATCCGCCAATTTCGCCCACGCAGGGATGCCAGACGTGGAATTAGCCGGAGCAAAAACTTAGCCTTAGCAATCTTGTTGCTAGTAACAATCGCACTTCAAATTAGCTATCCGTTAGTCCATGGTGATCTTCGAACTTTCATCACAATCGCTACGGTTTATTTTGCTGCTTCGACGATGTTGCTACATGCTCTTTTTTCTTATGGTGCTCGCTACTTTTTCTCTTTAGCATTCGTGACTTTAACTTTTGGCTTCTTCATTGAATTAATTGGAAGTAAGACTGGGTGGCCCTTTGGAACCTATAAGTACAGCCATTCACTCGGACTAGCAATTTCAGGAGTTCCACTTGTAGTCCCCTTTGCCTGGTTGATGATGCTGCATCCAGTTTTGATTGCAGCTCGCAAAGTTACTAGTACTTGGACTTTCCTGTATGGCGGGCTTTTATTGATGGTCTGGGATTTATTTCTAGACCCTCAAATGGTTTCTGCAGGTCGGTGGAGTTGGAAAATAGTTGGCCCACAACTCTCCTTTGAAAAAGGCGTCCCACTTTCAAATTCAGCGGGATGGTTACTCTCGGGGCTTGCTGTGATCGGGCTTCTAAATGTTCTTCTGCCAAAAGAACGCCGAAAGTTTGGATCCAACTCAACAATCCCGGATATCTTCTTAGGATGGACCTTATTTGCTGGAGTTGTTGGAAATATATTCTTCTTCAATAATGTTGCTTTAGGAATAATTGGCGGTTTGATTATGACTTTGGTTTTGGCCCCATATTTCTTCACTCTCTTATTTGGCAAGCCAGATTCTTTTAATTAATGTTGATTTATATTCTTGCTCTTCTTGCGCTCATCATCACGATCGTCAATGTAATTTCAGTTCGCACCATAAAAGATGGGCCAATCGAAGTTCTTAGAAGCGTTGATGTTTTGATCCCTATGCGAAATGAATCGCGGAACGTCGTATCGATACTAAATTCAGTTTTAGCTTCAAATGGTTGTAAGGACCTATCCATCTATGCCTTGGATGATAATTCTGAAGATGATACGGGTTCATTGATTTCAACTTTTAAGGTAAATAAATTGGTTGGCCGTAAGTTGCCAGAAAATTGGCTTGGAAAGAATTTTGCCTGCCAACAACTTGCAGTCTCCAGCTCTGGTGAATTTTTAGTCTTCTTAGATGCTGATGTTCGCTTATCGCAAAATGCCATTGCTGCATCAATAAATAAGATGGAATCACTTGGTTGGGATTTTATTTCACCGTATCCAAGGCAAGAGGCGGGAACATTGGTCGAAAACTTAATTCAACCTTTACTGCAGTGGTCTTGGTTGGCAAGTGTTCCGCTCCGCCTTTCTGAATACTTTCCTAATCGACAGATGACAATTGCAAATGGACAGTTCTTAATAATTCGACGTTCGGCATATGAATCTGTCGGTGGCCATGAGTCAATTAAGGGTGAAATCCTTGATGACCTTGAATTTGCCCGTTTACTAATTGCGAAAGGTTTTAAAGGCGGTGTTGCCGATGGGAGCAAAGTTGCAAGTTGCCGCATGTATCAAAGTTCAAGTGAACTTATCTCAGGATATACAAAATCGTTGTGGAAGGCATTTGGTGGAGTTATTGGGAGCATCATTGCTTTTTCCTTACTTATTGCAACCGGAATAATTCCATTGCTTGCACTAAATAGCGGATACTTACTAATAGTTATTTCCCGGGCGCTCGCCGCGATTAAAACGCGCTCAAATCCCATTTATGCGCTCTTACATCCATTATCAATTCTTCTCTTGATCTATATCTTCTTACTTTCACTTTTCCGACATCAACGTGGAACTCTTGAGTGGCGAGGCCGTAGAGTTAACTAATGTCCAAAGTAATAGTTGTCGGAGCAGGTGTTGGCGGGATGGCAACCGCCGCCAGGCTTGCGAAGGCTGGACACAGTATTGATATTTATGAGGCAAGTGATCGCGTCGGTGGAAAATGCCGAACAATCTGGATCGATGGCTATGGTTTTGATACTGGGCCATCACTTCTCACCTTGCCTGCTGTCTATAGGGATTTATTCCTAAAGACTGG
>CANBVR010000060.1 GCA_947372965.1 Actinomycetota bacterium
ATCGAAAGATCCGGGGCAGACAACGCGCTTCACGGCAAAACGCTAGCAGAATATCCGCCGTAGAAGATACTTCCCTGCCCATATGAGCGGATCTTCTCGTGGACAAAGGGCGCTGGCCAGTTGAATGGCTTCATCTTGGTTTCGCGCTCTATTGCAACAATTCCATTTCGCTTTAACAGATTATTCTTCGAAATATCGATCAATAATTGTTCGATGACTTCATTTGCAACTTCGTAGGGCGGATCCATAAAAATTATGTCGAAGGAAATCACATGAGGGGATGTAACGAATCGTTCGGCTTGAGATGAGATAACCGAATATTTGCCAACCTCACCTTTTACTAAGTCAAAATTCTTCTTCGCAATTGCTGCAGTTTGTTCGTGCTGTTCTACCGAATAGACACTTGCCGCGCCTCTTGAAAGTGCCTCAACGCCAACTGCGCCAGAGCCTGAATATAGATCGAGGAAATTTAATTCACTCATCGAACCGAATTCCGATTCGAGTGAAGAAAACATTCCCTCGCGGGCTCGGTCAGAGGTTGGTCGAGTTTTTTCGGTCGGCGAAAATAAGGTCTTGCCCTTACTCAACCCAGCAATAATTCGCATCATCAACCTTTATCCAAGAACTCTGAACTCTCTTCCGCCTTCAATAAAGATACTTCATGCGCCAAGGTTGGGAAACTTGAAAGAGTTGGATCGTCTTCAATAAGGCGAAGTGATACCGAACGAGCCTTCTCAATTAGATCCTCATCGCGCAATACTCGAAGCAGGCGAAGGTGGGACTTCGTGCCCGATTGCGCCCTTCCAAGGACATCGCCTTCACGTCGTTGATCTAAATCAATTCGTGAAAGTTCAAAGCCGTCGAGAGTTCCGGCAACTGCAGTTAACCTCTCCATAGCTGGCGAACCTTCTTCTGCGGCAGTGACAAGTAGGCAAAGGCCTGGTACCGAACCACGGCCCACTCGACCACGAAGTTGATGAAGTTGTGAGACACCAAATCGGTCGGCATCCATAATCACCATCATTGAAGCGTTTGGCACATCGACGCCAACTTCAATAACAGTCGTGGAGACGAGAACTTCAATCTCACCTGAACTAAAAGCAGCCATAGTCTCTTCCTTTAATTCCGCGCTTTGCTTTCCATGAAGCGGCGCCAATTTGAGCCCCTTTAGCGCGCCAGTTGCCAATCTTGGCGCCAACTCTTCAACGCTAACCATGCCCTCGCCATTTAACTCTTCACTCGTAATCTCATCGCCCATCAATCGCGCCATATCGATATCAGCTTGGGTTATTTTATTTTTACTCTCGTCCACCTCTGGCGCAGTAATTCGCGGCGCAACAATGTAAGCCTGATGCTTCTTTCCAACCTCTTCTTTGATTCGCTCCCAGGCCCGATCGAGATAATGTGGTTTTTCAAGAACTGGAATAACGTGAGTTGTAATTGGTGAGCGGCCAGATGGAAGTTGTCGAAGGGTCGAAACGTCTAAATCACCAAAGATAGTCATCGCAACAGTTCGCGGAATTGGAGTTGCTGTCATGACCAATAAATGAGGTGGAAGTTTGGCTTTCATGCGAAGCGCATCTCTCTGCTCCACACCAAAGCGATGCTGCTCATCAACTACAACAAGGGCCAAATCATTAAATTCAACACCCTCACTTAGGAGCGCATGTGTTCCAATAACTATTCCAGCCTCACCATTAGCAATTCGCGAGAGCGAATCTTTCTTGAGATTTGTGGGTAGCGATCCAGTCAGAAGCGCTAATTGAGTTCCTTCGCCGTTTCCTTCCAAAGTTCCAGCAAGGGCCAAATCACCTAGTAGCTTTGAAATTGTTTTGAAATGTTGTTGTGCCAATACTTCCGTTGGGGCTAATAGCGCTGCCTGCCCGCCAGATTCGATCACGGAAAGCATGGCGCGAAGTGCGATTACTGTTTTTCCAGATCCAACTTCGCCTTGTAACAATCTATGCATCGGGTGAGCTTGCTTCATATCCATTTCAATCTCAGAATTAATTTCAATCTGACCAGATGTGTATTTGAAAGGTAGTCGTGACTCAAAGATGCTTACTAAACCATTGGTCGAAATACTTCTTGGAGTTGCTTGAAGTGCACGTAACTCTGCCCGACGCTGAGCGAGCAACAACTGCAAAAGCATCGCTTCATCAAAAGTTAATCTTTCTCTGGCAACTTCAGCCTCTTCACGGCTCTTTGGCTTATGAATTGCAAAGAAGGCTTCACGTAAAGTTGGATAGCCAAATTCATCGGCGATCTCCCTAGGTAAATAATCTGGAATTTCATCGAGTGAATCGAGCACAATTCCAATGCTCTGCTCAAGCTTCCACGAGGGTAACTTTCCACCGGCTGGATAAACTGGGAGGTACTTTCCAGCAAAATCATCGACAGCGCTATCCACGTCATTGCCATCTGGAATCAACTGGTAATCCGGATGAGAAAGTTGTCTTACCCCTTTAAACGAGCCAACTTTTCCGGCAAACATTCCTGTAACGCCAACCTTCAACTCTTTCTCTCGCCAGGCTTGATTAAAGAAGGTAAGGGACATGGTGTCCGAACCATCCCCTACGTGTACATCTAGAATGACGCGACCATTCGCCCGGCGGATCTTTACCGCTTTTACCTCGGCAAGAATTGTTACTTCATCGCCCTCAATTAACTTCGAGATATCTGACATCTCGCCTCTAGTTACGTAGCGACGGGGGTAGTGACGCAATAAATCTTCAACCGTTTTCATTCCGAAGGTCTTCGTAAGCGCCTGCGCAGTACGGTCGCCCAAAACCTTTTTGAGCGGATCTTCCAGGACGGCCATGGGGATATCTTCCCGCCTCCCCGCGTAATATCGGTGGATTCGCCAATCCCCGCGCCTAGGCGGTAACCTTTGGCCCTTAGTTACGAAATTCGTAAAGTCAGATTATTTTTAAGGGAGTCAACTGTGTCTTCTAACTGCGATATCTGCGGAAAAGGCCCTAGCTTCGGCAATAAGGTCTCCCACTCAATGCGCAAAACCCGTCGTCGCTGGAATCCAAATATCCAACGCATCCGCACCCTTGTAGGCGGAACTCCAAAGCGTCAGAATGTTTGTTCTTCATGCTTGAAGGCTGGCAAAGTTTCTCGTTAAGAAACTGCATTTAAAAAGCGGTTGTGTAACCATTTATCGCAGGCTGCCCGCCTAGATGAACATACAAAACTTTTGAACCTTCTTTGAAATGGCCTTCCTTAATAAGGTCGATCATTCCTGCCATAGATTTTCCTTCATAAACTGGATCAGTAATCATTCCCTCTAAGCTGCCAACCATTTTAATAGCTTCAATTGTTCGTGGCCCAGCAACGCCATAAATTCCATCGTGCCAACGATCAAGTAAAACAATCTCTTCATCGCGAAGTTCGCGACCAAGATCAATTAACTTTGCGGTGCGAGAAGCAATTCGCTTAATCTGATCCCAAGTCTTTTGGACTGTCGCAGATGCATCAATTCCGATGACATCTTGTGCACGATTGCTATGTGCTAGCCCGGCAATCATTCCGCCTTGAGATGACCCTGTTACCGAGCAAACGATAAAGTTATCAAACTTAAATCCAAGCTCTTTCTCTTGATCTTCCAATTCAAAGGCCCAACCTGCAAAACCATGTCCTCCGAGTTCATGGTCTGATGCTCCTGCTGGAATTGCATATGGCTTACCACCACGGGCAATCACATCTGCAATCGCCTCTTCCCATGACTTTCTAAAACCAATATCAAAACCTGCTGGATCTAGGCGAACTTCTGCGCCCATTATGCGGCTTAAAAGAATATTTCCAGTTTTCTCGTAATTAACTTCATCCCACTCAACCCAATGCTCTTGTACAAGTACACATTTAAGACCGAGGTGCGCTGCAACGGCAGCAACTTGGCGAGTGTGATTGGATTGCACGCCACCAATTGAAACTAATGTGTCACATCCCTTTGCGATTGCATCGGCAGCAAGATATTCAAGTTTGCGAGTCTTATTTCCGCCGTATGCAAGGCCAGAATTAACATCTTCGCGCTTGGCCCAAATTTCTACCTTTCCGCCAAGATGTTCGCTCAAGCGATCTAGGCGTTGAAG
>CANBVR010000061.1 GCA_947372965.1 Actinomycetota bacterium
CTTAACCGGTAGCGGTTCAAAGATCGCTGCAGGGTTTAGCATCTTCCTAACTCTTGAAGGCTCCGGCAAGATTGCATTTGAGAATGCACCTGAGATCTCAGCCGAAAAGGGTGACGCTATTTTGATTCCACATAGTGCGGGATCATGGATCTTGAACGGCGCATCAGGCGTTGTTTGTCGCCCACCTCTACCTGCGGCTGCCTCGCTCGCCATCTGAGTGACCGGAATGCCCGGTACGGGGCGAGGCCAGTAAAGGTCGAGCTGGATTAACTGATGTAGGAATTAAAGGGACATTATGGGACTCTGATTCCTCAGATTCATTTCTTTCATTCCCTTCTGAGAGTTCGTGAGCAATATGGTTGCAGACTTGAGAAGTACCTGTATCGATTACTGGAATAACTACAGCCGTAGATACTGAGATCATCACATTTATTACGGTTGTTACTGATGCGGTATCAGAAGCAGTTGCAGTAATTGTCTCTAAGTAAATTCCAACCGCAGTTGTGGAATCGATTGTGATTTGGGTCGTAGTGGTATCAAAGGTAATTTTTCCACCAGCGCTTGATAGTGGATTCATTGCAAAGGTGTGATTGCCGGTCCCTGCAATTAATGAGTATGGGGAGCTAACAAGGCGCGTTCCCATGACAGTCTTTAAAATGGTAGTTCCATTACTTGCAGTTGAAGTATCGATTAAAACGGGAGGTGGACAACTTGCTGGAGTTATTGGAGCTAGTACCGGCACTTTTCCTTTTGAAAGAACTGGAGATATTTTGACAATCGATTTCTTTACCTTTTTTGAATCCGCTATTGCTGCAGGAGCAGTAAGAGCCAAATTTGCCGATAGCATAATCGCCAGAACTTGAAATACTTTTTTCATTGTTAACTCCTTGTAGTCGGCTATAGATTTAAAAGCGCTGGCCGTCGGGGATTTATTACTTATTCGGAGTGATTTTCTGGTGATTTCCGGCTATCCGAGCGGCCTTCACCTCCATTTGATTCTGAAGGCTTAATTGGAGTTGCCCCATCAAGAAGGGGCGCATTTCCCCCTTTTGCGTCTTCTACTTCTCTTTCCCCACCACCAACAGGTCTCAGGCCGGTTTGAGGAACGCCACTTTCACCACCCTCAGACTCTTCCTCGCTCCTTGTAACGCTTGGCTTAGTTGGAGTTGCCTTTGGAACCTCGTGAATATCAACTTTGTGAGGTGGTTTTCCAGGCGCTAAGGGCTGTTGCGGGGTAACGGCTGCGACAGTTTGCTTTGAATCAGGTGTTGGAATTACCGTAGAAGTCTCACTAACGATAATTAAGTTTTCTCGTGGCGGGGTTGATGTTGAAACTTTGCTAAGAGTCTCACTTACAACTCTAATTGGCGCTGTCACTATATTAGAAACTTTTTTTACCACGTTATCAATTGGGGTAGGTAAAAGCTGCGCATAGGATAACGAAGGTAAGGCTATGCCCAGCGCAAGGAAAGTAAAAATTGAACGCCGTAGCCAGACTTTACGAACATTTACCGCAGATGCATTTCGGAAAGCCATTAATATTTCGCTTGGAAGTTCATTTTGGAGCTCTTCTGATTTATCTGCAAAGGAGCGAAGTTCTTTAAACAAAGGCTCGTTAAGGAAGTCATCTGGGTTGAAGTTTTTAGGCATTTGCGCTCCCTAAATCAGCGCGGAGGGTTTCTAAGCCCCGATACGCTAAAACCCGAACTGAATTGGCGCTCTTCTTTAAAATTTTTGCCGTTTCTTCAACTGATAAATCAGATACAACTCGAAGAAGTAAAACCTCCGCCTGAGCAGATGGAAGTTTATTTATCAGATCGATAATCCCTTTAACGCCCTCACCAGCTTCGAAATCTCTTTCCACGTTTTGCACGTCCGGGAGCCAAAAAATTTCTTCTATTTCCTCGGTAGTTCGCACGGTTCGATCACGCTTTCTGGCGGCATCGACGATGCGATTTCGTGATATCTGGTAAATCCAGGCGGTAAATTCGATGTAATTTCCTTTGAATTTGCGAATATCCCGAGCAACGCCCACCCAGGTTTCGGAAATTACTTCCTCAAAATCGATAGAACTTTTATAAGTTCTCGCCTGTACAAATCGAGTCAACCGTGGATTTAAGTGGCGCCAAAGAATTGCAAAGGCCATCTCATCTCCAGTTCTTGCTGCTTTCAGGGCAGTATTTAGGTCGGTCTCAGAAATGCCAATAGAACTCCCATCTTGGGTAGGTTCTCTCATTATGATCTCCGTAAACCTTCAGGTACCTATATAAGCGTTGGCTAGGCCTTTTTTATTACTACTGAACGGCATCCAAAACTGTTATTTTTTCACCGTTAACGAATGCTGGGGCAACTTGTTGCCAAACCTTACTTGCATCATTAACCATATGAGCATCCCATAACGGGCGATTGGTCCATACTTCCCAGACACAAACACTATTTTCATTATCGGTATTCGTGAAAATATCTAAAGCTTCACAACCTTCTTCGGTGCGAATATGTGCGCCGTGAGCTTTTAACTTTTCAAGAAATGCTTCCCGTTGCCCAAACTTCACATCAATATCAACGAATAAGTAGACTTTAGACATTTTGCTCCCTCATCACATTATGAACTTCCTTGTCTTAGAATATATCCATGAAGGTAGGCGAATTCTTTGAATGTTAAAGAAATGCGAAGGAAACTTCGTCGCAGAGCCAAGTACTTTCGGCACGAACAGCATCTACACCTCTACTCCTTGCAGAGGAGAGTAAGACGCCCACTTAGTCTCCTCGGAATAAGCAAGAAATCCTTTTTGGTTGGGCCCACAAATTCGGCTAATCAAGGAAGTGAATGGTCAAAGGCACTTTCGCGTTCTGGTTTTACTTCAAGATCTTTAAGAATCTCAACGGATCCCGACGCTGAGTGGTTTGCTACCGATATTGCATTTGCCAGACACGAATGGTTGATCCCCTCTTTTCGAAAAAAATTTGAAGTTGATGTCGCACGAAATGTTGACGTTTTTCTTTTTGAATCTCTTCGGCCAATTTTCCGGCCCCGCGATACAAAGGATTCAAGAAACTTAACGCTTCAAGACTTTGACTTCATGAAGCGAATCGGCAAGAAAAGTGGCGTTATTTTTCACGGTTCAGATATTAGAGATGTGGATTCACACACCCTTCGAAGTGAGTTCTCACCTTTTCACACCAATCGACCAGAGCTAGAGCAAGTAAGAATTCGTAGTAATGAAAATCGCGCCCTACTGCCGGAAATTCGTGCTCGAAAAATTCCAATATTTGTATCGACCAAAGATTTATTGACCGATGTACCCGATGCAAGGTGGCTACCCGTTGCCATTGATTTTCCAAAATTTGCGGAAGTCGCAACAAACTCCCCCCTATTCGCTTCTAGCAAACTCCGTGTGCTTTTCCTACCAAGCCGATCATGGGTTAAATCGGCCGAACTTATAGAACCAATTCTTCGCAAACTTTCTAAGGAAGAAGTAATCGATTATGTAAATCCAGGACCAATCAAGCACGGCGAAGTACCCGAATTACTTTCCAGAGTCGATCTAGTAATCGATCAGTTCCTAGGAGTTGTTGGAGTATTTCCCATAGAAGCCCTTGCCGCTGGAAGATTAGTTATGAGTTATGTTCCTTCTGGTTCATCAGACGCTCCAATTATCAATATCACTCCAGAAACTTTGGAAGCTGAATTGCGCAGGGTTGCGAGTGAAAGGCCAATGCCGGTGCAAGGCGTTGATTATGCGAAGAAATGGCACGACGGTCGAGCAAGTGTGGAAGTTATTACTAAGTCTTTCGGATGATCTCTGGCGTGTCAGAAATTAGATAGTACCCACTCTTTAATATGTAATGAATTGGTGTCCTTTGTCGTAATAAGGATTG
>CANBVR010000062.1 GCA_947372965.1 Actinomycetota bacterium
CATTGTGTTAGCAACATTGAAAGTATCACCAAGCAACGTGGTTCCAAGCACTGCGACAAGCAATAAACCACGAATCAAACCAGTAACGCGAGAGAAGATAGTTCCAACCGCCATCACGGTAGAAGACTTTAAAAGCGCGCCGGTATTCACTTATTACGCTTTCTAATTCTGCGAGCACTTTGAATTAAGGCGGAGATAAAGAGCAGGAGCGCTGCGCCAGTTGTAATTCTTGTTGCGATCGGACTAATTACTCGAAGTTGCAGCGGATAGAGCACCGAATCACCAAGCGGATTGCCTTGGGGAGATTGAAGTCCAACTGATAAAACACTGGAGCCAGAAGTTAGTACTTGTACCGGAATTAGAACCTGGATCTTTGATTTTCCAGGAACGGTTTGGGTTGGCACGCTCTGGGCAACAACCTTGCCGTTCAAGGTATCGACTATCAGGTTTACTTTTACTGGACCAGGAAAATCATTAATAACCGTGATTGGCAATTTCTGATGCTCCGAAGAAACGGTAAATTTTCCGGGAGCCAATCTAATTTGATGGCGCAAAAATTTTGTTGTTGTGGCGAGATCTAAGTCTAGAAAATCGCGAAGCTCTCTACTCAAATTTGGGTTGAATACCGATGCTATCCGTGAATGCAAATTATCTAATTCTTTTGGATCCATATAACTTGCCGTTGATTGAATTGCAGTTTGTGCATCGGTAAATGCCAAAATAGTAAGTTGGTCGAGCTTGAAATATGAATTGCTTGGATAGCTTGGAAGAGAAGGAATTTGGCGCCCGAAGAAATTAGATAGGCGAGTTGCCCCTACAGTTAAAAAATAATTTTCGTTATGCGGGGAGAGTCGATTGATCCAATAGCCAGAGGCATTTCCATAAGGAAGTGCGTAGATTGCATCGCTACGGGTAACAGATTTGAGTTGTGCGAGCCAGATCTGCGCAGTTAACTTTCCAATTCCCTTTGTGCCGTCGAGTAATTGATAATCAGAAGTCATAGCAATTACATCATCAACTAATTGCGCATCAATTTGCCAGCTTCTCACCCCTTTCGGCGGTGCAAAAATTAACTGCCCAAGTCGGCCGTTGTAACTAAGTGAAGCAGCAAGTTCATCATCGATGAATTTTCCATCGATCTGTCGGTGTGACGGTTCAGTCAAGATGATTGAGCTATCTGCGCGCGCAGAACTAGGGATTAATAAAGCTGCGATTAATGAAAGTACGAAAATTACTCTTTTCATATAACTAACTCACCCGATTTTGCAATCAACTTTTTTTCGTCGGGGTAGGCCAGCAAATTAACAATCTCTTCTAGTGGGAACCAGCCAACATCATCAACTTCCGTAACTTGCGGTTGAAGATGGCCACCGACTTCTTTAAAAAGATAGTGATGCACTGTTTTGTGAATTCGCTTGCCACCGGCCATAAACCAAAAATCAATAACTCCTAGAGATCTAGCAATCTCACTTTCAATTCCAGTCTCTTCCGCAACTTCCCTAATGGCAGCTTGTTCTGGGGTTTCGCCGGCTTCGATATGCCCTTTTGGAAGTGACCACAACAGGCGCTCGCGCTTTTGATCTTTCAGATCGCGGCGACCAATTAAGAGGCCTTTTGTTCCAGTCGAATCGATAACCAAACCGCCAGCGCTAACTTCATCAACGCGCTTGGCATAGATTCTTTTCTTTGGCGAAGCGGCAGGTTTAGCTGCGCTTTGCGGGGATATCGAAGTTCCAGAATTATTTGAATTTAGTGCGGCCGGGCCTTTCGGACGGCGTCTGCGACGCTTCTTCCGTTTAGCTTCGCCACCCGCACTAGGCGCTGTGGTCATAGGGCAAGGTTACTGCTCTAACCTTACGTATTGTGAAAGATCCACGATCAATTGCTGCGGAGTTGGCTACTTCAGCCTTAACTTCGCACGCCCCACTCTCAATGGAATTGGCTGCAAGATTTAGCGCTGCTGGTTTTAAGTTGGCACTTGTTGGCGGCCCAGTTCGTGATGCGATTCTAGGACGCCTTGGAAATGATTTAGATTTCACAACCGATGCCTTGCCTGATGATACAAAGAAATTATTAACTGGATTTGTAGAAGTCATTTGGGAGACTGGCCGTGAGTTTGGCACGATCGCTGGAAAACGTGGCGATGTCACTATTGAAGTAACAACATACCGATCAGAAAATTATGATCCACAAAGTAGAAAACCAGAAGTTTCATTTGGGGAGAACATCGAAGGTGATCTAAAGCGCCGCGACTTTACAGTTAATGCAATGGCTTTAGAGCTAACCACTAATCCCCCAACTTTTATCGATCTTTTTGATGGCGTCACAGATTTGGCAAAGAAAGTTCTTCGAACTCCTGGCACCGCCGAGGATTCATTCTCCGATGATCCTTTGCGAATGATGCGCGCCGCTAGATTTATGTCGCAATTAGATTTTGAAGTTGATGAAAGTATCATCAAAGCCATCACCGAAATGGCTGAACGAATCAAGATTATTTCGGCAGAACGTGTTCGTGATGAGTTTACGAAAACACTTATGTCGAGTAACCCCCGACTTGGCTTAGCCTTATTGGTCGATACTGGCTTAGCAAATTACATTTTGCCCGAGCTGCCAAAGTTAAAGCTGGAGATTGATGAACATCACCACCACAAAGATGTTTATGAACACACGCTAAAAGTTTTAGAACAAGCTATTTCACTTGAGGATCGACTCGGTGGACCAAACTTAGTAATTCGTTTAGCGGCGCTTCTTCACGACATTGGAAAGCCAAAAACTCGTGAACTAATTCCAGGAGGTGGGGTTTCATTCCACCACCACGAGGTGGTTGGTTCGCGCATGGCTAAAGAACGTTTAAAAGCGCTTCGCTTTAGCAATGATGAGATTTCAGATGTTTCACAACTGGTCTTCTTGCATCTTAGATTTCATGGCTATGGTGGCGGCGAGTGGACTGATTCCGCTGTTCGCCGTTACATTCGAGACTCCGAGCATCTACTGACTCACCTTCACGTATTAACTCGTGCTGATTGCACAACTCGCAATCAAAGAAAGGCAGAAGCGCTCTCTAAAACTTATGACTCATTAGAAGAGCGCATCACGCAATTGATGGAACAAGAGGAACTTGAAAAAATTCGCCCAGATCTTGATGGGGTTGAAATTATGGAGATTCTTAAAATTAATCCTTCACCACTTGTCGGTAAGGCATATCAATATTTATTGGATTTACGTATGGAACAAGGGCCTTTAGGTAATGAAAAAGCCATCAGTGAACTACTTAAATGGTGGGCGGAAAATGGCCCGAAAAGTTAGATTTTCTTAGGGCAGTGCTAGTAACAAAGAGATAAGCCAAGCTAATGAGAATTGGCAGCAGAAGTGAGATTCCACTTGCTGGCAGTACTAAAGCAGCAATTACAGCGCCCAGAACAATTGCGCCATTTACTGCAACATCATAAAAAGCAAAAGTTCGTCCACGATACTCATCAACAATTTTATTTTGAACAAGTGAATCATTTGTAACTTTAACGCTCTGACCAAATAAACCTAGAAAGAAGGCCGCAGTTATAAAGAGTGGTTCACCGTGATTTGCTCCAGCTAGTAGTAGGAAAGGCATTGGGGCAATCATTGAAAACTTAATCCACCGGTGTCGGCCATACTTTGCAACTCCAATTGGGCTAACAAATGATCCAATTCCGATTCCAACCCCAGCAATTGAAATCGCAAGAGCAAGTCCAGCAAGTCCAGCATCTGGGTTATCACTCGGGTTATATGTATTTCGCTCTAATAGCAATCCCATCAAAGTGAGTGAAGTTAATCCACCACGTTGTACTGCGGTTGCAAAGATTCCACGAAGTGCATCGCCATGTTC
>CANBVR010000063.1 GCA_947372965.1 Actinomycetota bacterium
CGAACGAGAGTTAATTTCTTATCCGGAGTAATCCGAGCAAGGGCGCTTCCCTTTTCTGAATGTAGGACAACTCCAGTGTGGACTGGATTCTCCTTGGTCACAAGATGATCAACTTTGGTGGACTCGTAAAGAGAATCGATTACAGAACCAGGTACATCTAGTTCAATCATTCCCGTCCAGCCACTTGTATTGGCAAGTTCGGCTCGGTACTCCTCGGATTGGACTCCGACTGATGATGCTTTAACTCGAAGAGGCAGATCCTTTGTAACAAGGACAACATCGCTGCCTTCACCCATCAAGTTTCGGGCGATAGCCAAGATCCGCGAGTCATTGGTTCCATCCCGCAAAAACCCGGCTGGCAGGGTTGAGGTATCTGAATGATTTAGTTCAACTTTTAGCGTGCCACCTTGCTCATTTAATTTGATGGCGCGATCTAGGCGACCGCTAGAGATTCGAAGATCATCCAAGGTCCGAAGTGCGGCGCGGGCAAAATAGCCCAATTCTGGATGGTCGCGCTTGGTCTCGAGTTCACTTATAACTGTGATTGGGATAATCACTTCATGTTCCGCAAATCGATTGAGGGCCGCTGGATCAGCAAGTAAAACGCTGGTATCTAAGACATAAGTCTTTCTGGCCAATTGGCGCTCGCAATCTTTTTAGTTTTATTAGATGGAACTACGGTCGCGGGGTTAGGTAAAAGTTAGAACTTGCGATGCGATAGACCCCTGCGACACGCTTGGGTGAAAAGTTAAATTCTGGTAATTATTAGGCGCCGAAACGACGGTGGCGTTGAGAGTATGCCCGCAGGGCACGTAAGAAATCTATCCGCCTAAAATCGGGCCAATAGGCCTCGCAAAAATAGAACTCAGAATGCGCGCTTTGCCAAAGTAAAAAGCCGCCGAGGCGTTGTTCGCCAGAGGTGCGGATTACTAGATCGGGATCTGGAAGGCCAGCCGTATATAGATATCTACTTATCTCATCAACGCTGACCGTTGCGGCAATATCTTCTGGGCTCTTTCCTTGCTTTGCCGCATCGCTTATAAGTGCCTTAACGGCATCGGCGATCTCACTTCGGCCGCCATAGCCAATCGCGACATTTACAACTACGCCCTTAATTCCCTTTGATTTTTGCGCGGCAAGGGTCAAACGATTTCGCAGCTCGTCTGGAAGTAACTCAAGAGAGCCAACTGGACGAATCTCCCAACGACCTCTTCGAACTAAGCCATCTACTGCATCACCAATAATCGCAAGCAGCGGCTCGAGCTCTTCTGCTGGGCGAGTAAGGTTTTGATTTGAAAGGAGCCAAATAGTTAGAACTTGTACTTTGCTCTCTTCACACCAATCTAAAAGATCAACAATCTTATTTGCCCCAGCCTTGTGACCATGCGCCGTTGAAGTGTCACCAGAGAGCGATGGATTTGCCTTTGCCCAGCGACGGTTGCCATCGAGAATTACGCCCACGTGATGCGGAGTCTGGGTGAAATCTAACCTTGAAAATAACCGGCGCTCGTAAAGGGGATATGCAACTGACTTGATCGCAGACTTTAAAAACGAGCCCTTCAAGAAATTATTTTGTGAGGGCACGAAATTCTGCCAGAGCTCGGCGTTCGGCGATAAAGGAAGCGACTGGCAAAGTGCCGGCAAGGATAAACATAATTGTTGAATTAAATGACTTGCGGGCCTTCAAGCAATAGTGAAATGCAGCCAGGACATAGATCGGATAGGTGAAGCCATGAACCAGAGCGATCCAGGTGAAGTAGTGGTGCGAGCCTTTAAAGATTAAATAGTGAGTCGGCACATTTACAAACCAAAGTAAGAGTGACATTACCCCGCACCAGATTGCCATCACACGAAAACGATTCATGGCTGATTGCAAGCCCTTTAAATTTGCGCTGTTATTTGCTGTGCTCATGCGCCCATCTTATCTCGAAGGCGGTTATAAAACGGGGCGCTTAGGACTAATAGCGCTAAGAGCCACCAGATAAATACATAAGTTATGTGCTGCCAGTAATAGCCAGCCACCTTGGAGATTTGAATTGGCGCTGGGATTCGATTGGCGCGAATACCAAGACCATATGTCGTTGATTCGAGTTGGGCGATTACATATCCGTCATAGAGCGAAAGTTTTGTAACGCCAGTTACTAGCCCCGGATCCAATCGGGTGAGTGAATTTCCAGAAGGTTGACTCTTGTCAGATGTCTGTCTGGGATAAATCCGGCCGACTACCTTCACATCTTCGGTTAAAGTTTGAAACTTTGTATTTTCAATTCCACGCACAACTAAAATTCCACGATCTCCTGAAATTTTTAAAAGACGAACTTCTAACGTTGCAGGTGTTGTTCCATTTCCTCTTACAACTAATTGGTTAGGTGCCGAGAAAGCTTTGACATATCGACCAGACATTTCAACCATACGGTTAGCGGCAGATGGAGGCAAGTTTGCTCCGGCGGAAGAGATATCTTCCAACTTCGCAACATCTTTACTTACTGTTATTTTTCCAGCCTTATTTACATCCTGGGCTCTATGAAGCTGCCAAATGCCTAGCTCCACAAAAACAAGTGCGATTAGGAGTGCAACTACTGCCTTTGAAATGGTGGATCGGCTAATTCTTCTTATCCTCATCTAATTGATCTAGATCATCTAGATCATCGAGATCATCGAGATCTATATTCGTCTCTTTCGGAATTTGGCGTTCCTGCATGCGCTTGTAACGACGATAAAAACTCATGAAGAGAAGGACCATCGCGGTGCAGAGCACAATCATCGTGAGTGAGCCAGCGATGCCAACATTGATATCTTGGCTTGCGGCGAGTTGGGACATGGCTTGATTGTAGACTCATTCCTATGTCAGATTCGTCAGATCCGATTCAAGCGCGGTCAAGTGATCCAAAACTTCGCCAACGTTATGGAATTAAATCTAAAAGATTTCCAAGTTGGATTACTTATGCAATTGTGATCGGAATATTTGGTGGGGGTTGGCTTTTATGGAGCGCCTCACACTTTTCAGAACCAGAAATTCGCTCCAATTTAATTTCCTTCAACGCTCTTGATTCACATGGCATTGAAATTCGCTACCAAGTTCAATTCCGTGATTTAGGTAAAGCCCACCGCTGTCGTTTGGTTGCCCGAGACTTTGGCGCCAATGTGGTTGGCGAATTGACCGAAGAATTTCCCGCCGGAACCCCATCGCAAACCAAAATAACCCTGATCCCTACGCGGGCCCTTGCAGTAAACGCGGGAATCAATTCCTGCCAAACGCTATAAACTTCTCTCCTTATGTCCAACGCATCCAACCTTCCCAATCACGAAACGCAAACTTGGCTAACCCAAGAAGCTGCTGATCGGCTAAAAGCTGAATTGGCAGACCTCGAGGGCCCTCGTCGTGCGGACATAATTGGAAAGATTGAATCAGCTCGTGCTGAAGGCGACTTAAAAGAAAATGGCGGATATCACGCAGCTCGCGAAGAGCAAGGCAAGATGGAAGGGCGAATTCGCCAACTAAAGCACATGCTCGAACATGCCCACATTGGAACTCCCCCAGTCGGTGAATCTGGAGTTGTTGGACTCGGCATGTTAGTTACCGTTGATATCGGTGGCAGTGAACTTAAATTCCTTCTAGGTTCGCGCGAAATTGCAACCGATGATGTTGATGTCTATAGCGAGAAATCACCACTTGGTGCAGCAGTACTAGGCGCGAAAGTTGGCCAGACAGTTACTTATACCGCCCCTAATGGCAAGACCATAAGTGTTGCGGTTCTAGAAGCTCAAACTTACTTCTAACTTACTT
>CANBVR010000064.1 GCA_947372965.1 Actinomycetota bacterium
GTTGGAATTGGTGCCTTCATTGGTCCATGGCGCTGGTTGATCGGTAAAGATCTAACAGCTGAAGAACAGCTCTACCTTGCTGGAGACGGTCAAGGCATCAAGCGTTACTTCAAATATTGCACTGACCATAAAGTTGTTGGAATCCAATATCTCTGGGGTGTAATTGCTCTTCTTGGTGTTGGTGGCGCGATGGCGATGATGATTCGCACAAACCTCGCAGCTCCTGGCGGTCACTTCATTACTGCATCTGTCTACAACTCACTAGTTGGTCTTCATGGAATTACCATGATCATTGCAATGATTATCGTTGCAACTGGTCCGTTTGGTAACTACATCATGCCAATCATGATTGGTGCGGCAGATATGGCATTTCCACGGTTGAATGCACTTTCATGGTGGGTTCTATTTACCGCGATCCCAGTACTTTGTTCTGCTTGGTTCCTAGGCGGCATCCCAACCGGATGGACTGCATATGCACCACTGAGCATTCAAGCTGGTCCAGGAATGAATGCCTTCCTTGCAACCATCATTATCTTCGCATTCTCAACTGCTGTTGCTGGTGCAAATATCACTGCAACAGTTGTTGCGATGCGCGCAAAGGGAATGTCATGGAACCGCGTTCCAATTTTCGTAATTGGCGCAACCATTTCAGTTGCTCTCGCAGTCCCTGCATTCCCAACATTTATGTTGGCAATGATTCAAACTGCACTAGATCGCACATTCATGACTGGCTTCTTCGATGCCAACGTGGGTGGTAGCGGTTGGTTGTATGCGCACCTCTTCTGGATCATGGGACACCCTGAGGTATATGTAATCCTGATTCCAGGAGTTGCAGTACTTATGGAGATCGTTCCAGTATTCGTAAGAATGCCACTCTTTTCTTACACCGCAGCAATTGTTGGATTTGCCGGTATCGCCGGACTTTCAATCCTTGTTTGGGCTCACCACATGTACATGTCTGGTTGGATGCCGATGCTAAATGGACCGTTCATGGTTACCACCGAAATGATTTCGATCCCTACGGGTCTAATCTTCTTGGTAATGCTCGGAACGCTTTGGCATGGAAAGCCTTGGTTAAAACTTCCGATGCTTGGCGTCTACGCATTCCTTTGGAATATGTTGGTAGGTGGGATCACAGGTATTTATCTATCTGACGTTCCAGCCGATAACTATCTCCACGGTTCAATGTACGTAACAGCTCACTTCCACTACACCTTGATGGGTGCCGCACTAACTGGCGCAGTTGCTGGTTTGGCTTATTGGTTCCCAAAGATGACAGGAAGAATGCTTAACGAGCGTGCTGGATATACCTCATTCTGGTTAATCCAAATTGGTTTCCAAGTTCTCTACTTAGGAATGTTTACTGCTGGCGCAGAAGGTCAACCACGTCGTGTTGTTGACTTCGCATCACAGTTTGCAACAGCTAACCGAATTAGTACCGTCGGTGCTTACCTAGTTGGAACTGGTTTCATCGTTCTTCTTTGGGCTGTGGTTCATTCATGGCGCCATGGAAAGATTGCACCAATGAATCCTTGGGGTGCCAAGACACTCGAGTGGACAGTTCCATATCCAGTGCCTCTAGTTAACTTCGATACTCCTCCAGTTGTAACAAGCGATCCATATGGATATGGAAAGGCGGTTAAGTAATGTCATCAGACACTAAATTCCACGTCCACCACGATGCACCAGAAGTTATTGGTCGCCGTGAGCGCTTGGGAGTACGTCTACTAATCGTTGCCGATGGTTCGTTTGTCTTCGGCATGATCTTTAGCTACTTCTACCTACGTAACCTAAATACAAATGATGGTTGGATTCCAAAGGATGGCCACACATTTAGCGTTGCCTCTGGATGGATTGCAATTGCACCACTTATTGTGGCGGCAATTCTTCACAAGATCGGACAACGCAATCTAAAGACAATCGGAACCATTTCGATTCTTACCTTGATTGCTTATCTATATGGTCTTTACTTCCAGCTTCATCAGATTATGAATATGCCATTTATCGTAAAAGATACTCATGCTTTTGAAGGTTCTTATGCATCTTCTTGGGTTCTAATGGCTGGCGCAAACGCATTCCACTACATTCTTGCAGCATTTATTGCTCTGGGTATAGTGATTCGTTCTCGTCGAGCAGATGTTGATCCAAAACTTGAAGTCTGGCGCATGCGCACAGCAGCTTCATGGTTTACCTGGATTGCAATCTCCGGAGTTGCTTGTGCAATTACCACCGGAATCATCTAGGAAGTAATTTAATCAAGCCTCGCACTTAACGGTGCGGGGCTTTTTTATTTCTCTTGTTTAGCAATTGCGGACTTGGAAAGAGCTATGTGCCCAAAGAAACCAATCACAAGTGCAATGATCACGCCAATATTTGAATAAGCCCAAGGACCTTGCTTGCCACCAATCAAGCCCAAGAAGTAGCCCTGCCAAGATAACCAAGAGGCAAAAGTATTTGTTACAAAGCCCCAGCCAATTACCGAACCGATAGCAATTAGCGATAGAGATCGAAGATTCCAAGCGCCGTATCGGCCTGAAGAATTGAATAAATCTGCTTCGGCATAATCACGCTTTCGCATAATTACATCAGCTACAAATATCGCAGACCAAACCGCAACTGGAACACCAAGAGTTATTAAAAATCCTTGGAATGGTACGAAGAAGTTCTTCGCAATCCAGACTATGTAGATTGTTCCAATAGTCATGATTACGCCATCAATTGACGCCGCAACGTGGCGTTTTACCGGTAGGCCTATCGAAACCAAGGTGATTCCCGAGGAATATAAATCAAGAATTGCGCCACCAATAAGTCCAAGCACTGCAACAAAAGCAAATGGAATTAGATACCAAGTTGGGAGCAAAGTTGTGAGGGCGCCGATTGGATCTGATGCAATCGCACCAGATAAATCTTTTGAGCTTCCTGCCAACATTGATCCATAAATAACCAGAATGATTGGAACAATCGAAGCGCCAAAGACGGTCCAACCAATAACTCCCCGACTGGAAGATTCTCGCGGCAAATACCGTGAATAGTCGGCAGCTGAGTTAACCCAGCCAAGACCGATACCGGTTACGCCAAAGATTAAAGCGCCAAGGAAGCCTTGTAGGTTTCCAGAGTGGATTGAATGAACTTGCGACCAATTAACTTTGCTAATGGTTAGTGCGATATAGCCAATTGTTAAAAGGATTGTGGCTGAGGTAAGCCACTTTTGAATTCGCATTATTACTTGAAAACCTAGAACGCCACCGAAGATAGTTAAGCCGGCTGCAAAAGAAAAACCGATAATTCTTGAAAGATTATGATCGAAGTGACCGACGCGAGTGAGTACGGTTTCGGTTGCCAAGGTTGCCAGTGAAACTAAAACCGTTTCCCAGCCAACAAAGATTAAGTAGGAAAGAATTCCGGGAACCACATTTCCACGCACACCAAAGGCGGCTCGAGAAAGCGTCATGGTTGGGGCGCTGCCTCGCTTGCCGGCGAGAGAACTTATGCCGACCAAAACGAAGGAAGCAATAGTTCCGATAATTGCGGCAAAGGTTGCTTGCCAGAAGGAAATTCCAAAGCCTAGAAAAAATGAACCATAAGAGAGCGCAAGCAAGGAAACATTTCCGGCTGCCCACGGCCAAAAGAGCGAGCGCACCGAGCCGCTTCGCTCGTGGCCAGCAATAACATTGGTGCCATTCATCTCTAACATAGAGAGAACCTTAGAGCCTTTAAGTAAGATTCTTGAATGTTCAAAGAT
>CANBVR010000065.1 GCA_947372965.1 Actinomycetota bacterium
AAGTTGATTGGAAATCATGGTTCATGGTTTCGCCCATCTGGCACGCAGTATTCGACAGCGCTAATTCGCAAAACTGCACTCAAATATGGTTATAAGAATTGCATTTCTTATGATGTGGATTCACATGACTATCAAGATCCTGGCAAGGCCGCGGTTATTTCAAATGTTATGAATAATGTAAAGAATGGCAGCATCATCAGTCTTCACTTTGGCCACAAGAACACCGTTGACGCTCTGCCAAAATTGTTAGATCAACTTCACGCCAAAGGCCTAACACCAGTGACGCTCACAACACTTTTAGGAAATGTAAATTGAAAATAAGAATTTTCTTACTTTCATCACTTTTAATTATTTCGGCAATCACTCCGGCGCATTCACTTGCTCCGCTTGATGGAATGCCACCGGTATTAGACCAAAACGATATCTATGCTGCAGATCGACCAAATCAATTAAGCGATGCAGTTAAGGCAATGCCAGAGCGGGTATATGTCCCAAACCATACTTCCAACACAATCTCCGTTATTGATCCGAAGACTTTTAAAATTATTGCAACTTGGAAGACTCCTCGAGGTCCACAACATGTTGTTCCTTCATATGACTTAAAAACTCTCTGGGTAAATGACAACGAAGGTAATTTCTTGACCCCTATTAACCCAAGGACCGTAACTCTTGGTAAATCTGTTGCAGTCCATGATCCTTACAATCTTTATTTCACACCAAATGGCAAATATGCCATTGTCATGGCTGAAGCAGATAAGCAGATGGTTTTTCGCGACCCCCAGACAATGGCTATAAAAAAGGTAGTTCCAGTTACCTGTGACGGGTTAAATCACGCTGACTGGACTAAAGATGGAAACTTCTTCGTGGCAACCTGTGAATTCTCAAGTGAAATGATGCTTGTTGATACTGCAAAGATGGAAGTTGTTAAGTACGCAAAGATTCCAACAACTTATAACAAGATGCCGATGCCACAGGATGTGAAGATTTCCCCTGATGGAAAGACTTTCTATATCGCCGATATGTTTTCAAATGGTGTTTGGACGATGCCAGCCGATAGCTTTGGAAAGTTTGGTTTCATCCATACTGGCAAAGCAGCGCACGGCCTTTATGTAACTCGTGATTCAAAAACATTGCTAATAACAAATCGTGAAGAGGGAAGCGTTTCAGTACTTCGTTTTAGCGATAACAAACTCATTGCTAAGTGGAAGATTCCCGGCGGTGGTTCACCTGATATGGGCGGCATCTCGGCGGATGGTAAACAATTTTGGGTATCTGGGAGATATAACAATGTTGTTTATGTTTTCGATATCGAACATGGCAAATATCTAACTCAAATCAAAGTTGGTAAAGAGCCTCATGGTTTAGCAATATGGCCACAACCAGGTCGCTATTCACTTGGCCACACCGGAATTCTTAGGTAATGAAACTAAAAGCTCATGTTCCGCTCGTAATTGGGCGAGTTACTTACCTCTTCGGCTTGCTAGATATTTTGGCGAATGTACTTAGACCGTTCAAGGCGCCGGCTAGAAAGCTCGATTCTTACTTTCCGGTTTTCGTAAATTCAACAGCCTTTGCAACAGCGGTTTTTACTGGTGTGGTTTTAATTATTCTGGCAAAAGGGCTAATCCGTCGAAAGAAGCGAGCCCGGAATTTAGCAATTTTGCTACTTTCAATAAATATTCTCTCTGATTTATTTAGATTCCACTACCACCCGGTGCAAGTCATTTTTTCCTTTCTACTATTAATTGCTCTAATTCTCTTTCGGAATGAGTTTTATGCAATTTCAGATCCCACAACTCGCTTGGCACCAATTCGCGGATTTATTTATTCATTCATAGTTGTCTTCGTTGCTGGAATTTTTATGCTCTATTTCCGTCATGGCCATGAAATTAAGGGAAATCCATCATTCAGAAACGTCCTTTTAACCGTCCTTTCTGGTCTCTTCTGGATCTCTGGCCCAGTTGAATTTACATCTGAAAAAATTTCAAACTCAGTTGATGTCGCACTCGCTTCATTTGGAATTTTTACGTTGATTGTTCCGCTCTGGCTTTACTTTCGTCGGGTGGCACCTATTGCAAGAATGGGCGAGGAAGACCTCGAGCAAGTAAAGAAATTAATTAACCACGATGATGATCAAGATTCCTTAGGATATTTTGCAACTCGGCTAGATAAAAGCGTAGTTTGGTCAAATAATAAAAAGGCTGGGATCGCCTACCGAGTTCAGGGTGGCGTAATGCTGGCTAGCGGTGAACCCTTTGGTGAATACAGTGTCTGGGGTGAGGCAATTGATAATTTCTTAGCAATCGCAAGAGAACATGCTTGGACTCCTGCTGTTATGGGTGGTGGTGATCGGGGCGGTGAAGTTTGGGTAGAACGCGCAGATATGTTGGCAATTGATATCGGAGATGAAGCGGTTATTAATGTCGCTGATTTCACCTTAGAAGGTCGACCAATGGGAAATGTTCGACACATGGTAAATCGTACAAAGCGAAAGGGTTACACAACTTACTGTTCTCGTTTCGGTGATCTATCTACTGAAAAACAATTGGAAATACGCGCACTAGCAAAGAAGTGGCGATATGGCGCCCCAGAGCGAGGATTCTCAATGTCAATGGATCGACTTGGAACAGAGATTGATTCAGAATGCTTTGTCACTGTCGCAGAAATTGATGGAAAAAGTATGGGATTTCTTTACTTTGTTCCTTGGACCAAGAATAAATTATCTCTAGATCGAATGCAGCGAGATAAAAATGCAGAACCAGGAATAACAGAATTGATGATTGCCGAAACTGCCCAGTACGCAAAAGAGAATGGAATCACTCACATCTCTCTTAACTTTGCTGCATTTCGTTCTCTCTTTGAGCGGGCAGATAAAATAAGTGCCGGACCAATAACCCGCGGAACCAGAAATTTAATTCGCTTCTTCTCAAATTGGTTTCAAGTCGAATCGCTCTATCGTTTTAATGCCAAGTTCCAGCCGGAATGGCAAACTCGTTATGTTATTTACCCAAAGGCCTCGGATTTGCCTGCTGTGGCATGGGCGGCTTTGCGCGCAGAGAAGTTCATTTCCAGCTTCAAGAAACGCTCAATTTAAAGCTTCTCGCCATTGGGCGGGTATAGTTTCGGCACGTGCGTTTCTTAAATAACCCAAGTAATGACCTTACTTATGAGGATGTTTTCCTAGTCCCAAGTCGCTCGGAAATTGCTAGCCGAATGGATGTAGATCTGTCATCCCAAGATGCGACTGGCACAACAATCCCAATCGTCGTTGCAAACATGACCGCAATTTCTGGCCGTCGAATGGCAGAAACAATTGCACGCAGAGGCGGAATTGCTGTAATTCCACAAGATATCCCACTTCAAATTGTTAGTGATGTAATCAAATGGGTAAAAGCGCGCAATACATTTTTTGATACGCCAGTAACGCTATCCCCAACAGAAACTGTTGCAGATGCTTTGGATTTAATTAATAAGCGGGCGCACGGGGCGCTCATAGTTGTCAAAGAAGGTAAGCCAGTAGGAATCGTGACGGAAGCCGATTGTGAGCAGGTCGATCGCTTTACCCAAGTAGAAGCGATCATGAGCAAAGATTTAGTCACACTTCCAAGTGATATCGACCCAAGAACTGCCTTTGATCAACTAAGCGCCGAACGCAGAAGGTTGGCACCAGTAGTCGATAAAAGTGGAAACTTGGTTGGAATTCT
>CANBVR010000066.1 GCA_947372965.1 Actinomycetota bacterium
AGCGATTATGAGCCGCTTGCTCTACCAAGCTGAGCTATCCCGCCAGAGTCATCTAGTTACAAGAACTAGATTCTCGAGCCCCCAATCGGAATCGAACCGATGACCTTTTCCTTACCATGGAAACACTCTACCGACTGAGCTATGGGGGCGAATCAAATGACAGCAAAGAGTACAACGAGGGAGGGCATGGGGGGAAATTTGGTGGGAATTGGGCTAAAAAATATCCCCTTTAGGATGGGTTTATGGCGCGGTTGAGATTTACCTCAAAGATCAAAAGTCCGTTTGTTATTAAGACCTTAGTACTTCTTTTAGTTGGAAGTCTCGTAACTTCTCTAATTTTTACTTTATTTATTATAAGGACTGACTCTGAAGTACCGCTTGCAATTCAACCAAAGGTACATAGTGATTTGGTTAATCAGCCTATGCAAACTTGGGAAAAATCACTTTCGACTATTTTTCCAAAAGATGCTTCAAATTATTCTGTAAACACTTGCAAAACACTTCCATCTGATTGGGTTAGGCAGGAAAATAATAAGCAAGGTGTTCAAATGACTAATTCTGACTGGCAACATTTGGATTTGAGTACCATTAATGGAAGCGCACTTTGGCTGAGCCAAACATCTGCGAATTGCGGAGACAAAGTTGAAATCCACGCCTCTTTATATGGTTCCAAACTATTTACGTTTGAAAGTGGTCCTCGAACAATCGAAGCATTACGAATTGGTTGGTACGGTGGATCAGGAGCACGAGAAATTTGGAAATCAAAACCAATAAAGTTAAAACAATTTGGAATTAAGAAAGATAGAAACGCAACACGACTGATCGAAACAAATTGGCCAACTACATTTACAATTCCGATAACCAAGGATTGGACACCTGGTTTCTACCTCGTCTTAACTAGATCTCAATCAGGCGTTATTGAGAATGCCGCGCCCTTAGTGGTCCATTCACCACTAGGAAGTTCAAACCTAATGATCATGCATTCTTTCATAACATGGCAAACCTATAACTCATTCGGCGGAGCCTCAGCGTATTTAGGAGGTGGCGCAACAAAAGCTGAGCAGAGACTTTCTAGAACTCGGGTGTCTTCATTTGATCGGCCGATCATTGGAAGTGGTGGATTTAGCATCCATCGAGACGCGATATCACTTGTTCAGTTCATGGAAAAAAATAATATTTCTGCTGATCAATATTCAGATATTGATGTAGAAACTTTTCCATCAATAATTAGGAGTTATAGCGGAGTTGTGTTGGGTGGTCATGAAGAATATTTCACTCGAAGAATGATGGATTCAATGATTGCGGCACGCAATTCGGGGATAAACATTGCAATTTTTGGTGCCAATACTGCGGTTTGGCAGACCCGACTTACTGAATCACCCGTGGGCAAGAATCGCAGAGTAATTATGTATCGAAGCGCAACCGAGGACCCGGTGATTAAGCTCGATCAAGTAACCATCAAATATGAGGATCCGCGCATCAATTATCCCGCCACCCAATTCACCGCCGCCCTAACCTCTGGGGTTCACGTTTATGGAAATATTAAAGCGAAATCAATTCCAAGTTGGTTAAAAATTTCGCAAAATTCAAGTATCAATGGAATTTCACCTGATAGCGAAGTAGAAAAATATTTACCGACTGCTGCAGCGCCGCCAAAAGTTGGGATTATTTTCGCTGGAACTTTGAACTTTCGCGATGCAGCAGCAGTGGGAGCAAGACCGCGAATTTCACCAGTTGCCAACACCATTTGGTACACAACGCCATCAGGTTCGGCCGTATTCAATGCCGGTGTTATGACTTGGAGTTGCGACATGATTGATACGTGCGCTTATTCAACGGTCGATGAGAAATCTCGTCAAGTGATCGACGATGTTTCGCTCCAAGTATTAAAGCTCTGGCAAATAAAGGGCATTGGAAAGACGTTAAAGTAGTTAGAAATACTTTCTAAAGACTTTCTTAAAGGGTTTTGTTATTCGCTTACTTAATTTGGTTGTCTGATCGATCGGCGAAACTTTAATAATCTTATTCATGGCCGGTTCATCAGGCGTCTTCACGTAATGAAGCGCGGCCGCTGTTTCATCTAAGGAATCAGCGATGCGATCGATATTTGTAACCAGGGAGATACCACGTACTAATTGGTCTTGATCTGCCCCAGCAGAGTCTTCGATCAAAGTTTCGGCAAGCGCCGCGCCTGCTGAACGAACATCGTCAGTCGCAGATTCATCGATCAAATCTTCATCACCATCTGCCAGCTCTTCTATCTTTGAACTTATTGCCCAACTTGCAGCTGAAAGCGCGTGAGCAATTTGACGCTTGGTCTTCTCTGGGATTCCCCCATCAACTACCGAATCAAAAAGGGTGCGTGCGATTGTTCTAACCTGCACGACAGTGTGCTCGATTGCGACACCTCTTATATATAACTCTTCTGCTTCATCTTTCTCGGCAGTTGGAAACCACTTGGCATGGCCCTTTGCTTCAAGTGCTTGGGCGCGGACTGATGGGATCTCTTCAACTAATAACCTCGCTTTAGCTAACCAATCTCCCGCCTGACGTTGGTTATATCCAGCAGCAACACCTTCAGACATATCGGCCAATAACTTTGCAGACTTTGTTGCAACTAATGAGATCTTGTCGATAGTGCGCTCGGCAGGTGTTTTGGCATGAGAAAAATAGGAAAAGACAATTGCTACAGCGGCGCCAATCATTGTTGAAGTTAGACGACTGGCTGCGGTGCTCTCACTTAAACCTGGCCCAATAACAATCAGCGCAGTTACCGGAACGTTTACGGAGGCTACTTCACCAAGGTGCAACCCACGGGCAACAACAGAGCAAAGTAAAACTGTCACACCTACAGAAATTAATCCGAAATGAAAAACCCAGACCGAGAGCAACGCAACGCCCGCCCCAATTGCAGTTCCAACAATTTGGCCAAAGCCTTCACGTACTGATTTATAAAGTGAAATTCGAATACTTAAGGCGCAAATAATGGCGGCAACTACGCCCCCATTTTTAATTGCCAAGTCACCGATTTGCCAGGCAATTGCCGATGCAATTGAGGCAACGGTAATTTGCCGCACCCAAGTACGGCGATCTGTAAATAACTTCTTAACTCGCTTTAGTAATTTCTTCATTGCGAATCAACCAGCGAGAAGCACTCCAACATAAGTCGCGGCTAGGGCGGTTAAACCACTTACAGATCCCCAAATTGCGATGGACTTAGGGTTCTTTGAACGTGAGTGAAGATGCGCAGCAAGACCAGAGAGAGTAACGACTGCCATCTTGATTCCAAGGACTGCGTGATAGCTCTTTGGTGCATCACTTGGAACTTGGGCCATGTTCCAGATACCAGTAAGAATCAACAAAGCGAATGCGGGCCAAGCAATTTTATTAAATGCTCGCGCCACAGTCTTTGGTAGTTCTGGATTGGACTTGCGCAAAACAGGAACGAGCGCCGCTAGGGTGAATTGGCCACCGACCCAAATTGTTGCGCCGATTACGTGTAAGAAAATACGTAAGCCATCGAGGCCAGAGGCAAGGTGTCCGGAATTTGCAGCGAGAATTGTCATGCGTAAAGAATAGCGATATTGCC
>CANBVR010000067.1 GCA_947372965.1 Actinomycetota bacterium
ACTTTTGCCCGTAAACGGGGTTATATTTCCTTTATGAACAAGAAAATTATTGCAGGACTTATCTCAATTGGTGCCCTAGTTCTTCCTATCGCAGATATCGCTCATGCTGTCCCCACAAAACCTGCTGGAAACGGTGGAGAAGGTGGTGAAGGAGGCGGTGAAGAAGGTGGCGGCTCTGCGATCGTGCTCCTTGGTGGCGCAGTTGTATTAATTGGTGGAGTTGGCTACCTGATTGGTCGCCGCAAGAAGTAGCAAGCAATTATGAGCTTTAAGAGTTTTATTCTTAGAGAGATTCAAAGGCAGTTACCGCCACTCGGAAATAAACGCGTTGCAATTGGTGCCCGCGCCTATATGAAGGACATTGCGCCCTTCCTTGGAGCAAAGACTCCCCCGCGCAGAAAGTTGTCCCACGAGATCTTTAGTCTTGCCGGCACCCCAACTTCTGAAGAATTGGGTGCAACCGCCAGAGCGCTCTGGAAATTGGATGAACGTGAATATCAATATGTTGGCTATGACCTTATTGGGTACTTCATAGAATCGGCAAACAAGAGTTTCCTTGCAGATCATGTTGAATATTTGCTAACCCATAAATCTTGGTGGGATACAGTCGATTCCCTTGGCAACAATGCGGTCTCTCCATTAACCATTAGATACAACCTTTTACCCTTAATGAATAAATGGAATCGCAGTTCCAATATGTGGTTGAACCGGGCAGCTATTGGTCACCAAAGAGGTCGAAAGATGGATACCGATATTCCATTGCTCCTGAAGTACTGCGATGACCACAGTGGAAATCACGAGTTCTTCATCGCCAAGGCAATCGGGTGGGCTCTGCGAGACCTCGCTAAATTTGATCGCACATCTGTGAATAAATTCTTGGCCAGCCATCCGGATCTAGATCGGATTGCGGTTCGCGAAGCTAGGCGCCACGAATAGCGAGAACTGATCTCATAAGGTAAATTTCTACTTGCAAACCATTTGCATCTAGAAATCGGAGCCCCATGAACGAGGTTGTCAGAGATATCCCGCGCGTTGCACTGCGCGATCGTCTGACGAGCGATGAGTGGCGCCGCATGGCTGCCATGTTTGGCTTCATTCTTTTTCTCCACGTCGCTGGCGCAGTACTCATGTTCTCGGCAGTAAATGGAAATTACAAGCTTGGCGATGGCACTTTGTTTGGCTGGGGCACTGCAGCTTTGGCTTACACCTTAGGTATGCGTCATGCCTTCGATGCCGATCACATAAGTGCAATCGATAACACCACCAGAAAATTAATGTCAGAAGGAAAACGCCCCCTCGCTGTTGGCTTCTTCTTCTCTCTAGGCCACTCCTCCGTAGTTGCAACACTTACAATTCTTTTAAATTTTGGAATCAAGGCGCTGGGCACGCAATTAAAGGATAAGAACTCTGGACTACACCACTACACCGGACTCGTTGGAACTACCGTCAGCGGTGCCTTCTTGATGTTTATCGCAATTTTGAATCTGGTAGTACTTGTTTCAATTGTTAAAGTTTTTGTGGCGATGCGCCGCGGACTTTACAACGAAGAGGAACTTGAAAAACATTTAGATTCACGCGGCTTTTTGATGCGCTTCTTTGGTCCAATCGCAAGAAGAATAGATTCAAGCTGGAAGATGTATCCGCTCGGAATCCTCTTCGGTCTGGGTTTTGATACCGCTACCGAAGTTGGACTGCTAGTTCTCACTGGATCATCAGTAATCGCAGGTTTGCCTTGGTGGGCAATTCTCTCGCTGCCATTCTTCTTTGCTGGCGGCATGTCACTCTTAGACACAATTGATGGTTCATTTATGAACTTTGCTTATGGCTGGGCTTTTTCTAAGCCAGTTCGTAAGGTTTATTACAACATTATTATTACCGGACTCTCTGTAGGAGTTGCCCTTTACGTCGGTGGGCTTGAGTTATTGCAAGTCCTTGCAAACCAACTCGAATTAACTGGTGGACCGTGGAATTACGTTAAATCATTCAATCTTAATTCTGCTGGCTACATTATCGTCGCGGCCTTTGTTGTGGTTTGGTCTGTCGCACTTTTGATCTGGAAATACGGCAATATCGAAAGTCGTTGGCATGATCGTGCCCACGCCGCCCAATTGGCACGTGGTGAAAATACCGATCACGTTGCTGCTGGAATTGAATTAGGTGCAATCAAAGAGGGCTTTAAGATCGATTAACGCCTCACGTCCCATACGTGAGAGGATCGCGCAGTGATTGCCACTCAAAGCGTTGAACTCCGAGCTGGCGCAAGACTCTTAGTTAAAGATGTAACCGTCCGCATCAACCATGGAGATCGAATCGGCTTCGTTGGCCGAAATGGCGCTGGAAAATCTACCCTCGCTAAATGTCTAGCGGGCGAAAACCTTCCTGCTGGTGGTCAGATAACTCGTACTGGCTCAATTGGTTATCTCCCCCAAGATCCACGTACTGGCGATCAAGAAGAGTCGGTAATCAATCGAATTCTCTCCGCCCGCGGACTAGATGCAATTGTCATGCGCATGCGAAAGGCCGAAGAGGCGATGGCAAATGCGACTCCAGAGGAGTTGGAGCTAGCCCTCGAACGCTACTCCCGAGTCGATAGTGAATTTAATGCCGCAGGTGGGTATGGCGCCCAGGCAGAAGCTGAATCAATTGCCACAAACCTCGGCTTACCAGAAAGATTATTTGAAGAACCAATTCAAGTTTTATCTGGCGGTCAGCGTCGCCGCGTGGAATTAGCACGTCTACTTTTTTCTGGTTCTGACACGCTCCTACTCGATGAGCCAACAAACCACTTGGACGCCGAATCAATTACCTGGCTGCGTGAGTATCTCGCTAAATATTCTGGTGGATTGGTAATCATCTCTCACGATGTTAACTTGATCGAAACCGTTGTAAATAAGGTTTTCTATATCGACGCCAATCGAAATGTTATTGACGTCTACAACATGGGCTGGAAGAAGTACCTGCAGCAACGTGAAGTTGACGAGCACCGTCGCAAGAAGGAACGTGCAATCGCCGAGAAGAAGGCGGAAATTTTGCAGAAGCAGGGCGAAAAGATGCGCGCTAAGGCCTCGAAGGCAACTGCTGCTCAAGGTATGTTGCGCCGCGCTGAAGCACTTGTTTCAAATCTGGAAGATGTTCGTCGTTCTGACAAGGTGGCAAAACTTCGCTTCCCTACCCCGGCTCCTTGTGGCAAGACGCCATTGATGGCTGAAGGACTTTCAAAATCCTATGGATCACTCGAAGTATTTACCGACGTTGATTTAGCAATCGATCGTTCTTCGCGCGTGGTAATTCTTGGTCTTAATGGTGCAGGAAAAACCACACTTCTAAGTATTCTCGGCGGCACTAACCAATCTGATACCGGAGAAATTCAGCCAGGTCACGGATTAAAGATTGGTTACTACACTCAGGAACACGAATCACTCGACTTCGAGCGTACCGTTCTTGAAAATATGCTTTCATCAGGTGAAAATATTGGCGAACAACAAGCGCGCCAGGTTCTTGGTTCATTCCTTTTTTCAGGTGATGATGTGCAGAAGTTTGTAAAGGTTCTAAG
>CANBVR010000068.1 GCA_947372965.1 Actinomycetota bacterium
CGGTACTTGGCCTTATTGGAGCCGGTGGCGCAATGCTCTCGGTACCAATTCTCATCTACCTCTTTGACTTCACGCCAAAACATGCAACCGTTGCAGCCCTTGCAATAGTTTTTCTCGCCGCATTTTCCGGCGCTATTCCAAAATTAAAGAAGGGCGAGGTGCTTGTTCGCGAAGCTACCTCAGTATGGGCCATTGGCTTAGTAACAAATCTCGGTGGCGCAGTAATTGCCAAACATCTATCGGATACCTTCATCCTCTCGGGCTTTGCAATTATTTTAACTGCTGCCGGCCTTTCAATGTTGCGTCCGCCAATTAGCCAAAATTCAGAGCGAAAGATTCCGCTCCCAACTTTAATTTTAATTTCACTTGTAATTGGTTCTATGACTGGCATCTTTGGCGTTGGTGGTGGTTTCCTAGCAATCCCTGTTTTGGTACTTGGCTTTAATAGTCCCCTGGCTAAAGCTGCTGGAACTTCGTTATTGATAATTGCCTTGAATTGCTTCACCGCGCTCATAGGACACAGGTCAAGCTGGAGCCAAATAAGTTGGCACGTGCCAATCGCAATGGCAATTAGTGCAGTCGTGATCTCACTTTTTGCATCTCACCACAGCAGTAAAGTTCCGACGAAAATCCTTCGAATATCTTTCGCCTATCTACTTTTTGCCATTGCTCTTTGGACGTTAATTAAGACTTGGCTTTTGAACTAACTGTAAAGAAATAACTCCCCTTAATTGGATGTCCGTCTTCTGAAACAGCTCGCCAATCAACAGTAATCTTGCCGGTAGCCAATAGATTCTTAATTTTCACATTAAGTCTGGCTCCCCCAACAGATGCGTGGCCATCATCCAAAACCTTGCCTTTTGAATCTTTGATGATCATGAAATTGCTCTGCTTCTTTGCAATATCAATTAGGTTCCCATCAAACTCCATCCAAACCATTGCTGGCATCTTTGAAATAGTTGAACCTTGCTTGGGGTTTGTATTAGTAATAGTGCCGTGTGCTTGCGCACTTGGAGCGGTGCTAAAGACCACTCCAAGTGCGAGCACTAGACCAATTAGGCCAGTTTTATTCCTCAATTACGCAGCAACTGTAGTAATCGATGGTGCTGGGCCAAATTCGGTATCAGCAGTTGCGGCTTTGGTTGAGCCGTCAGTGATATTCCATTGCAAATAGAGTGGGATGTTTTTGCCGGCATCGGTATCTCTTGCAAAACAGGTTTGAGTTGTCTTGAAGAAGATCTTTTGTGGAGTCTTGTCCCAAGTCACTTTGAAACCGAAGTCATAGAAAGTGTAAGGGTCAATGTCCCAAGTGCTGTTACGTGCGGTCCAAGTGACCGTGTAGTAGGCCGGGATATTCTTTGCATCCACCTCATTAGAGGCAACAACTGTTGCCTTAAATCCTTGGTGAAATTCTGGAGTTGGTTTTCCCGCGGTTGCCGGAACTTGGGTTGAGAATATGTGAGTTCCATATTGAACACCGTTGTAGGTACAACCATGCCCTAGGCTCAAATAGATTCGACTAGATGTGCCCGCGACTAGAGAGTTGCCTCTAGTTTGCGTTCCAACGTGAGCGTTTGCTGGAGTGACTGCAAGCCCAATAAAAAGTGCAGCGCAAGCTGCAATTGAAATTACTTTTTTCATAATTACCTTTCAAGATAAATTTAATTTAAGAGTGGTCTCTTTTTTTATAAAACCACCAAGCACCAATTGCACTAAAAGCTACAAAGGTTAAGAAAATATGAAGTGCGTGATGTCCCAGAAAACTTTCGTGCATGGGCATCAATTCGTCCCTAAATCGCATAAAAAGCCGGAGGCGCCCGCAGGCCATTAGACCTTGAAAAAAGTTTGCTATCCCAAACTATGGATCCGTGCGAAAAGAGTCGAATTTCACCTTTTGAGATAAAGATTTCAATTGGCTGATATGACTTTAGAATTACGGAAACAAATTTGGTGAGAGCGCACCAAAATTTTTCAGCTTTAGATATTAAGAAATATGAAAGAAAGCCACCGGCAGTGTGTGAAATCATCATTGCTGTGCCCGAACCCGACATAGCACCCAAAGTCACATGCGTGGTGCTCTGAGTTAAAAGCGAGATTAATGCGAGTTTTGGCCCTGTTAGTTCATCTTCTCCAGCAATTACCAATAAAACCAAAATTCCGGCACTTTCTGCAATTAATTTCTTCCCGTTAACAAAAGTTCCGCCAGCAATTAAATGAGCAAAGAAAGCAAATACAAATAAAATTAAAGAGTTGATCCAGATTCTGACCTGCATTATTGAGGGTAGACCGCGGAGCATGCGATTAGAGTAACAACCTATCTGCCAAATCACACCCATTTAGCCAAAGAAATGGAATTACTAGCTGGCTCATTCAGGTTACCTAAGTACAGGGACCATGCACGATTAAGGAATTGGGGGCGGGAAATGAGCAGAGAACTAACTGGCAAAGTAGCTTTTGTAACGGGTGGTGGTTCTGGAATTGGTGAAGCAACCTCGATCGCATTTGCCGATGAGGGGGCAAGTGTTGTGATTGTTGATTTTGATCTTGCTGGCGCCGAGCGCGTGGCAGCGACAATCGTGTCCAAAGGTGGCTTGGCTCAAGCAATAAAAGCTGATGTCTCAGATGATGCTTCGATTGGCGATGCGATTTCGCAAACTATTGCAAAGTTTGGACGGCTAGATATTGCAGTTAATAATGCCGGAATCGGTGGCGATATGGCGCCAACAGGCGACCAAAGTGTAAGTGGTTGGCGAAAAGTCATGGGCGTAAATCTTGATGGTGTTTTTTATTCGATGCGCCACGAAATCCCGGCAATGTTAAAAAGCGGTGGTGGTTCAATTATTAATATGGCATCGATTCTCGGAGCCGTTGGGTTTGCAAATTCTGCTGGTTATGTTACGGCAAAGCATGGCGTAGTTGGATTAACAAAAAACGCTGCAATTGAATACGCCACCCAGGGAATTCGCGTAAACGCAATTGGCCCAGGCTTCATAAATACCCCCCTTCTCTCGGCACTGCCAGCAGATTCCTTAGCCGGCATCGCCTCCCTTCATCCAATGAATAGATTAGGTCAGTCACGGGAGGTTGCCGATCTAGTCGTCTTCCTTGCCTCCGAGAAAGCCTCCTTTATAACCGGAAGTTATTACCCGGTAGATGGCGGATATCTGGCACGTTAAACTTCAAATCCATTGCGCACCTATAGAGTTAATGGGTGCGCAAACAAATCTTTGCTGAGTACTTAGGCGTTACAGCCCTTCTTGCAAGTGTAATTGGGTCTGGAATTATGGCCACAAACCTTACGAGTGATGTCGGGCTTCAATTAATTATTAATGCGATTTCGATCATCGCAATGCTTGGGATCATCATTTATCTAATTGGCCCAATTTCTGGCGCCCATTTCAATCCGCTCGTGACGTT
>CANBVR010000069.1 GCA_947372965.1 Actinomycetota bacterium
GGTTGATCGGTCTTATAGATCCCAGTGGTAAAAGTCTTATCCGGTCCCAATTGCGTAATTGCAGTTGTCATCGCGACTAACTTGAGAACTGAAGCCGGAGCTCGCGGCGTATCACCAGTTTGATCGTACAGAACTCCCTCATTGCCGGGATCTATAACTATTATCCCTGGATTTGCTAGCGCAGGTGAAGCCGCTAATTTAATGAAAGATGTTGGAAGGAGATTGGCTTGTGCTGGTAGCGCGCTTGAAATACCGAGAACAAAAACTAAAGGAAAAAGAATTATCTTGCGCACGCGCCAATTATGCCTTCTTCTTGGGACTTATTTAGTACTACTTGAACGAACGAATCGCTTTATACGCCCTTGAGAGAGCGCCGCTCCAAATAAAACAATTGCCCCGCCAAGTGGTTGATTCCAGGAAATATTCTCCCCTAGGAATAACCATCCAACAAAGACTGCAACTACTGGGGTGAGATAGGTAACTGAACTTGCGATCGAACTGCCAGCAAGTTCGACGATTCGAAAATTCCAGATGTATGCAAAGCCACTTCCAAAGATGCCAAGTGCCAACATTGCAAGCACAGGTCCAACCCGATATTGATCTTTAGCAATGCCGTGAATTAAATAGAAAGGTAGAAGTGTTAGCGCCCCGGTTACTAATTGAGTTGCAGCCAGAGATTCTGCTGGAAGACCGCGCGGGGTAATAAATTTACGAATAATTGGAAATGAGAGCCCGTAACAACTCACTGCTGCTAGTAGGGCAAAAATTCCTTTAGAAGAGTTAGTCCCGACGCCATTCCATATTCCAAGAACTACGGCTACGCCAACTGCGCCGATTAATAAACCAATTAATTGAAAGGCCTTTGGTCGATCGCTTCGTGAGATAAGCAAGATAAAAATTAAGGTAGTCAATGGCGTGCAGGCATTAATTATTCCGGCCAATACAGTTGTGACGCGAACTTCCGCGAATGCAAATAGAAATCCAGGAAGCACATTTAATAAGAGCGAGACAATCCAAAGTTGAAACCAGACCGCCCGATCTCGCGGCAGGGAAATTCCTCTTAGCTTTGCAATAATCAATAAAGTTGTAGCACCAAGAGCGCAGCGCCCAAAGGCGACTCCTGCTGGGGTTAAAAACTCCAACCCCAACTTAATGAAGATGAAGGAACAACCCCAGACAAAACCTAATAAGAGATAGATCGGGAGCCAGGATTTTTGCTTCACGCCTTCTCCCCCTAAAGTTGCGGATATGACTACCGCTGAAATTGGACCTGGTGAATTCTACCCAGTCGTCGGTGTCGGTCCGCATCCAAAGCCTTGGCCCGTCGGAGATAACTTTGACCCAGAGCTATTAGAAAATGGCGATCGTAGAAATGTTTTAGATAAATATCGCTATTGGTCTGTTGCCGCGATTGTCGCTGATCTAGATACTCATCGCCATCAATTACAAATTGCGATTGAAAATTGGCAACATGATTTGAATATTGGGTCAGTCGTTCGAACTGCAAATGCTTTTAACGTTTCCAAAGTACACATCGTTGGAAAGCGTGATTGGAACAAACGTGGGGCGATGGTTACCGATAAATATCTCCACGTACTTCATCACCCAACGGTTGCTGATTTCGCCTCGTGGTGCAGTGAAAATAACGTTCCAATTATTGGAATTGATAATTTGCCAATCTCCAGAGAATTAGAGACTACGAAATTGCCAGAAAAATGTGTCCTTTTCTTCGGTCAAGAAGGCGCTGGCATGTCAGATGAGGCGGTAGAAATCTGCCAAACAGTCTTAGCTATTCGCCAATATGGCTCAACTAGATCAATGAATGCTTCAGCGGCTGGTGCCATCGCCATGTATGCCTGGGCGATGCAACATTTAAATAACTAGTCTTCTACGATTTCGGCAACCGCTTCGATGCGGCGTTCAATCTCGTCAGCCTCATCATCGCGCCCAAGTGCATGCAAAACCGTTGCCATGCGGCGTTCGATCTCGACAATAAATTCGAAGTCCTTGTTTTCTGCATCGGTTGCAATCTCAAGAACTCGATCCAGAGTAATTAGACCCTCTTCTTCTTGGCCAGCCAGAATTTGTGCCTTACCAAGTTCGAGCATTGAGTAAGTCTCGCGGTGATGATCATGTGCGGTCACAAAAACATCTACGGCTTTTTGTGCGGCCGAGAGCGCGGCTTGCCCATCGCCAATTTCAATTAAGCAATGTGCAATCTTCTGATCGCAACGAGCCACATTAATTACCTCTTTTAAACTCTTGAAATAAGTTCGTGCCTCTTGGAATGCTTCGAGCGCTTTCTCAAAACTTTTTAATTCAATTTGTGCGCACCCGATCAGATGTAAATCATTCGCTGCGCCACTCTCGTTGCCTTCGACAAGATGCTCCTGAACACATTCAGTCATGCACTCAATAGTTTTGGCATATTCTTTTGATGAGAACCACCATTCGCCAAGCGTGCAAGCAAGATCAATTGCAAGGGGTGACTTTGATTCGCGTAATAACTCAACCGCTTTGCTCATTGCCGTTGCAGCTTCGGTAATTCGTTTTAATTGATTTAAGTTATAACCAATTGCGGAATAGGCCTGAGCTAGACCATCTGATGGTGAGGAACCACCAAGTTCGGCATAAATATCGCGAGCAGTTTCGGCAAGTGCCAGCGCCTCGTCATATTGGCCACGAGCATAAATTCGGGCGCTTAATTCAAAATAAGTATTTGCGCGATCGACACCTTCAACTTCAGGTATTCGTTCCCAGAGCATCTCCTCGGTAACAATGTCATCTGAATTTGTCTCATCGTCATCGCTCAAAATTTTCTCCGATCTTTGGCCAAACCCTAGCAATTTCCCTCTTGGGGCGCAGACCGATAGGCGCAGTATCCTTCTCATGTGTCGATAACCAGAAGAGGCTTTCTCGCGGGCGGACTCCTCGCATTATCAAGCGGTCCCCTAGCCAATATCGCCCAAGCTGCCAGTCCTGATATCGCCCACGGATCTCGTTTGGTGCCAAATGTTGCACTGACCTTTCATGGCGCTGGTGATTTAACAATTGCGCATTCCTTATTAGATATCTTGAAATCAACCAAGACCCCGGTATCTATATTTGCCGTTGGTACCTTTTTAAAGAGTGAACCAGCAATCGCTAAACGCATAATTTCTGATGGACATGACCTTGGCAATCACACGATGACTCACACTCAGATGAAAACTATCTCGGCTAAGAAAGTTGACGCTGAAATTCTCGGTTGCGCAAATGAACTTAAAAAGTTGATTGGAAATCATGGTTCATGGTTTCGCCCATCTGGCACGCAGTATTCGACAGCGCTAATTCGCAAAACTGCACTCAAATATGGTTATAAGAATTGCATTTCTTATGATGTGGATTCACATGACTATCAAGATCCTGGCAAGGC
>CANBVR010000070.1 GCA_947372965.1 Actinomycetota bacterium
GGATGAATCTGACATCAATGTGTAATTAACGGTGTAGACACCGGTAACTGTGAGAGCTTGCAAACCAACAGTCGCAGTATTTCCAGTGATGGTTAGTGAAGCATCATCAACTGCAACGCCATTTGGATCATTAACAACTATTTGACTTCCCAGATCTGCAAGTGGCGCAGCAGTTGTAATAGATATAACGCTAGGGGCGGTATCAAGTGTTCGCCCGGCAATAGGTGAAGTGGTTGTAATGCTGTTAGCCATGGCGATATTAGGAATAAAGGCGATAACTACTCCCAAAAGGACGCCTGCTAGACCGGCCTTACGCATTTACTTCTCCCAAATTCGCCTCGATTAGAAGTAATTCTCTCACCTCTTTACAATAGTAGCCATGCCTACCTATGAATATGCCTGCAACTCTTGCGGCCATGAATTCGAGGCTTTTCAATCATTTAGCGAGGCCGCTCTTACCGAATGCCCGCAATGCAAGGGTGAAGTTCGTAAAGTTTTTTCAAATGTTGGGGTGGTCTTCAAAGGCTCGGGTTTCTATAAGACCGATTCCCGTACTGATGCAAAATCATCAAAACCAGCAACACCGGTGACACCTGCTGCGCCTAAACCTGCTACGCCACCAGCTTCATAAATTTTTTAGCCATGATGCGGGGGTTTATCCCCGGCAATTTCATCATCTCTTCGCGCGACATCATCATCTCTCGGATCGATCTCGTCCTGAGTTATCTTCGGCAAGATATTAGAATCGCTCATATAGGTCAGTCTATAACCATTCAACCTAGTAGATCACAGGAAACTTATGTTTAATCGCCTTGGCCATTTCTTGGTACGTCGCCGCAAAGCAGTACTTGCCGGATTTATTGTTGCGCTAATAGCAATGAGCGCGGTCGGTTCGCTGATTTTTGCCCGGTTAGATAGCGGTGGATATTCCGATCCAAAGAGTGAGTCTTCAAAAGCGGCCAAGTACTTAACCGATACTTTCAAAGTTAAGGATCCCGCGATCATCTTTGCAATTGATGCTGGCAAGTCTGTTGCTGATCCAGAAGTTGTGGCCGAGGCTTCGAAAATTGAAGGTGAGCTTCGCGCAAATAAGGAGATTGTTAAAACTCTTTCTTATTGGTCGGCTGGTGGTGCAACTTCATTGATGAGCAAAAATGGTCAGGCGGCATATCTCTTTATTTATACCGCGCAAAAAGATCCGTTGCAGGCAAAAGATTTAGCGAAGAAGCTTCAGGCTAAATATGATGGAAAAGTTGGAAACCTTCGAATTTATGTCGGCGGCTTTGCCACATTTAACTATGCAATTAGCAACAAGATTTCAAAAGATCTAGCACTTGCTGAAGCAATTTCAATTCCGGTTACTTTCATTCTGCTTCTCTTTGTCTTTGGTGGACTCATCTCATCAGCTATGCCATTGATAGTTGGTGTCAGCGCAATTCTTGGTGCCTTCTTCCTGCTCTATCTAATAAGCCTGGTAACCGGTGTAAGTATTTTTGCCCTTAATTTAGTAACTGGTATGGGTCTTGGACTTGGAATCGATTACTCACTTTTGATGGTTAATCGCTTCCGCGAAGAGTTGCATGCTGGCAAGAGCGTTGAAGAATCTGTTGCTCGCACTGTTGCAACAGCAGGAAAGACAGTTTTCTTCTCTGGAATAACAGTTCTTATAACTCTCTCTTCACTTATGTTCTTCCCTCAAATGTTCCTAAAGTCATTTGGCTATGCGGGAGTAACCGTTGTGGCAGTTGCTGTACTTGGCGCAATTATTCCGCTGCCGGCAATATTGGCTCTGCTTGGTCATAAGATCGACAAAATGGTTGTCCGTAAGAGTGCGATCACACCAAAGGAAGATGGGCGTTGGGCGCACACTGCGCGAAATGTAATGAAGCGACCAGTCGCAATAGTTTTACTCTCCTTAATTGTCCTTGGACTTCTCGCCTCGCCAATTAAAAGCGCGGTCTTTACGCAAACCGATTCTCGCACCTTGCCGGCGTCTGACAAGGCGGCAATATCTGCTGCGTATGGTCTGGCTGCATTCCCCGGTCAACAGGGAAATCCAATTGAAATCGTTATTCCTGGTGGCGCAAGTAAGGCGACAGAAATTGCAACCTATTCAAAGGAATTGATGAATGTTCCTGGAGTTGTTGCAGTAGCAGCGCCAGAAGTTTTTGGCAGCGATGTGAAAGTAACTGCGATCCATAGCATGGGGCCACGCACACCGGCGGCAGAAAAATTAATAAGTGCGATTCGCAAACTGCACTCACCGGCTGGAACCTTGGTTGGTGGCGTTGCCGCTGATTATGCAGATTCCCAAAGTGGAATTGCGCGCGTACTTCCATGGGCACTTTTATGGATTGCAATTGGCGTCTTGATCCTGCTCTTTGCATTCACAGGATCAATTATTCTGCCAATTAAAGCCGTCATCCTTAATGTAATTTCCCTATCGGCAATGCTCGGCGCCATTACCTGGATCTTCGTTGATGGCCATCTGGGATTTCTGGTTGGCTCATTTACAAATACTGGTTCCCTAGATACCTCCATGGTTATCTTGATTGCGGTCGTAACCTTTGGATTATCAATGGACTACGAACTCTTTCTGCTATCAAGAATTAAAGAAGAACACGATTTAGGTAAGTCCAATATTGAGGCCGTTGCTACTGGCCTGCAACGTTCAGCAAGAATTATCACCGCTGCAGCTCTTTTGCTGGCGATAGTTTTTGCCGCCTTTTTGACCAGTGGTGTTACTTCAATCAAGCAGATGGGATTTGGCGTTGCTTTTGCGATTATTCTTGATGCAACCTTAATTCGCGCCCTATTGGTTCCAGCTCTTATGCGCCTATTTGGCGAACGCAACTGGTGGGCGCCTAAATCTCTGAAGCGATTTACGATTTCACATTAGTAACCCTTAACATTGCAGGGTGGATCTAATTGTCACCCTGCAATGTCAAGATCAGCCAGGCATCGTTCATGCGATGACCACGGCAATTCTCGAATGCCGTGGCAACATCATCGAGAACCAACAGTTCACTGATCCCACAACAAATATCTTTGTGATGCGCACTCGATTCGAAACCGATCTTTCAATCGATGGCGTTAAAAGCAACCTTGATTCCGGCCTTGGAAAATTCAACCCCGCCCTCTCGATTCGCTCCGTTAGTGATAAAAAACGAGTCTTAGTACTTGTAACCAAAGAGAGCCACTGTCTGCGCGATCTGCTTTATTTGCAAGAATTAGGTGAATTGCCGATTGAGATCCCAGCAGTAATATCAAATCATTCAGATTTAAAACTATTAGTTGAAAACCATGGCATAAAGTTTGTTGATCAAAGTGGCATGGA
>CANBVR010000071.1 GCA_947372965.1 Actinomycetota bacterium
GATTGGTGGCCAGCAGATTACGGTCACTATGGTCCATTCTTTATTCGCATGGCTTGGCATAGCGCTGGTACATATCGCACATCAGATGGTCGCGGAGGCGGCGGATCTGGAATGCAACGCTTTGCGCCTTTAAACTCTTGGCCAGATAACGTAAACCTAGATAAGGCTCGTCGTTTATTGTGGCCGATTAAGCAAAAGTATGGTCAGAAGATTTCTTGGGCTGATCTATTGATCTTGGCAGGAAACTGCGCAATTGAATCGATGGGGCTTAAGACATTTGGATTTGGCGGCGGACGAGTTGACGTTTGGCAACCAGATGAAACTTATTGGGGCAAAGAAGCAGAATGGTTGGCCGATGAGCGCTACAGCGGAGAACGTGATTTAGAAAATCCACTTGCTGCAGTTCAAATGGGACTTATTTATGTAAACCCAGAAGGCCCTAATGGAAATCCAGATCCGCTTCTCTCCGCTCGTGACATTCGCGAAACCTTTGCGCGCATGGCAATGAATGATGAAGAAACTGTTGCACTTGTAGCAGGGGGCCACACATTTGGTAAGACGCACGGTGCTGGAGATCCATCGAGATATGTTGGGCCAGAACCAGAAGCTGCGCCGATCGAAGCGCAAGGACTTGGTTGGAAAAATACTTTGGGCCACGGAAATGGCGAGAATACGATCTCAAGTGGTCTTGAAGGCGCATGGACTCCAACACCAACTACGTGGGACAACTCTTACTTTGATGTTCTCTTTGGCCACGAATGGGTGCAAACCAAATCACCAGCTGGTGCAACACAATGGATTCCAAAGGATGGGGCTGCAAGCAACACCGTTCCAGATGCTCATGATCCTTCTAAGAAGCACGCGCCAATTATGTTGACTTCAGATCTCGCACTTCGCGTTGATCCAGCCTATGAAAAGATTTCTCGTCGCTTCCATCAAAACCCATCAGAATTCGCTGATGCTTTTGCTCGCGCCTGGTTTAAGTTAACGCACCGCGATTTGGGTCCAGCAGTTCGCTATTTAGGAAAGGAAGTACCGAGCGAAGTTCTAATTTGGCAAGACCCACTTCCAAAAGCCAAAGGTAAGGCTATTGGAGATAAGGAAATCAAGAAGTTAAAGAAAGAGCTATTGAATACTGGTCTTTCAATTTCACAATTAGTTACAACTGCTTGGGCATCTGCCGCAACATTCCGTGGAACTGATAAGCGTGGTGGTGCTAATGGTGCTCGAATCGCTCTTGCTCCACAGAGTCATTGGGAAGTAAATAATCCAACAGAACTTGCAATTGCGCTCAAGGCTATAAAGAAGGTTAGAAAAGAATTTAATGCTAAATCAAAGCGCCAAGTTTCACTTGCAGACTTAATCGTTCTAGGTGGAGTGGCCGCAGTCGAACAGGCTGCCAAAAATGCTGGTCACAAAATTGAAGTGCCATTCACTCCTGGCCGAACGGATGCGACTGTTGAGCAAACAGATGTTGCTTCTTTTGCCTTCCTAGAACTACATGCCGATGGCTTTAGAAACTTTAAGAAGAAGGGGATAACGCAACCCGATGAAGTTCTTCTAGTTGATCGGGCTTCACTTCTAAATCTCTCAGCGCCAGAAATGACAGTTCTTGTTGGCGGCCTTCGTGTTCTAGGTGTGAGTACCGATGGATCTCAAACAGGTGTTTTCACAACTGAAAAAGAGAAGCTAACCAATGATTTCTTCACAAATCTCTTAGCTCTTGATATCGAATGGGCTCCGAAATCTGGAACTGATCTATATGAAGCCCATGATCGAAATACTGGCGCAATTCGTTGGACCGGCTCTCGCGCAGATCTTGTATTTGGATCTAACTCAGTACTTCGCGCACTCTCTGAGGTCTATGCCGCCAGCGATGCAAAGAAGAAATTCGTAAAGGATTTCGTAAAAGCTTGGACAAAAGTAATGGATGCAGATCGTTTCGATCGCAATTAATTCTTAACTTCTGGTGGGGCGGGTCGGGCTCGAACCGACGACGACCGGATTATGAGTCCGGGGCTCTAACCAACTGAGCTACCGCCCCTGCATAGGGGTGCCCCCATACTTTAGTGGGCTATTACGCCTTCTGTTTCAACAAGGGCTTCCTTACCGATATTAATAAAGAAGAAGAGCACCACAGCGCCAGTAAACAGGAGCACCGCGCTGAACTTAAATGCCACGGTGAAGCCATGCGTCATTGCAAATGGTTGAACCATCTTTCCAAGGCTTGTATGTGCTGCCGCGTAAGTGGTTGTCGCAGTTGCGGCAACAGTATTTAGAAGTGCGGTACCAAGTGAGCCACCGATCTGTTGGCTGGTATTTACCATTGCACTTGCAACTCCAGTGTCGTGATTGCTCACAGCGTGAAGTGAAGTCGATGTAAGAGGAATGAAGACCAGGGCCATTCCGCTAGACATGACTATAAGCGCTGGCAGTACATGAGTTACATATGAAGTTTCTGGGGTGATGCGAGATAGGAATAGAAGTCCTAATCCAGCAGCAATTAGTCCTGGAACCATAAGTGGCTTTGGACCAAACTTTGGTAATAATTGAGATGCAATTCCAGCAAAGACAATGATTCCAGCCGTGAATGGCAAGAAGGCAAAGCCAGATTTCAATGGGCTGTAGCCGAGAATTACTTGGAGATAAAGACCAAGGAATAGGAACATTGAGAATAATCCGGCGCCAACAACAAGTGAACCAAGGTATGAACCGCCACGGTTACGTTCCTTAACAACACGAAGTGGCATCAAAGGATTCTTCACCTTTGATTCAATAATAATGAAGGCAATCAGGAGGACTGCTGCTGCAAGAAAGAATGATGTTGTACGGCTATTTGACCAGCCCTTTGTTGCAGCTTGGTTAAATCCATAAGTAAGTGAGAACAAGCCTGCAGTTGCAGTGATAACACCTGGAATGTCATAGGTGCGATCGCCAGCTGCCTTTGATTCGTGCACAAACTTGGTTGCAAGAATAAATGCGAGCATTGCAATTGGGACGTTTACACCCAAGCACCAACGCCATGAGAAGTATTCAGTGAGCGTTCCACCAAGAATTAGTCCAATCGCAGCGCCACCACCAGAGATAGCTCCGATAACGCCAAAAGCCTTGGCGCGTTCTTTAGGAATTGTGAAGGTAACTGAAATGATCGCAAGCGCAGCTGGTGCAAGAAGTGCACCAAAGACGCCTTGAAGTGCGCGCGATGCAAATAGGAGAGTTTGGGTTGATGCAATTCCACCAAGAGCAGATGCACC
>CANBVR010000072.1 GCA_947372965.1 Actinomycetota bacterium
ACTAATAACTTGGCAAATAATGGGGCCAGAGATTTGCCTTCAAATTCGCATGTCAATATTCGACAGGCGTTGATCTGATATACCTCACCCTTTTCAATTTCTTGGCGTATGGATTCAACATAATTGCAATACTGACTCTCGTTTAAGGAACTGTGCCAAGTTCCGCAAACTCCCAACCATTTATCTTTTGATGGAAAGGCAACGCCATGAGAAATGGTTGCAAACTTTGCAAAGGTCTTCTTTCCTTCAAATGTCGTGGAGACCGCCCAGAAACCACCATCAGATAATTTCGCAGCGTCATCAGTTATCTCAACAAGATCGGTCGCTAAAAGACCATCCATCCAGAACCATGGTTCGACCTCATCAATCACGGAGAGAACGCTAGTAGTCGGAAGCATTTACCAAGCGATTTGAACTTAGATTTCACGCTTTGGCAGAAAATAGCCCTGTGCGCTAGATTTACCTCCTCATTGGGTGGGTTGTTCCAAATAGTGAGTACGCGGACGTAGCGCAGTTGGTAGCGCGGAACCTTGCCAAGGTTCAGGTCGCCGGTTCGAACCCGGTCGTCCGCTCGCATTAAGTCGGCTAGATTTAAAAGGTTTAAAGGTTTCGCAAGTTTTAATCGAATAAATATGGTCGGATGGCCGAGAGGCGAGGCTCAGGACTGCAAATCCTGCTACACGGGTTCAAATCCCGTTCCGACCTCCATAATTAAGAAGTTGGCTTTAAAGATTAAAAGGGATTGGATACATATGTCAGAACTTGAAAAGTCAGAACGTCCATGGGGTCGTTATGAAGTTCTACAAGAGTCCACAACACACAAAGTAAAAACTATTTGGGTTAAGCCTGGATCTAGGCTCTCCTATCAACGTCATAGATTTCGCGCCGAACATTGGTTTATCGTCCAAGGAAGCGGTGTCGTAACCATTGATGGCATCGATTCAAATGTTAAAGCTGGCGACACCGTTGATTTCGCCATCGGAGTACTTCACAGAATTTCAAATACCGGGACTGAAGAAATTATTTTCGTTGAGGTCCAAACAGGTACTTACTTCGGTGAGGACGATATCGAGCGTGTAGAAGATGATTTTGGACGTGCGAGTCAGTAGTAGGTAATATGTTAGCCGTTAGAAAATGCAAGGATCGTTGGCTCAGCGGTAGAGCACCACATTGACATTGTGGGGGTCACTGGTTCGATCCCAGTACGGTCCACCAGTATTTGTTCTTAGAAGTTGTTTTGATTCCATTGACTTACGCCACTTCTCCCTTGAACGAGGTAGTTTTAGCCTCTGCCCATTTTGCGAGGTTTAGAAATTTCACAACTAATCAGGAATATCCCAGCTTTTGTCGCAACAACTTTTCTACTTGCCATGGTTCCAGGGCAGGGCGTTGCAATGATCCTTCGACAGTCAATACTTGGCGGTCGCAAAGCTGCCTTCTGGTCCCTAATGGGAAATAGCCTAGGTCTTCTTACCTGGGGAACGCTAAGTTCAGTAGGACTATCCGCGGTCTTTGCTAAATCACATTTGGCCTACTCAGTTCTTAAATGGAGTGGGGTTGTCTTTTTGGTTTTTTTGTCTCTGCAAACTCTTGCAACTCTCAAAAATGAGTTTGGGAAATTCGATCTCCAATCGGAAGGACAGGTTCGTACCTGGCCGGCGCTTCGTCTTGGACTCATTACTAATTTAACGAATGTGAAAGCGGCGGTCTTTGCCGTGGCCTTCCTCCCCCAATTCGTTCCTAAGAATTTCTCTTTAGGTTGGGGGATCTTTATCTATGGTTGCATTTGGCCGCTTGTATCAACGAGTTGGTACTTGTTCCTAATTTGGACTGTTGATAAATCTGCCATTTTTATTCAAAAGGCTCGAGTGCGAAGGGCCCTAACTGCCATCTCGGCACTTGGAATTCTTGGGCTCGCGATCGGTTTAGCCCTTTCGTCGGCGCGTTAGCGTACGTTTCTCATATGTCCAAAGCCTTTCCAAATCCTCCAGCAGATAACTGGCAACCGGGTTTTGATTCCATTGGGCGTTCACTTCAGGAGACAACTTTTGTTGTCGTAGATTTGGAAACAACCGGTGCCTCTCCAAAAGATGGCAATGGCATCACCGAAATTGGTGCCATGAAGATTCGTGGTGGTGAGGTGATCGGCGAATACACATCCTTTGTTAACCCGGGTATTGAACTTCCAAGTTACATCACTGAACTAACTGGAATAACAGATGCCATGCTCTTCGATGCCCCAAAGATTGATCATGCTCTCCCAGAGCTATTTGAGTTCATCGGTCCCAGAGATGAAAGCATTTTGGTCGCACATAATTCACCTTTTGATATGGGATTTCTAAAGGCATCTGCAACAAAAATTAAGCATCCATGGCCTGGCCATGAAGTGATCGATACCGTTAGATTGGCTCGATTAGTTATCGAACGCTCTGAGATTCTCAATTACAAACTTTCAACACTTTCCGAGTTCTTCCAGACCCCAACTCCCCCAACACATAGAGCTCTTGATGATGTACGAACAACTGTGGATGTATTGCACCGTCTAATTGAAAGACTTGCGGGCTTTGAGGTATTTACTGCCGAGGATCTTCTTCAGTTCATGAAGCGGCTTCCTGAAAATAAAAAGCCTAGGTTTTAAAAGTCCTACTTATTAGCCGCAGATAGCTCTCGCGTGTAGGCGCCCCATGTATCCAAAAGTTCAAGGGCCTTTCCAGAATCAATCGCCTGTTGGGCCATCACATAACCATTGGCAATTTGTTGAACCAAACCAATCCCATAATCCGCCTTAAATGCGGCGATAGTGATTGCTGCATTTAGCGCAATTGCATCTCGAATCGGACCAGACTTTCCTTTAAATACATCGCGAATTATCTGTGCATTGACTTCAGGAACACCCCCGACGAGTGAAGAAAGCGGAGCGCGTTCAATTCCAATTTCTTGTGGATCAAAAGAATGGGTTGTGGTTGTCCCATCGTGAATTTCGATAATGGTAGAAGTTGTCGCAAGTGTGAGTTCATCAATTCCATCATCGCCTCTAAAAGCGAATCCCTCGCCCCCGCGGTCAGCTACCACTTTTGCCATTACAGATAATTTAGGTAGTGGTGCAACACCTAACGCAATGACCTTTGGTTTTGCGGGGTTTGCAAGCGGGCCCAAAAT
>CANBVR010000073.1 GCA_947372965.1 Actinomycetota bacterium
AAAGAGAGCCACTGTCTGCGCGATCTGCTTTATTTGCAAGAATTAGGTGAATTGCCGATTGAGATCCCAGCAGTAATATCAAATCATTCAGATTTAAAACTATTAGTTGAAAACCATGGCATAAAGTTTGTTGATCAAAGTGGCATGGAAAAGCAGGCATCAGAATCAGCGATTAAAGAACTTATTTCAGAGCATAGGATTGATTTAGTCGTTCTAGCCCGATATATGCAAATACTTTCGCCAGAATTTTGCGCCGAGCTATCGGGACGGATTATTAATATCCACCATTCTTTCTTGCCAGGCTTCAAAGGTGCCAAGCCGTATCACCAAGCGCATGCTCGTGGCGTAAAGATAATCGGTGCGACCGCTCACTTCGTAACACCTGATTTAGATGAGGGACCAATTATCGATCAGGATGTTGCACATGTAACTCACGCATCGACACCCGAGGATTTAATTGCCACTGGTCGTGATATCGAACGCCGTGTTTTATCTCGCGCAGTTCGTGATTTTGCGCAGGATCGAATCTTTATCGTTGGCGACAAGACTGTCGTATTTCATAATTAAGTGTCCTAGGCGGGAGTTGAACCTGCGACCTACCGCTTAGGAGGCGGTTGCTCTATCCACTGAGCTACTAGGACCTATATAAATTGTTAGACATTTATATGAAGTTAGTTTAACGGCTCTTGCTTATCCCTAATACGCAGGGCTAGACTCACCAAAACTAGAAAAACTCGTTTGGAGTTGATTTTTATATGAAGGCCCTTGTTATAGGTGCCGGTGGAGTTGGAAGTGCAATAGCAAATATTGCATCTCGTCGTTCATTCATTACAGAATTTGTTATCGCTGACCGCGACTTGGTCAAAGCGGAAGCAGCTGTAAACCGTTTGAAAGATCCCCGATTTTCAGCCGCAAATGTTAATGCCGCAGAGTTAGAAGATATCCGCGAATTAATTCGCAAAGCAGATCCAGATATTGTCATCAACGCAGTTGATCCACGATTTGTAATGCCAATCTTCTTAGCTTGCGAGATCGAAAATAGAAATTATATGGATATGGCGATGTCACTTTCCCGCCCACATCCACATTATCCAGAGACGGAAACTGGCGTTAAGTTCGGCGACGAACAATTCGCACGTGACTGGAACTGGGGTGAACGCGGTATCTACGCCTTAATTGGTATGGGTGTTGAACCTGGAATGAGCGATGTCTTTGCAAAATATGCATCTGATGAACTCTTCTCCCGAATTGATTCCGTAACAGTTCTAGATGGTTCTAACTTGGTTGTTGAAGGCTATGAATTTGCTCCTTCCTTCTCTATCTGGACCACAATCGAAGAATGTCTCAATCCCCCAATCATTTGGGAAGATGGTCGTGGTTGGTACACAACCGCACCATTCTCCGAGCTTGAGGTTTTCGACTTCCCAGAAGGAATTGGGCCGGTTGAGTGTGTGAATGTTGAACACGAAGAAGTTGTTCTGATTCCACAGAAGATTGATGCTAAGAAAGTTAACTTTAAATATGGTCTTGGTGCGCAATTCATCTCAGTCCTAAAGACCATTCACATGCTTGGAATGGATCGCAAAGAGATGGTCGATGTGCAAGGTGTTCAAGTTTCACCGAGAGATTTACTTGCTGCCTCACTTCCAGATCCGGCAACTCTTGGTTCCCGCATGAAGGGAAAGACTTGTGCAGGCGCGCTAGTCAAAGGTTTAGATAAGAGCGGTGAACCTAAAGCTGTTTACATCTATAACGTTGTTGATAATGCTTGGTCTATGGAGAACTACGGCGATCAGGCTGTCGTTTGGCAGACCGCAATTAATCCAGTTATTGCCATGGAGCTAATTCATGCTGGTATCTGGAAGCCAGAAGCTGGTGTGAGCGGACCAGAGTGGTTTGATGCCAAGCCATTCCTCGAAAAGATCGCAGAGTTTGGCACTTCGTGGCATATCCGCGATGAACCAACGACTGGAATCGTTAAGTAAATGGCAACCGCACTTGTAACTGGCGCCACTGCAGGTATTGGTGAATCGTTTACAAGGTTGCTTGCGGAAAAAGGATTTGATCTCGTTCTTGTTGCTCGTGATAAAAAGCGGCTTCAAGAACGGGCAAAATCTTTAGAGAGCGCTTACAAAATAAAGACCGAGATACTCGTTGCAGATCTAACTGATTCTAAAGCCGTAGAAAAAGTAGCGAAACGTTTGGTCGATAAGAAATCGCCTATTGAAGTCTTAGTAAACAATGCTGGGTTTGGAATAAATCAAAGCTTTATGAAGAGCCCGCTTGATTTAGAACTTGATCTCCTGGATGTCTTAGTTAAGGCACCAATGCATTTAATGCACGCAATTTTGCCTGTGATGAAAGCGCGCAACTCCGGAACCATTATTAATGTCTCAAGCGTTGCATCCTGGATCACCAGCGGAACCTACAGCGCATCAAAGTCGTATTTAACTGTGCTCTCTGAATCTATGAATACTGAGTTAAAAGGTACAAACATAAAGGTCACCGCGCTCTGCCCTGGATTTACTCACACTGAATTTCACCAACGAGGTGGCATGAAGATGCATGCCCTTCCAAACTTCTTATGGCTAGATGCCGATCGCGTTGTGGCGGATGCTTGGCGGGCATCTCAAGCTGGAAAGCCAATTTGTATCCCTGGCTGGCAATATAAAATCCTAAGTTTTGTGGCGCGCTTTGGCCCACGCCCGATGGTGCGAAAGCAGGGGCTAAAAGTCCGCAAGCGCCAGCGCACCAATAATTAAGCGTCATTCGCTATTTATTCACAGCACTTTCTCGGCACAGAATCGATTCGTAACCTAACAATCCATCGGCTCCTCGATAGAATTGCAGAATAATCCAGGTTCCATATCGGAGGTAGTTCGTGTCTAAGAAATTTATCGCTTCTGCAACAGCAGTGCTCTTTGTCGCAGCATCATTGGTAACTGGTCTCTCATCAGCCCAAGCCGCTAACAAGGCAAATGGAGCTTGCGCCAAAGCAAATGTTTCCGCGAAGATCGGA